>JBDZVF010000092.1:0-16145 GCA_040255575.1 Pseudomonadota bacterium | reverse complement strand
CGGGCCGAGCCCCGTCGGTCCGCCGACGTTCGATACGACGATGGACGTGGACCGGGAGGCGCGCATCGCCGCGGACCCGAAGGCCGCGGTGGGCGACAGCGCGCACTGGACGCAGCTCGATACGTTCTTCCAGCACGGCGGGAAACTCATGTTCTTCCACGGCGTGAGCGATCCGTGGTTCTCCGCGAAGGACACCATTCGCTATTACACGGAAATGACCGGCGCCAACGGCGGCCCCGAAGTTGTCACGAGCAAGAGCCGTTTGTTCCTGGTGCCCGGCATGGGCCATTGCGCCGGAGGCGCGGCGACGCTCGACCGCTTCGACATGCTGACGTCGATCGAGAACTGGGTGGAGAAGGGCGCCGCGCCGGATGCGGTGGAAGCAACCGGCCAGTCCTTCCCGGGTCGCAGCCGTCCGCTGTGCCCGTACCCGAAACACGCGCACTACAAGGGAACGGGCGACCGGGAGAAGGCGTCGAGCTTCGAGTGCCGCGAGTAGTCGCGGCGCTCTCTCAGATATTGCGCACGGCCATCGCGGGCCACTGTCGAATGCCCGCGATCCCGCCGTTCAGCCACCGTTGCGAGCTCTGGCAGTAGATCTGCTCGTGGGGCTGCAGCCAGGTGGTGTCGTCGAACAGGCTTGCCTTCACGATGGTGATGCCGCGCGCGGCGAGCTGTGGCGAGCGGCTTTCCACCGGCGATCCGCACCCAGGGCAGAAGCACCGCTCGAAACCGATGCCACTGTCGGCCACGTCGTTGAAGATGCTCACCGGCCCGTTGAAGCGCACGTTGCCGATGGGCACGAGCGCGATCACGGAGAAGGCCGAGCCCGACGTCTTCTGGCAATTGACGCAGTGGCAGAGCGACACGGCGAGCGGTTTGCCCTTGAGCTCTACGGTGACGGCGCCGCAGAGGCAGCGCCCGGTTCGGACTGTGTCGCTCATTCGCATTCCCCATCGCTTGCGACGCTCGTTCCCGCGGCGGCGGCCATGCAGGGGTTCGAGTACGTCTTGCCGTTACATCCGCACACGGGCTGATACTGCTGCGTGCAGACCTCTGGTTTCTTCTGGCACTGGCCCGTCACGTCCGCTATGACTTTGCACTGACCTTTCTCGATGGCGCAGTAGCTGCCTTCCATGCACTGAACGCCGGGATACCCGCCGCACATGGCGCCATCCGCCGCCGGCTGGCGCGCGGCGGCCTGCACCTGTGCCGCATCCGTTTCAGGGGGCGCGGGCGACTGGGATTCGCAGGCGCATAGAACCAGCGCGAGCAACACTCCGACAGCAATCGAGCGCATGGACGATCCTCCGCAATGTGTCGCGACTCTACCGCATTTGTGATGTGCCTCTCGACCGCCTGCACGCCAACTGGGAGGACACAGATGAATAGCATCACCGTCGAAGCGTCGCTGTCGCGCGGCTCGTGCTGACCTACGCCTTCGGCACGCGCATCTCGGCAACTTTCATGTGCAGCTCTCGGGATCGTTTCTCACGACGGGGTGGCTGTACCTCGCTTTGTGGTTCATCACGAGCGAACGCTCCATCGCGGGTTACGTGAAGGGGCTGATCGTCATCCTCATCATCATGTTCTATCCGATGCGCGAGATCACCGATCAGGGGGGCGCTGATCGCGCTCATGGTGGGCATCGGCAGCTACGCAGCCTTGCCCGTCTCGCTGCTCGCCATGGGCGTGCCGCTGCTCATTCTCAGCACGATTCTGAGCACCTATCTCGGCCTCATGGTGACGCGGGGCTTGCGCTTCGCCGAAGGGGCGCTTGCCGTAGTGGTGATGCTCACGCTCATGGCGGTGGCGGTGCTCGCGGCCCGAGCCAACGGCGACCCGCAGGAAATCCTCATGGTTGCCGAGGGGGAAGTGGTCCTGGCGTTCGCGGCGGCCATCATCCGTTCGGTCGCCAGGGCGCGCTGGGAGCACATCGACTGGCTGCTGTGCCGGCCCGAGCGCGCGCCCCGCGCCCGCGCGGCGTCTTGAAATCACGCCTTTCAGGCGTCAGTTCGGGCGCGCGGGCTACATAAAACGCGCAATACGCTGAGCGCGCGAACGAGTTGCGCGGATTCCAGTCCCGTCGGTGGACCGTCCGGCAATTCACCGCTGGCCGGACGGAGCGTTGTCATTAGAATGCCTGCCTCGCGTGCCGCGCGTCGGGCAAAGCCCGAAAACGGCCGGGAATTTCAGACTGTGTCCGAAAATCGAATCGTACTTTGGCGGGGGACCTCGTGTTGAATCGTACTTTGGCCGTCGGCCTCGGTTTACTGATGGGTGCAGGGATTGTGGGCTGCCAGAAGACCGCGGCGCCCGGAGAGGAGAATGGGTCGCCGTCAGCGGCAATCCTCGGCGCAGAGAAGGTCACCACCGAGCGCCTGCTCAATGCGGCCGACGAGCCGCAGCAATGGATGACCTACAACGGCACCTACTCGGAGCAGCGCTACAGCACGCTCTCCGCAATCAACAAAGACAATGTGAACACGCTGGGCCTTGCGTGGTTCGCGGACTACGACACGAACCTCACACAGGCCGGCACGCCGCTCGCGATCGACGGCGCGATCTACGTTTCCACGGCGTGGAGCAAGGTCTATGCGTTCGACGCGCGCACGGGCAAGCAGCTGTGGCAGTACAACCCGCAGTCGAAGGGCGAGCGGGTGGCGCAGAACGTCTGCTGCGGAATCGTGAACCGTGGCATCGCGGCCTATAACGGCAAGATCTACGTCGGCACGCTCGACGGGCGCCTGGTCGCGATCGATTCGAAGACCGGCAAGCCGGTGTGGGAGAAGATGACCATCGACGAGTCGTGGCATTACTCCATCACCAGCGCGCCGCGTGTCGCGAAGGGCAAGGTGTTCATCGGCAATTCCGGTGGCGAGTACGGCGTGCGCGGCTACATCGCCGCGTATGACGCCGAGACCGGCGAGCAGGTGTGGCGCTTCTACACAGTGCCCGGCGACCCGGGCAAGCCGTTCGAGAACGAGGCCATGAAGAAGGCCGCCGCGACCTGGAGCGGCGAGTGGTGGAAGCTCGGCGGTGGCGGCACCGTGTGGGACTCCATCGTCTATGACCCGAAGACGGACCTCCTGTACTTCGGCACTGGCAACGGCACGCCCTGGAACCAGCGCAAGCGCGACAAGTCGGGCAAGGACAACCTGTATCTCGCCTCGATCATCGCGGTGAAGCCGGATACCGGCGAGTACGTGTGGCACTACCAGGAAACGCCGGCCGACACGTGGGACTATGACGCCACGAGCCCAATGATGACCGTCGACATGACGATCGACGGCAAGGAGCAGCACGTGCTCGTGCAGCCGAGCAAGAACGGCTTCTTCTACATCCTCGAGGCCGCGACCGGCAAACTGCTGCGCGCCGAGCCGTTCACCGGTGTGAACTGGGCGGATGGCGTGGACATGAAGACGGGCCGCCCGCGCGTAAAGAAAGAGGCGCGCTATTCGGAAGGCAAGCCGTTCAATCTCGAGCCGGGCGTGCAGGGCGCGCACGGCTGGCAGTCGAACGCGTATGACCCGACCACCGGCACCATCTACGTGCCGACGCAGCTCGCGTACTTCCCGATGGTGGAAGACCCGAACTACAAGCCGAGCTCGGTGGGTTACAACCTCGGCATCGACTTCGCCGCGCAGTTCACGTTCTTCGAGAAGCATCCCGATGCGAAGCGGGGCTTCACGGGGTACCTGCAGGCCATCGATCTCGCCACGGGCAAGCAGCTGTGGCAGAGCGAGATGAACGAGACCGGCTCGGGCGGTGCGCTCGCCACGGCGGGCGGGCTCGTGTTCCAGGGCGGCGGTCCCGCCCAGGAGTTTCGCGCGTTCGATTCGAAGACGGGCGAGAAGCTCTGGCGCTTCGAAACGCAGACCAGCTCGCAGGCGCCGCCGATCACCTATGAGGTGGATGGCACGCAGTACGTGGCGGTCAGCGTGGGCGGCGCGGCAGCGGGTGGCTACTTCGCGCCGAACTACTCGCGTCTGCTCGTCTTCAAGCTCGGTGGCACGGTGACCTTGCCGCCGACGAAGCCCTACACGCCGCCGCCGCTCGATCCGCCGGCGAACTTCGGTTCGGCCGAGGTGGTGAAGACGGGTCTCGAGGAATACGGCAAGTACTGCGCGGCGTGCCACGGGGATCGCGGGCAGACGCGCGGGGCGAACTTCCCGGATCTCACTCGCACGCCGCTCCTGCATTCGCAGGCGGGGTTCGATGATGTGGTGCTGAAGGGCGTGCGGTCGGAGAAGGGCATGGCCTCATTCGCCAATGCGCTGCAGCCGGACGATACGGTGGCCATCCGTGCCTATCTGACGGAGCGAGCCAACGAGCTGAAGAATGCGCCACCGCCGGGGGCGCCGCCGGGGCCGAGCACCGGCAATCAGCACGAGCAGTAAGAGGCCCAAGAGTGAGAATAGTCGCCCGCTCAGGCGTGCCTGGGCGGGCGATGTTCTTTTCGACGTTCCGTGGGCGTGCAGAGGTTCCGTGGGCGCACAGAGTCCCGTGGGGCGCGCAGAGTCCCGTGGGGCGCGCAGAATCCCGTGGGGCGCGCAGAGGTTCCGTGGCGCGCGGCGCCTGCTTGCGCAGGCCGGCACCGGCAACTGCTGGCAATTATTGGCGCGGGCAGCGGGGCGGCCAGTCTTCACGTCCCTGGATGTGCCACACGAAGAGCTCGCCGCTCAGCGTGCCTTTGAGATCCCGCGCGAACAGCAGCGAGAGGCCGCTGGGCGAGAAGAGCGCGCCGATCTCGCTGCCGTTCACATTGACCGGCGCGTCGAGCTTGCGGCGGGGCGACCAGCCATCCCCCTCCCGTCGGCTTTCGTAAAGCCCGTCGATCGCCATGAGAATCAGGCTCTGACCGTCCGGGGAGGGCAGCGGCTCGTACTCGTCGGCCGGTGAATTGAGGGTGGGGCCGGCGTTCTCGACGATCCACTTGCCGGTGTCATCCTGCCTGCCACGCCAGATGTCGGTGCGCCCGAAGCCGCCGGGCCGGCCCGAGCCGAAGTAGAGCCAGCCGTCTGGACCAGGTCGCGGAAACCATTCCTGCGCGGTCGAGTTGATGGGCTCGGGCAGGCGCACCGGAGCCTCCCACGTGCCGTCTGCCGCGCGATCGACGCGCCAGATATCGAGGTCGCTGCGCTGAACGCCATCCGTGGAACGTGTGGAGATGAAGTACAGCGCGCGGCCCTCGTTCGTGAAGAACGGATCGGCTTCGACGCCGTCTCCCGCAAAGGGCGGTGCCTCGGGTGCGCTCCAGCCGTGCGAGCCGCAGTGGCTGACCAGAATGCGCCAGCCCGTGAAATCAGGCGTGCTGCGCACGAAATAGAAATCGCCGGTGAGCGGATCGAAGGCCGGGTGCGACTCGAACTGCGCACTCGAGATCCCTTTCGGCTGCCACGGCTCGACGACGAGCGTCGGCGTCGCACTTGAAGCGCCCGACACCGCGCCCAACAACCACAACATGACAGCCACTTTCATCCGCAGACCTCCTTGTTTCGATATCTCTGTGTCGACGGGCACGTCAGTATCCAACGAGCGTCCGCGCCACCCAGGAAACTCATCGCATGAATCCATCAGCTGAGCCCACCCGCGAGGTCGTGGACGACCTCCCGGGCCTCACCCTCCTGGAGTTTGGCGCGTCGTGGTGCTCGCATTGCCGAGCCGCCCAGCCTCACATCGCGGCCGCGGTGAGCGCCCATCCGGGGCTTCGGCACCTTCGGATCGAGGACGGCAGCGGCCACCGACTCGGCCGCTCTTTCGGAGTGAAGCTCTGGCCGACGCTCGTGCTGTTGGAGGACGGCGTGGAAAAAGCGCGCGCCGTGCGGCCGCCTACGCGCGAGGAAATCGAAGCGCTGTTCGGGAATTGATTGTCCGCCGCGGCCACGCGAAGGGCTCGATGGTCGCGTGGCCGAGAAGATGTCCGGCAACTCGCAAGCGCGCGGGTTAGCGGCAGTCCGCCGCCTCCAGGGCGCGGCGGACTCAGCCCTCTACCTGCTGGGCGATTGGAGACTAAACTGCGCCGACCCCAGCGAACGAAAGGCGCTTCCCGTGACGACGACCACTGACCGCTTCGATGGCAAAACCGCGCTCGTGATCGGCGGCACGACCGGCATCGGTCGCGCAACCGCGGTGTGCTTCGCGCGCGCGGGCGCAAACGTCGTCATCGCCGGCCTCGGGAGCGCGGACGGCCACCAAACCGAAGCGGACGTGAAGGCCGCCGGTGCCGAAGCCCTCTTCATCGAAACCGACGTCACCCGCGAGGCCGACATTCGCGAGCTCATGAGCCGCGCCGTCGAGCGCTTCGGCCGCATTCACGCTGCCGTCAACAACGCCGGCATCGAAGGCCGCTTCGGCCCGGTGCAGGAGGCGACCGCGGACGACTTCGATCGCATCATCGGTGTGAATCTCAAAGGCGTCTGGCTCGGCATGAAGTACCAGATTCCGCACATGCTGGAAAAAGGCGGCGGCGCCATCGTCAACACCGCATCGAGCGCGGGCGTCACGGGCATTCCGATGGTCGCGCTGTACACCGCCAGCAAGCACGGCGTAGTGGGCCTCACGAAGGCGAGCGCGCTCGAGCTCGCGACGTCGAACATCCGCGTGAACGCCGTGGCGCCCGGACCGGTGAACACGGGCCTGCTCGCGCGAATGATCGAAGGCAAGATCGACTCTTCGGTGATCGCGAGCCAGGTTCCCATGAAGCGCATCTCCGAACCCGAGGAAACCGCTCGGGCCATCGTCTGGTTGTGCTCGGATGCCGCCTCCTTCGTCACGGGCCACACGCTCGTCGTGGACGGTGGCCTGACGGTGCCATGACCGCGTCGCGCGCGGTCTCGGCGACGGGGGCGTAAACTCGCACGGTGGAAAGCACTCGCGGTTTCATTCTTCAGGCCAGCTATCGCATCCTCAATCGCCGGCCAGTCGTTCATCTCTACGGTCGGCTTGCCGACGGCGGCACGTTCCTCGTGCGGGATGATCGGCAGCATCCTCACTTCTACGTTCGCGCGAGCGATGCGGAACGCGCTCGCGCGCTCGGCGCCCGATCGCAGCACCCGATCGACAAGCGCACGTTCGACGGCGAGCTCGTGGTCCGCATCGAGACGGAAATTCCGGGAGAGGTGCCCGAGCTGCGAGATCGCCTGCACGACTCGGGCATCGACACCTTCGAAGCGGACGTGCGCTTCGCCACGCGGTATCTCATCGAGCGGGCCATCAAGGGCGGCTGCGAGATCGAAGGGCAGAGCACGCCCGGCGCGCTCGTCACGAAGGTGTTCGACAATCCGGTGTTGCGCCCTGCGCAGGTGAGTGTCGAGCCGAGCGTGCTGTCGTTCGACATCGAAACCGATCCGAAAGGCGAGAAGCTGCTCGCGATCTCGATGTTCTCGCCGGCCATCGACGAAGTGCTGATCGTCGATGGCAGCGAGCGCCCGATGCCGGAGAAAGCCACTCGCTGCCTCAACGAGCGTGCGGCGCTGGAGGCCTTCGTCGAGCGCGTTCGGTCGCTCGACCCGGACGTGATCACCGGCTGGAACACCATCGATTTCGACTTCACCGTGCTGGAGCGCGTGGCGGCGCGCGTGCGCCATCCGTTCAATCTCGGGCGCGATACGGGTGCGATGCGCATCCGCAAGGCTGAAGGGTACTTCGGCAGCGGCCAGGCCAATATCCCAGGCCGGGTGGTGCTCGATGGCATCGACCTGCTGCGCGGCGCGTTCGTGCGGATGGAGGATTATTCGCTCGATGCAGTGGCGCGAGCAGTGCTCGGCGAGGGCAAGGCCGTGAAGGGAGATGTGAAGGATCGCATCGGCGAGATCCTTCACAACTACAGACACGATCTCCCGGCCTTCGCGCTGTACGCACGCACCGATGCGCGGCTCGCATACGACATCATCCAGAAGCTGGATCTCGTGCGGCTCGCGTTCGCCCGCAGCCAGCTCGCCGGGATGACGCCAGACCGCGTCGCCGCCAGCATTGCGTCGTTCGACTTCGTGTATCTCACCGAGCTCGAGAAGCGCGGCATCGTCGCGCCAACCGTGCGGTCGGGAGATTCGAGCGTGTATGCCGCTCAGCAGGGCGGGCACGTGCTGGAGCCCGACACGGGGCTGCACAAGAACGTGTGGGTGTTCGACTTCAAGAGCCTGTATCCCAGCATCATCCGCACGTTCAACATCGACCCGTTGTCATACGTCGCGGAGCCTTCTCCGGAGCAGGATCTGATCCACACGCCGGGCGGTGCCTTCCGGCGCGAGCCTGCAATTCTGCCGGGGCTGCTCGATGAGTTGTTCCCGCGGCGGGAAGCAGCGCGCGAAGCGGGCGACAACGTCGCTTCGAACGCCATCAAGATTCTCATGAACTCGTTTTATGGCGTGCTCGGCACGTCTGCATGCCGCTTCTACAACCCGGCGCTCGCGAACTCGATCACCGGAACGGGGAAGGAGATCCTGCTGTGGTCGAAGCGCTGGTTCGAAGCGCGCGGCTACCGGGTGCTGTACGGCGATACGGACAGCCTGTTTGTCTCGTCCGGCATGGAAGACGAGAACGCAGCCCGGGAGCAGGGTGCAGAGCTTGCTCTCACGTTGAATGGCGAGCTGGCGGAATACATCCAGTCGCGCTGGAGGGTGCGCAGCCGCTTGTCGCTGAAGTTCGAGAAGCTGTACCTGCGCCTGTTTCTGCCGCGCGCCCGGCACAGCACGCGCGGCGCGAGCAAGCGATACGCGGGGCTGAGGCAGGGCAAGGGGGAGAATGTGGTCGAGTTCGTCGGCATGGAGGTCGTGCGCAGCGACTGGACGGCGCTGGCGAAAGAGGTTCAGCGGGAGCTCTATCAGCGGCTGTTCACGGATCAGCCGGTGGATGCGTACCTTCTGGATGTGGTGAAGCGCGTGCGTGCGGGGGCTTTCGATGAGCTGCTGGTCTACCGGAAGAATCTGCGAAAACGCACGCAGGAGTACACCGCGACGACCCCGCCGCATGTCGCCGCCGCGCGCAAGTCAGCCCAGCCGATGGGGCGATCGATCAGCTATGTGATGACCACCGCGGGGCCGGAGCCGACGGATAACGTGCAGCACCCGCTGGATCGCGAGCATTACGTCGAGAAGCAGGTACGGCCGGTCGCCGAACCCGTGCTCGACACGCTGGGCCTGGACTTCGAGCTGACCGTGGGCGACCAGGGACAGCTGCGGATGTTCTAAGGGTGCTCGTAGAGCTCAACATACCCACCGACATCCGGGTCCCGCACGATCGCCACCCGCGTCCCGCTCTTCATCGTGGCGATACCGTCCGTCACGGCCCTGGCACCCGCAGCCTTGGCCCGGGCGAGAAATCCATCCAGATTCTCCACCTCAAAGCCGACGTACTGCGTGGCGATGTCATACGGCCGATAGTCCTGCACCGGCTTCTTGCGATTCTGAAATTCCACCAGCTCGAGGTTCAGCCGCTTGTCCGGCGCCCGCACCTCAGGAAACGCTTCATTGAAGAACCGCAGAATGTTCCCGTGAGCCCCGATCGCTGAATCGTAGAAATCCCCCTGCAACCACGGCTGCTGCGCATTCACGAGCTGCCCGCCCATGAAGCGCTCATAGAACCCGCGCGCCTTCTCCGAATCCAGAATGATGAGCCCGACATGGCTGATGCCCGGCGTCATCGCGGGCCGCCCGGGGTTGCCATTGGACGGCGGCGTCGCCGGCCGTTGATCGATGATCTCGATATCGAGCCCGTCCGGATCCGTGAGGTACGCCAGCATCTTCTTCGTCTGCCCCGGCGGCGCGATCAGCTCCCCGCCCCACGAGCGGGCCTTGAGCAACCCGTTCGCCTTGAGCTGCGCCCAAAGCTTTTCCGCATCCGGCACGACGAGCCCGAAGTGGGCGGCGCCCGGCTCCCACGCGTCGTATCCCGTGAGTTTCTTGCGCTCGAGCCCGCGGAACTCGCGCAGATAGACGTTGAACACCTGACCGGACTGATTGCTGTTGATGGCCATCTTGGCCATGCGCGTCTCGACGCCTTTGGCCTTGCGGATGCCGTAGATTTTTTCGGTGACCTCGTCTTTGCGCCAGGCGGGGTTGGCTTGCATATCCTGCGTGAAGCCGAGGGCTTTGTAGAAGGCGACCGACTTGTCGAGATCGGAGACCGAGCGGCCGATGAAGGCCATGCCGACCACCTTGGTATGGGCTTGCGCCCCGGCCGCTGGGGGTGGAGCGGATTGAGCGGCCGCGCTGCCCGCGAACGAAAAGAGCGACGCGACAGCCGCGACAACGGCGAGGCCCGCGAGCCGACGCCGACTCGGCGTGGATGCCTTCATGTTCCATCCCCCTGTGCTGATCGAAGAAATCGCCTGCGGCGATTTTTTCCAGACCCTACACCGTTGCCGGCCGCGGAAAGTGCGGTTCTTGCTCTCGGGGCCGATGCGCGGCTACGCCGATGGGTGGTTTACGCCGGGGCGGCTCGCCCCGCTGGCGTTGCGATAGCATTCGGTTTCGGGTGCGCGCCCGGCGGGATCTTCGGGGAAGGGGGCGAGATGGGGTTTGAAGCTTCGCCGGTTCGCCGGCCGATTCGGCGTCGAACGTTTCTCGCCGCCGCCACCGCAGCCGGCGTGAGTGTCGCAGCGGGCGCCGAGGCGGCCGCCGCAGGTGCCGGAGCCGCAGCGGGCGCCGCGGCCGCCGCTGCAGGTGTGACCACCACCGCTGATGCCGGAACCGCCGCTGCCGCAACGGGCGCCGATGCCCCGGCCGCTGGTGCGTCGGCCAGAGCGGGGGCCGATGCCGCCAAATCACCGGCACCTGCCAAAGCCGCGCCTCGCGGCAAGACGATTCTCGTCGCGCACGGCGCCTGGTCCGCCGGCTGGGTGTGGAAGAAGATGCATTCGCTCATGACAGCCGCAGGCCACCGGCTCATCACCCCGACGCAGACCGGGCTCGGCGAGCGCGAACATCTGGCCACCCCCAACGTGGATCTCGACACCCACATCCAGGATCTGCTGGGCGTGATCAAGCACGAGGAGCTCAACGACTTCGTGTTACTCGGCCACAGCTACGGCGGCATGGTTGCCACGGGAGTCGCGGATGGTGTTCCCGACCGCATCTCGCAGCTCATTTATCTCGACGCCTTCGTGCCCCGCGACGGCCAGTCCCTGCTCGACCTGCAGGGCCCCGATGCCGCTCGCGCCATGCGCGAGCGGGTGAAGTCCGGCGATGGCTGGCGCGTCGAGCCCAACCCGCCGCCGCCGGATACACCGCCTGACGATCTCAAATGGATACAGGCGCACCGCATGGCCCAGCCACTCAAGTGTTTTGACACACCCGTGCGGCTGAAGAACGGTGACACCAAGCTACCGCGCGCTTACATCTACTGCTTGCGCCGATCGGCGGCTGATCCGTTCCGCCCTTTCGCGGAGCGCGCGAAGCAGGAGCACTGGGATTACCGCGAGATCGACGCCAGCCACTCACCACACGTCACCGCGCCGGAAGCCCTTGCCGCGCTCCTCGGCTCGATCATGGCGGCGAAGAAGCCGGCCTGAAGCGGAGGGCCACCGCCGTGTCCGACCCTCTCGACATTCTTTTCACGCCACTCAGGCTGCGCGATCTCACGCTTCGCAACCGCTTCGTGATCCCCGGCATGCAGCGCGGCTTCATGAATGACGGTGCGCCAACGCCGAAGATGATCGAGTACATGCGCCGCTGCGCCGCCGGCGGAGCGGGGCTCATCATCAGCGAATCGACCTCGCCCGATCATCCTTCAGCCTACTGGCAGCCGATGATGGGCCGCATGGAAGCCGGCACGCGCGGCGCCTGGGGCAAGGTGATCCACGCGGTGAAGTCCGAAGGCGCCGCGTTCCTCCTGCAGATCTGGCATCCGGGCTCGATGCGCAAGGTCGCCCCGGAGCATCCGCTGGCGAACTATCCCGCGTTCAGCCCTTCAGGGTTGATCCAGCTCGGCCGCCCGCACGGCCGCGCCATGACGCGCGAAGACCTCGCGGAGCTGAAGCAGGCGTACGTGCGCGCAGCGCTGCATGCGCAAGAGCTGGGTGCCGACGGCATCGAAGTGCATTCCGCGCACGGCTATCTGCTCGACCAGTTCCTCTGGGCCGAAACGAATCGCCGAGAAGATGAGTACGGCGGCCGCACGCTCGCCGAGCGCGCGCGCTATTCCGCGGAGATCGTTGCCGACATCCGCAAGGCGACGGGAGAGCGCTTCGTGATCTCGTATCGGTTCTCGCAGTTCAAGGAAGTGGACTACGGCGCAACCGTCGCCGCGAGCCCCGAGGATCTTCGCGGCATGCTGAAGCTGCTGCGTGGCGTGGGCGTCGACCTGTTCAACGTGTCTTCGCGCCGCTTCTACAAACCCGAATGGCCCGACAGCGAGCATCCGGACTACAGCATCGCCGAATGGGCCAGATCGATGACCGATGCGCCGGTGATGACCTGTGGCAGCGTCGGCCTCAACGTGGAAATGTTCGCGAACCTGTTCGATGATCAGGAGCCCTCCGAGCTCTCCGCCGAGCGCGACCTGCGCATGCTCGCGGACAAGGTTCGCCGCGGCACGCTGGACCTCGTGGGCGTCGGCCGCACCCACATCGCGAACAACGATTTCGTGAACAAGGTGCGCGCGCGGCGCTTCAAGGACCTGGCGCTGTTCAGCAAGACGGTCCATCTCGCCGAGGCGATGGCTGCCATCGAGCCCGGCTTTGTCGAGGAAGGACGCAAGAACGACACCGCCGACTGAGGAGAGACGATATGCGCTTCGAAGTAGATCTTCACGACTGTGAGATGACGGGGGAACTGCCCAAGGATCTGGACGGCGCGTTCTATCGCCTGCACCTCGACTGGCTCTATCCCCCCTTGTTCGAGGACGATACGATCCTCGCCGCGGATGGCTACATGAGCATGTTTCGGCTCAAGGGCGGCAAGGCGCACTACAAGGGCCGCTACGTGCGCACGGAGCGTTACCAGAATCAGATCAAAGCCGGGCGGCAGCTCTACGGCTACTACCGCAACCCGTACACGGACGATCCCGCTATCCGCGACATCGCCAACCCCAATCGGCGCACCACCGCCAACACGACCCCCGTCATCATCGGCGGCAAGTTGTACGCCACCAAGGAAGATGGCCTGCCGTACGAGATCGACCCCAACACCCTCGAGACGCGCGCCCAGACAAACTTCGGTGGCGCCTGGAAGAGCCAGACTTTCACCGCGCATCCCAAGGTGGACCCGGAGACCGGCGAGACATTCGGCTACGGCTACGAGGCGACCGGCCTGTGCTCGCGGGACGTCTTCGTCTGTTGCATCGACCGCGCAGGCAACATCACCAGACAGTGGCGGTTCGTCGCGCCTCACACGAGCGTGCTGCACGATATGTGGCTGACGCGTGATCACATCGTGATCCCGGGTGGCGGTCTCGTCACGGACATCGAGTGGCTGAAGTCAGGCGGCAGGCATTGGGGATGGGACCGATCCAAACCCTCGTGGCACGCCGTGATTCCGCGCGCCGGCGGGAGTGAGGACATTCGCTACTTCTTCGGGCCCGAGCGCAGCATCGTGCACACAGCGAACGCGCGCACGGAGGGCAATCGCGTCGTGCTCGAAGGGCCGGTGGCCAACGGCAACACATGGCCATTCTTTCCCGATACGCGCGGCGCGCCGTATCAGCCGGTCCCCAACACGCTCCGACGCATCACGCTCGACCTGGGCTCGCGCGAGGGCGCGATCGAGGAAGAGGAGCTGTTCGCCACGCCCATGTCGAGCTTCACGCGCATCGACGAGAGATACGTGACGCTGCCGTACCGCTACGTCTTCGTGCAGTACGCGGATTCGCGATTCGACAGCGGCGACGTGCTCGGCCGCACCGATGGCAACTGCATCGGTCGGTTCGACGTGCACGCGAACGAGCTCGAGCCTTTCTTCCCGGGGCCCGGGCGCGCCTTGCAGGAGCCCGTGTTCATTCCCCGAAGCGCATCGAGCGCGGAAGGCGAGGGCTACCTGCTCGCGGTCGGCCACAACGTGCCGCAAGCGACCACCGAGTTGTACGTGATCGATGCCAGGACCATGGAAGAACTGGCACGCGTCCTGCTGCCCTTCAGATCGGCCCCGCAAGTGCACGGCACCTGGGGCAGTGCCGAGGCTCTACCCCTGCAATGAACGCCAAAGAGAAAAAGTTGGCCGCCGTCGAGTCCGAGATCGCCGCAGAGCGCGCGGCGTCACTAGGGCGCACGGAGAAGCGTTTGAAGAAGGCGCTGGACGCCATCCGGCGGTTCGATGCCGGCGAGCTGACCGGGAAAAAGCGCGAGCGGCTGGTGAGTGATGCCTCCGAGGCCTGCCTCGGGTACGTGGTGCAGCGTGAGGCGTTGGGCCTCCCGACAGCGGACATGCGCAAGGACTATGGCGTCACCGATGAAGTCTGGAACTGCATGGGCGCCTCTCACCGCGAGCACTGACCAGCCGTTTACCTGTCGGTAAAGGTTGTCGATCGTTCGTGAGCCTGAACGCCACCTGTGATGCAGTATCGGCATCTTCAGGGGGTCGGTGCCGATGAAAATTCGAACGGTCGCGGGTGTCGCGGTTGCGGTGAGTATTGCTTTCGCCTTGTGGGCCGTGACCGCCCCTGCCACGGACGATGCGGGCAAGCAGTGGCCTTCGCTCGGCCGCACGAGCGATGAGCAGCGCTTCAGCCCGCTCACGCAGATCACCACTGAGAACGTGAACAAACTCGGCCTCGCCTGGTACGCCGATTACGACACCAACCGCGGCCAGGAGGCGACGCCGCTCTTCATCGACGGCGTGCTTTACGTCTCGACCGCCTGGAGCAAGGTGAAGGCGTACGACGCACGCAGCGGCAAGCTGCTGTGGGCCTACGATCCCAAGGTGCCCGGCGAGTTCGCGGGCCGCGGCTGCTGTGACGTCGTGAATCGCGGCGTCGCGGCGTGGGACGGCAAGATCTACGTAGCATCCTACGATGGCCGCCTGATCGCGCTCGATCAGAAGACGGGCAAGGAAGTGTGGACTGTCCTCACGCTCGATCACGACAAGCCGGTGACGAGCACCGGTGCGCCGCGCATCGCGAACGGCAAGGTGATCATCGGCAACGCGGGCGGTGAGTTCGGCGTTCGCGGCTACATCACCGCGTACGACGGCAAGACCGGCAAGCAGCTGTGGCGCTTCTACACGGTGCCGGGCAATCCGGCGGAGCCGTTCGAGCAGCCGATCCTGAAGGTCGCCGCGGAGACCTGGAACGGCAAATGGTGGGACGTTGGCGGTGGCGCCACCGTGTGGGACGGGCTGATCTACGACGAGAAGAACAATCTCGTCATCTTCGGCACCGGCAACGGCTCGCCGTGGAATCGCAAGTACCGCGGTGATGGCGGCGGTGACAACCTTTTCGTCGCGTCGATCGTTGCCGTGAACGCGGACAACGGCCAGTACGTGTGGCATTACCAGCAGGCGCCCGGCGAGGGCTGGGACTACGACGCAACTTCTCCCCTGATGCTTGCGGACCTGCCGATCGACGGCACGCCGCGCCACGTGGTGATGCAGGCCTCGAAGAACGGCTACTTCTACGTGCTCGATGCGAAGAGCGGCCAGTTCATCTCGGCCAACAATTTCGTGACGGTCAACTGGGCGACCGGCTTCGACCCGAAAACGGGACGTCCGCACATCAACCCCGACGTGCGCTACGACGAGACGGGCAAGGCCGTGCTGGTGCAGCCGGGCGGGCAGGGCGCGCATGGCTGGCACCCGATGTCGTTCGATCCGCAAACCGGGCTCGTGTATTTCTCGGCCGTGGAAACCTCGTTTGCGGTGAAGAGTGCGCCGAGCTTCAAGCATGTGCCGATGGGCGCGAATACGGGCCTCGCCCCGAATGCGGCGGCCGAGCTCGACACGCCTCCGCCGGCGGGCGGCGCGCGCTCGCAGCTCGTGGCCTGGGATCCGGTGAAGCAGAAAGAGGTCTGGCGCACGGGCGTGCTCGGCACGATCGGCGCGGGCACGCTTGCGACCGCGGGAGGAGTGGTGTTCCAGGGGACGACGACGGGCCGCTTCGTCGCGTATCGCGCCACCGATGGCAAAGAGCTCTGGTCCACGGATGCGCAGACCGGCGTGGTGGCCGCGGCGTCGTCCTACGAGTTGGATGGGGAGCAATACATCGCGCAACCCGTC
>JBDZVF010000620.1:0-2959 GCA_040255575.1 Pseudomonadota bacterium | reverse complement strand
GGCTCGGCGGCCATGCTGCGCGACACCGGCGAGCACCCGGTGACGCTCCGCGAGGCGGTGACCTCCCCGGGCGGCACAACGATCGCGGCCATCCGGGAGCTGGAGAACCACGGCGTGCGCGCCGCACTGCTGTCCGCGATCGAGGCGGCGGCGTTGCGCTCCACCGAGCTGGGCGAGGCCGCCCGCGGCACGTCGAAGCAGTAGCGGCCGACACCGGAAGCGATCCCAGCAGGTAGACGGGCTCTCATTAGCAGACCAGACGGCTCCGTTCCGAGATGACACGCCGCGATTTCCAGGAAAATCTTCGCTCCTCTGTCGCTTTCGTCCCACCAGTCACGCTAGAGTTCAACTGAGCACGACCGCAACAGTTCGCCGGAGGGGAAGCCGGCGGGGCGGTCCGTGCCGGAAGACGGTACCCATGGCCAAGAATCAGCCCCTGGAGACGCCCGCCGAGCCTGCGAAGGCTGCTGCGGCCAAGAATCCGGCGGTGAGCGACCTGCACGCTGCTCAGCACGACCCGCGCCTTTCCGAGATGCGGTTCTTCACCGTGGCCGAGGTCGCCGAGGTGATGCGGGTATCGCGGATGACGGTGTACCGGCTGGTGCACTCCGGCGAACTGCCCGCCGTCCGGGTAGGACGCAGCTTCCGGGTCCCGGAGCGGGCCGTGCACGACTACCTGCGCTCCGCCTACACGGACGCGGGCTGAGTGCCGGCCGCAGAGCCGGTACGATAGGACGGCGCCCGTCGCACGCGGCGGTCGCAGCAGGCTTGTCGCGCTGTGGATATTTCTCGGCGGTGTGGGCAGGACCTGGTCCGCACACCATTGTCGATGCCCGGCTGACGGCCGGGCGGTTTGAGCAAGAGGTTGAGTCATGGGTTCAGTGATCAAGAAGCGCCGCAAGCGGATGGCGAAGAAGAAGCACCGCAAGCTGCTGCGCAAGACCCGTGTGGCTCGCCGCAAAGCCGGCAAGTAAGACTCAGCGATCCGCGAACCGGCGTCCCCTTTCGGTGACGCCGGTTTCGACATGTCCTTCGGTCGGGCGACCAGTGCGGGGAGGCTGGCGTTCCCAGGCCGCCCGCCTTGTGCCTGTGCAATGGTTCCTGTAGCGTCTACGGGTGGTAGCGGTTGGTGAAATAGTCCTTCGCGCGCCGACTCCGGAAACCCACGCCGCCTGGCGTGGGTTTCTGCGTTGGTGGGTCTGTCTGCGCTCTCCGACATACTAAGCGCGTGCTGTTGGCCTACATAGACGAGATCGGCGAGCCGGGCGCGTTCGTTGCACGCAGCAACCCGCAATACAACACCAGTCCGGCGTTCGGTTATGCGGGTGTCGTGCTCCCCGAAGAGTCCGCACGGCAGTTCGGCATGAGCTTTACGGAGGAAAAGCGGCGGGTCTTCCAAAACGAGTTGGACGGCATCGACAACGTCGGTGGATGGGAACGCAAGGGCTCCAGCATCTTTCGTGCTCGAACATTGGAGGACTTCCCGCAGTACGTTCGTGTATTCAATTCACTCGTCCGGAGGCTGCGCAACCTGGGCGGCAAGCTGTTCTATTACGCCGACGAGAAGCCGATCGGCACCCCCCGACAGACGCATCTTGACATACAGGCACGTGAGGCCGCCGCGATGCGGGAGACGCTGAACCGCCTGGCCAGGTATGCACAGTCCGCCGACATGAATCTTCTGGTGATGCTGGATCAGATCAACGAGAAACAGCGCACGGAGCGGATCCGCAAGATGTACGCGCATGTCTTTTCGCGAAGCGCCGAATTCCCCGAGATGGCGCCCATCGTCGAGCCGCCGATGCACATCGATAGTCAGCTGAGCGCTGGTATTCAGTTCGCGGACTGGGTTGCTGCGTTTGTCGGTAGAGCGATCGAGTACCAACTTCTCGCCGACGCGCCCTGCCCTTGGATCGCGACCCCGAAGGCATCCGGCGCGGTTCGTGGATCGTTCACGCGCGAGTCTAAGTTGCATCTGTATCAACGCGTGACGGGTGACCTGCATCATTCCGATGTGTTCAACTTCGAGAGGCGGCTATTTCCATCGGTACGCGGCCATCTCATCGGCGCTGATATCCCGTCAGCTATGGCGCGCAAGCTGCGGGGGCAAAGAACACATTGATCTCCAGCGCGCTTGGCCGCGGGACGGACCGGGCCGCATGCATTCGATGAGCGGTCTGTCGGACTGCGAAGGCGTGGAATACGACGAGAGGGTGCCCGTCACGGAATCTTGGCGGCGAACGCCCGGCGGCTACTTCACGGTGCTCTGCGACACCGAGCCCTGTAGCTGGCGCTGGAAGATCACGTAGACCACGAGTACCGGGATGATCGTGATGACGACGGCCGCGAACAGGGCGCCGAAGTCGACCGAGTACCCGGCGGACGACGCGAACGACGCCATGCCCTGGGTGAGCACGTAGTTCTCCGTTTTCGTGTTGAGGGCGACCGGCAGCAGGAACTGATTCCACAGCCCCAGGAAGTTGAAGATCGACACCGCCGCCATGCCCGGCCGGGCCATCGGCAGCATCACCTGGAAGAACGTGCGCCATTCGCTCGCGCCATCCACCTGCGCCGCCTCGTAGATCTCCTTGGGCAGCTGCGCGAAGAACGAGTGCAGGAAGAAGACCGTGAACGGCAGCGCGAACGCCACGTACGTCATGATCAAGCCCGGCAGCGTGTTGAGCAGGCCGATGTTCTTGAGCGTGAAGAACAGCGGCACGATCGCCAGGAAGATCGGGAACGTGAGCCCGGCCAGCATGAAGTAGTAGATGAGCCGGTTGCCGGGGAACGAGAATCGGGCCAGCACGTAGGCGCACATGGCGCCGAGCACCATCACGATGACCAGGGAGAATCCCACCACGATCACGGTGTTGACGAACCATTGGCCGATGCCGGCTTGATCCCACGCGTTCGCGTAGTTCTCCCAGTGCAGTTTCGCGGGCAGCGCCAGCGGCGAGCC
>JBDZVF010000619.1:0-2967 GCA_040255575.1 Pseudomonadota bacterium | reverse complement strand
GCGTGGCGATCCGCTGGACCGCGCGACTCAGATCGGGCCGCTCGCACGCGGCGATTTGCGCGAGGCGCTGGATGCGCTGGTGACGAACTCCGTCGCGGCCGGGGCGCGAACGCTCGCAGGCGGGCGAGCCTACGCGGGGCGCGGCTTCTACTATGAGCCGACGGTCTTGGCCGGCGTGACTACGCAGATGTCTGTGATGACGCAGGAGACGTTCGGGCCAGTGGCCGCCGTGCTGCGCGCGCGGGATGCAGAAGATGCGGTGGCGATTGCCAACAACTCACGGTATGGGTTGAGCAGTGCGATCTGGAGTCGGGATGTCGATCGCGCGCGGTCGCTGGCGCGGCGGATTGCGGCGGGCGGGGCGTTCATCAATTCGGTGAGCGCCTCGGATCCGCGAATGCCGGTCGGGGGCGTGAAGCTTTCGGGGTATGGGCGGGAGCTTGGTGTCGCTGGGATGCGCGAGTGGGTTAATGCGCAGTCTGTGTGGGTTGGCGCGGCCAGTTGAGCGGGAGCAGCCAGGTGACGCGGGAGACGCGGGAGCAGCCGGTTAACGGCTCCGAGCTCGCTCGTGCCGCCGAAGAGGCGCCGAATTGCCCGGCGGCTCGGAGGCCGCTCCAAGCCGCCCGGCGATTGAGGGCCTCAGGGCCAGCTCCGGTCAACGAGACTCAGTTGCCAGTCACCGGGTTCGCATAGTGATACGGCACCTTCCCGACCGCGGGATAGGTGTCGTACACAACCGTCGGCGGCCGATCCGGCGGCAGATTCTTCTCGGGGCGCGTGTTCGGCATCCCCGTCTTCGCCCATCCATCCGCATACGGCGCGTACATATTGAAGTACGCGTACAGCTTCGCGATCTTCCATGCGCCGTTGACCTTCACGTATTCATTCTCATACGTGCATTCACCCCACACCGCGAATGCCGGCACCGCTTCACCCGTGCCTTCAGTTCCCCCCATCACGAACGCGCGCAGCCGCTGTTTGGCCGTCTTCCCATCATCCGCAACATCCGTGAGCGGCTGCCACTGTGAGTGTTCAAACAACCATCCCCGCTGAGGCCCCTGCTTGGCGAGGAAGTGCATGTATTCATTCACCCGCTTCTTGCCGACGAACACACCACGCCCGCCGATCTCGAGCGTTGCATCGTCAGCGAACAGCTCGGTGACCTCATCCCACAGGCTCTTGTCGACGTAATATCCGTACGAGCGCTGCAGGTTCTGCACCTCGATGACATCGTTGAGCAGACTGATCTGCTGTGCCAGCGAAGCGAGATCCGCAGGCGGCGTACCGAGATCGGCACGGGGTTGCGGGTGCGAGCCCAGGTTCGCGTAGTGAAACGGCGGCAGATACACCTCGGGCAGCGAACCGTATACCTCGGTCGGCGGCGCATCCGGCGGCACCGTCTTGCTCACCGTCTCGATCGGCCGTGAGCCCTTGGCCCAGCCCTTGTCGTAATCCGCGCGGAACGTCAGGTAGTAGTGAAGCTTGCTGATCTTCCACTTGCCGTTCTGCAGGGCGTACTCATTCTCGTACACGCCTGCACCCCACTGGCCCGACTTGCCGTGCACGCCTTTCATCTCGAGCGTGCGCCACCGTGCCTTGGCCGTCTTGCCGTCCGGTGAAACGTGGATGATGGGCTGCAGTTGAAACTCGTTGTTCAGCAGGCCCGGCTGAGTGCCCGCGCTCCCGATGAGATCGAGCGCCTGCCGGATTCGCTGCTTACCCTTGTACACGCCGCGCTGTCCAATCTCGTAGGTCGCATCGTCGGTAAAGAGGTCCGCGACCTGGTCCCACTGGTTCTTGTCGAAGTAGTAGCCATAGATCGCCTGCAGATTCTCGACTGCGTCATGCGCTTCGAGGCGCTCCACTTCGAGCGCCCACGGCGCAAGCGATGCATCCATCGCCGCAGCAGGCGGGGCGGACACACTCGGCTTGCCGGTAACCGGATTGTCATAGTGATACGGCGGCACGAATGGCGCCGGATAGGGCTTGTAATCCACGGTCGGCGGCTGATCCGGTGGAAAGTCCTTCACGACCGCGCCCACCAACGCATCGAGCGGCTTCACCTTCGCCCAACCGCCTTCGTATGGTGCGAGGAAGCTCACGTACCAGTGCAGCTTCTTGATCTTCCAGACGCCATCTTCCTTCACGTACTCATTTTCATACGTGCCTTCGCCCCACTGCGCGTCCTTCTTGTACCGGCCCACCTGAATCAGTGCGCGCCACCGTGCCTTTGCCGTCATGCCGTCGGGCGCAACGTGCACCACGGGCTGCAGGATCATGTGATTGTTGAGCGCACCTTCGACGAGGCCATTGCGGCCGCCACCCAGGCGCTTCAGGTACTCACGGATGCGGGCCTGGCCGACGTAGACGCCCTCGTTCGCGTATTCCACGGAGCCGTCGAGTGCGAAGAGGTCGGCAACCTCGTCCCACTCGGCCTTGTCGACGTAGAAACCGTATGCGCGCTGCAGGCGCTTGATGTCATTCGAATCCCGTACGCGATCGGCTCGCGCCTCGAGAGCGGCGATCTGCGCATCACGCGCGGTGAGCGATGCGGATTGCGGCGACGAGTTCCTGGAGCACGCAGCCAGCGCGAACGCCACTCCGACTGCGAACACGACCGAGAACGTGGCGCCAACGGTGCGAACAGTGCCAACGGTGCGAAGATTGGTCACGAGCCCCCCTCGTACAGCTTTTTCGCAAGCTTAATGTCGGGCTGCAAGACAAGCGCCGGTCGGTCCGATATTGTTTGCCACTCGGTCAACTGTCCATCGCACCTTTTCCGGAAAGATTCTCGATGCAAACACGTCCTCTCGGCAAAACGGGTGAGCGCGTCTCCGCGCTCGGGTTCGGCTGCATGGGCCTCGTCGGCTGGTACGGCGAGCGCAACGATGCGGAAGCTGCGGCCACACTGCTCGCAGCGATCGATGGGGGCGTAACCCATCTCGATACGGCGGCGAGCTATCAGGT
>JBDZVF010000091.1:1955-16204 GCA_040255575.1 Pseudomonadota bacterium | reverse complement strand
TTCCTATGCCCGATGGTGTCGGGCCTGACGTTCGAGCAGTTGCCGGTGAGCGGGCTCGCTCTCACGCTCAGAACAGCGTCGGACCTCGCTGTGGTGGTTATCGCAAGCCTGTTGATCCGCGCGCTGCTGCTACGATTCGGCCCCCGTCCGCTTCTCATAGGCATCCTGCTCATCAACACGTCCCTCGCAAGCACCGCGGCGGTGAGCGTGCTGCGTGATCGGGTCGGTGAGGCCGGCGACGACGTCGCCGCGATCAATCCGCTGAGGCATCCATTGCGCCTCTCGCCAGATCATCCAAATGTGCTGATCATTTTCCTCGACCGCTTCATGGGTTCGTACGTCGAGTCGACGCTCGAGAGCGACCCCTCGCTCGCACAGCGGCTCGAAGGCTTCACGTGGTATCCGCGCAGCGTCTCCGCGGGAGAGAACTCGATCGCCGGCGTGCATCCCATGCTGGGGGGCTATGACTATCTGCCTGTGGAAATGAACGCGCGAGGCAAGTCCCTGCGAGATCTGTCCGTCGAAGCGTTTTCGATCCTGCCGTACAACTTTTCGAAGAAGCAGTATCACGTGAATGTCGTGGGGCCCCATGGGCTGGGCTTCACGATGGAAGGAGATTGCAAACTCCTGCGGATGAAGAACGTGACGTGCACACACGTCCCGCTCGATGTGGTGCGACAAAAGGCCAGTGAGATGGGCTTCCCGATGGAGGCACTCTCCAAGTCGAACTACGCCGACCTGCTCGTGCTGCTCGCGTCGATGCGATCGGTGCCCTACGCGGCGAAGGAAATCCTGCTCCAGCGCGGCCCGTGGCGGCCGTTCCTAGATCACTCTGCCGGCACGACGTTCGGGGAATGGGCCAAACTCAAGGCGCTCGGCCAGATCACGGACACGAGCGCGACGGAGTCGAACTTCAACTTCGTCTCGAACATCCTGCCGCACGAACCCTACTACATGGGTGAAGACTGCGTACCTCGGCAGGAAAGATACGAAGTATCAGAGGAAGAGGTAGCCCGACGTGGCCACGCAAGCCTCTTCTCGCTCCAGCACGCCATCGCAGCACGCTGTGCCCTGCTCATCGTCGCGGACTACCTGGATTTCCTGAAAAGCGCGGGCGTGTACGACAACACGAAGATCGTGATCTCTTCGGATCATGGCATCGTGGGCCCGGTCGAAGACCACTCGACCCGCGCGGTCGCTGGTGGGACGCAAGCCGCAAGGTATGTGCGCATGCGCCCGCTGGTGCTCGTCAAGCCCATGGGGGCCAGCGGCTCACTGCAGGTCTCCGAGGACTTCACGCCCAACGCGGACGTGCCGCGTATCGTCTGTGAAGACATCGGCGGCTGCGTGAATCCCTATCTCGGAAATCGGCCCATCAGCGCGGCGGGCCGCGACGATCCGTTCTATGTCTCGATCGTGCCCTGGCAGTTCAACCTGCAGGAGCCGAACGCTTTCGTCATCAAGGAACAGCTCGCCCTCAAAGGCAAGGATCCTTTCGACGCGGGGGGCTGGTCCAGAGTCTCACCGCGCGGCGGACAACGCTCCGGGAACGGACTCATCGCCGGGCAGTAACGTGGGGTAACGCGGCGGCTGGATGCGCGAATACGCCGTCTGGTCCGCGTAATATCCGACCTGACAGGCGTGCCAGGACTCCACCTCCTTGAGCAGGCCCATCGCAACTCCCACCTTTTCCGAAAGCAAGTTGCGCTTCTCGCCCGGATCGGAGGCCAGGTCGTACAGTTCAATGGCCTTGTCCGGGAACTTGCGCACCATCAGCTTCCAGGGCCATGACACGACTGAGTTCTCGTACGCGATCGCATTCACGCTGAGGTAGACGGGCGAGCCGCCGGGCTGTTGCTTCCAGGGCGCTTCTCCCTGGAAGCCGGACCACGCTTCCAGGCCCGCGACATCGGTCAGCGCCGGAACGAAATCCACATGGCTGACAGGGTGTTCCCACCGCGTGCCATTGCGCGAATCGCCCTTGGGCAACTTGAGGAAAGCGAGTGTGCGCGCCACCTCTTCGTACATTGGTCCCGAATGGTTACCGAATCCGTGCTCGTAGAACCCTTCGCCGCCATCGCCTATCACCAGCACGGCGGCCTTGTCCCAGACTCCCGCACGCTTCATTCGCTCGACGAATTGCTGGACAGCGAGATCGACATTGTAGGCGGCGTTCAGATAGCGATTGCGCACCACCGGAGCCTGATCACGTGGCCATGCGGAATAGATTGCACGGAAGCCGAGCTTGTCCGGCTGGTAGGGATGGGCCCCGCCTTCCGGAATGAAGTAGTGATAGTGCGTGTTCTGAAGATTGAGGCCGATGAAGAACGGCTCGTTCGCGTGCTGTTCGATCCAGCGCGCAGCGAGGTCGAGCGTGTGGGAGTCCTCCACTTTTCCGGCACGCGCATAGCCGGCGCGGATGAGCGAAATGAGCCCGTTGTGATCGTCCGGGTTCTCCCAGGTCTCACCCTCGAAATTCTCGCTGTCGAAGTACGTGTCGACCGCGGGAATCTTCAGCCAGTTGATCATCCCGCCCCATTTCTCGTTCTGCGAAGAGAAATAAGCGGTGGAGTAGCCGTGCGCCTTGAAGACCTCGAACACGGAGAGGCCGCGCCACGGAGCATCCACTGGATAACCCAGACGATGATCGGCCCGAAGCGGATAGCGGCTGTACCAGAACGACAGGTCTTCATAGTCCGAGTGCGAGGACGTGGCGTAAGCGCGCGGAAACACCATTGACTCCTGCGCGAGCCGAGCGAGATTCGGCATAGCCTTGGCGTAAGTCGTCAGTAGATCAGCGCGCAGCGACTCGATCATCAGCACGATGACCGGTGTACCGTTCCCATTAGAAGTCACACTTGGAGACGTGAGCGGCACATCCGGTGAGCGCGGGCATGAATACGCCACAATGCCGGAAGCGCCGTAAGCGCCACTTCCCAGCAGGGCCGCGTAACTCGAACGACTGTCGTCGGTAGTCGAAATGCGGTGCGCGGAAAGAAGTGCCAGCGCACCCAGCAGCGCGCACGTCAGGCCCCGCAGCGAGCGCGACGCGAACGGCGCGGCGCTCACGGCAAGACGCATGAGCCACACCATGCCGTAGAGAAACACACCGAGCCCCACGCAAATCGACAACAGCAGCAGCGGATCACTGGCTAACAAGTGCAGAATCGCAGCAACGGGGCTCTCTGTGAGGATGCCCATTGCGTCCATGTTCATCGGCCGGCCGGTGAGCCAAAACGCGATCCAGGAAAAGAACAGCACGGCCGCCGGCATCGCGAGCGCGACGAACAGAAGCGCGAAGGCTGCTTTCCTCAATCCTCCGCGCAGAGTGATAAGACCCGCGGCAAGCGAGAGCGCACCAAACAGGGAAAACACCAGCAGCCCTGCGTAAATCGCGTCGCCGAGCCCGCGACCGGCGGTCTGCTTCCAGACATTGGACAGTTCGATACCTGCGATCAGCAGCAGTGACACCGCGAGGATCACGAGTGAGGTGCGGCGGACGGGGGCGCGGGTGTTCAAGCTCGGGTCTCCACAGTGTCAAGGCAAGCTAACATATCGATGCCAGCGCAATGTGACCTGCGTTCCGCTTGGGATAGCAGCCCTCGGGCAAAGGCCTCGAGGACATGGAGGGCTTACCGGAACCTTGCGTAGCTCTGCCGAACCAATGCGGACTGTGTCACGCTCCGTTTTCCAATCGCTGGACATAATTTCGCGCTCTCATGGACCCTATACGCACAACCGCAGTCGCAGAGTCTGTCGCAGCCTCATGGCGCGAGGAACACCCGTGAGCGCAGTGCCGGCGCCATCCGACCGTGTGGCGACGAGCACTCGGACGCACGAATGGATTGCCATCGCAGGGCTCATCGCGCTGATCCTCGTCATCGCGATGCTGCTCCACTACTACCACGGCCTCGATCACGATTCGCAGCTCTACTCCTTCCAGGCGATGGCGCACCTGAAACCCGAGCTGCTCGGCCAGGATGTGTATCTTCGATTCGGCTCCCAGGATAACTACACGGTTTTCAGCCCCCTCTTCGCGGCGCTGATCTCGGCTGTCGGGCTGGAGCCCGCTTCGGCGCTGATCACTCTTTTCTCCCAGATCGCGTTCTTGTGCGCCACATGGTTCCTGGCCCGCCAACTGATGGGCCGCGAACTCGCGTGGCTCGGGCTCGGCATCATGCTCGCCGTGCCCGGCGTGTTCGGCGCAAATGGTCTCTGGAACGTATTCGAGGGATTCGCAACGCCGCGACTTTTTTGCGAAGCGCTGACCATCGCGGCGCTCAGTGCGGCGATCGCGCGACGCTTTGTCGTGGCCGGCGGAATACTGGCCGTCGCATTCCTGATCCACCCCCTGATGGCGCTCGCCGGCGTCTGCGCTGTGCTCTATCTGCGATTCGCGCCGCTGCCGCGGCGACTGGTGCTCACCGCACTGCTCGTCGGCGTCAGTGCGGCGGCAGTCGTCCAGGTGGTGTTACCGCAGGATTCGTCGTGGCGAATCGCCGACGTGTGGATCGACTTTCTGGCGGATCGGCAGCCCTTCCTCTTCCTCACCAGCTGGTTCGCGCGCGATTGGGCGCGCGTGGGCGTGTATGTCACAACGCTGATGCTGGGCCTCATCGTCCTGCGACGTGGAGCACCGTTGCATCGGGTCTGCGCGGCAGCCGTCGTGATCACCGTGGCCGGGATTGCCATCAGCCTCATAGGGGGCGACCTGATGCGGCTCGGGATCGTTCTCCAGGGCCAGGCCTGGCGCTGGATGTGGATCGGCACGGTCTTCGCGGCGCTACTCTCGCCGGCGATCGCGCTGGCCTCCTGGGAACTGGGTCCGCTCGGCAAACTGGCGGCCGGACTTACGTTGGTCACCTGGCTCGCGATCGACGAGCCCTACACGATTCTCCTGGCTCCGGTTGCACTGGCCTGCGCGGGAGTTGCGGTGCGCGGTGGGGTACGACTCTCCGAAAAAGCCCAGCGTCTGCTGCTCACGGGCATGCTGGCGCTACTGGCGCTCGTCACGATCCGCAGCATCGCCAATGCCCTGCTCACCCACGAGGGCATGCCGAACCAGACCGACGCGCCGCACATCGTGAGAATGATCCGGGATCTTTCGCGTGACGGGTGGCTGCCAGCCGCAGTCGTGGGCAGCGCCTGGTGGCTGCTGACTCAGGCCCGCTCACGAGCTGCGCGCGCAGTGACGGCTGCGGCGTGCCTTGCGACCTGCGCTGCGCTCGTGCCTGTCTCCGCACGGGAGTGGCAGGTTCGCCAATTTCCTCAAAGCGATATCGAGGCATTCGGTGCGTGGCGTGCGCTCATCCCTGCAGGTGAAGAAGTCTTCTGGATACAGGGCTCGGTTTCCACGTGGGTACTCCTGGAAAGGCCACGCTATCTGACCAACAACCAGATGGCTTCCGTACTCTTTTCCGACGGTGCGCGCAGAGAACTGCGCCGGCGCGCGCGCCAGATTGCGCCTTTCGCTTCAAACCAGCCCTATCTCTTCTGGCGAGAGGACAAGAACCTCATCCAGCCAAACCTGCCCCTCACGCTCGAGAACCTGTGCGCGGCAATCGACGCTCGTTTCATCGTGACCCCGGTCGCTCTCGCCCCTGAGGCGCTCGCGGACGCGCCAGCCGGCGCGTCCTCCGTCTATCGCGGAATAAAGCTCTACCGATGCGCGGATTGATCTTCGAGCTGGGCAGTTACGGGCTCGCCTCGGCGGCCGCGTTGGTGCTGGACGTCGGGCTGCTCACACTGCTCGTCAAGGTGGCAGGCTGGCAGTACCTGATCGCGGGCGTCGTTTCGTTCATCGCAGGAGGCGTGCTGCTCTACGCGCTGTCCGTTCGCTTCGTATTCCAGCCGCGTTCCCGCCGTGTCACCAATGGAGCGCTCGAACTCTCCGCGTTCATTGGGCTCGGCACAGCGGGGCTGCTCGTGAACACTCTCGTGATGTACATCGCCGTGGCGGGTCTTGGCCTGCAACTGCTTCATGCCAAAGCGTGCGCCGCTGTATGCACCTTCGGCGTCAATTTTATTCTGCGCAGGCAACTATTGTTCGCACGGAGCCCTGAGTGAAGACTGCCGTCGTCATCGGTGCCGGCCCAGCCGGATTGACCACTGCGCTCGAGCTGATCCGCCGCACCGGTGTCAGACCGCTCGTGTTCGAAGCCGACAAACAGGTCGGGGGCATCTCCAAGACCATCAATCATCGCGGCAACCGCATGGACCTCGGTGGCCACCGCTTCTTTTCCAAGTCCGATTGGGTGATGAACTGGTGGCAGGAGATCCTGCCCGTCGAAAGGACGCAGCAACCGGTCAAGCTCGCCTATCAGGGCCAGGACCGTGAGATGCCGGCCTCCGACACCTCCGCATCCGCATCGGACGATCGCGTCATGCTGGTGCGCTCCCGACTCTCACGCATCTTCTATCGGCGCCGCTTTTTCGACTATCCGCTCAAGCTCAACTGGAACACGGTGCGGAATCTCGGCCCGACGTACATGACGTCGATCGCGGCGAGCTACATGCGTTCACGAATCGCGCCCCGCTCGCCCGAAGTCACACTCGAGGACTTCCTCTTCAACCGCTTCGGCGACCGCCTCTATCGAACGTTCTTCAAGGACTACACCGAGAAGGTCTGGGGCGTACCCTGTTCCGAGATTTCAGCCGAATGGGGCGCGCAGCGGATCAAGGGGCTGTCCATCAGCAAAGCCTTGCTGCATGCATTGACCAGCCCGCTGCGTCAGGTCACCGACACGCGGCAGAAGGGAACGGAAACGAGCCTCATCGAGCGCTTTCTGTATCCCAAGCTCGGCCCCGGCCAGATGTGGGAAGAAGTGGCCTGCCGCGTCATCGCCGGCGGCGGCGAAGTGCGGCTTCGACACCGCGTCGTCGCGATCCATCGCAGCGGGCGGCGCATCACCGGCGTCGACGTGCTCGATGAATCCACTGGGCAGCACACGCGAGTCGCATGCGATCACGTCATTTCAACCATGCCGGTGCGCGATCTCGTGCACCTGCTCGAACCTGACGATCCGCAGATTGCGCGCATCGCGGCAGATCTTCCGTATCGCGATTTCATGACCGCCGGGCTGCTCGTCAAGCGCATGTCTCCCACCGGCAGCGATGCCGCTAACGCGAACGGAATGCCGCCGGACAACTGGATCTACGTGCAGGAACCGGACGTAAAACTGGGTCGCCTGCAGATTTTCAACAACTGGAGCCCCTACCTGGTCTCCGATCCGAACACGATCTGGCTGGGCCTCGAGTACTTCTGCGCAGAAGGCGACGACCTATGGTCCATGCAGGACCCCGCGTTCCTCGATTTCGCAAGCCGCGAGCTTGCGAAGATCGGGCTGATCGATCTGGCGGACGTGCTCGACGGCACGGTCGTCCGCGTGCCCAAGGCCTACCCGGCCTACTTCGGCGCCTACACCGGCATCGGCCGCGTGCGTGCTTTCCTCGATGAGTGGACGAACTTGTTCCCGGTAGGCCGTAACGGCATGCACCGCTACAACAATCAGGATCACTCGATGCTCGCCGCGAAGGCGGCGGTGGACTGTATCGCTGGAGGGTCGGCGGACAAGGCCCTCATCTGGTCGGTCAATGCCGAGGACGAGTATCACGAAGTGCGTCAAAGCGACGCGGCCGCGGCGTGAGGACTCGAGGTGACACCCGACGTCAGTTTGTGACGTGCCCGAGTGATCCATGTCGTCACGGACTGACGACGCTATGTCAACTTCGTCGCCACTAGAAATGCAAAAATATAATACACATCAGGTACTTACAAATATGCAAGGCGCATGGCACAGCGATTGCACCAACGTCCGCGCTGGCCGCAAGTGCCGCTGACTCGAATACTTTCGCTCAGGAGATCTCCAATGAAGTCTATGCAGAAGGGCTTTACGCTCATCGAATTGATGATCGTGGTTGCGATCATCGGCATTCTCGCCGCCATCGCGATCCCGGCTTACCAGGATTACACCGTGCGCTCTCAGGTTACTGAGGGCCTCAACCTCGCCAGCGACCTGAAGGCCGCCGTGGCCGAGACGTTTGCGCAGACCGGCAAGTGGCCGACCAACAACGCGGAGATCGGCGTCACCGCGACCAAGTCCGGCAAGTACGTCGGCAAGGTCGAGATCAACGGCGGCACGATCGACATCACGTTCGGCCCAAGCGGCGCCTCGACGGACCCGGGTGGACAGGCGAACAGCAACATCTCGAACAAGCACCTGGCCCTGACGCCGACCACGAGCCCGAACGGCGACGTGATCTGGAACTGCGGCTACAAGCCGACGGTGGGCTCGGCCCCGACCTCGGGTGCTGCCACGCCGGTTGCAACGACCGTTCTCGCCAAGTACCTGCCGGCTTCCTGCCGCGCGTAACGCCTGAAGTTCTCCTCACGGAGTACTGCGTTGGAAGCCCCCCGCACCCGCGGGGGGCTTCTTTATTTGGGAGCCTGGTCACGCAGAACGGCGCGCGCGCTGTGAGAGCATTCAACGGGGTTTTTACAATTGCCACGTCTGCCTTCTTCGGTAGACTAACGTTTCACGGTCGCAGTCGCTTGCCTCAAGTGAATGAATGAAAACGCTTCATTAGCGCTCGGAGGCTCTCGCTCCGGGCTGGGTGGCTTGCCTCAGCGCCTCGTGCAAGACGGCGTTGTGGAAGAGCCCGCCATGCTCGAGGCCCTGAACGCGGCGCGCGAGAAGAAGATGAGCGTCGTCACGCAGCTCGTCACCACCGGTGCCGCCAATGCGCGCGATATCGCGATCGCGGCTTCCAGCGAGTTCGGCGTCCCGCTGTTCGATCTCGATTCGGTCAACACCGACCTGGACGTCATCAAGCTCGTCACAGACAAGCTCATGGCCAAGCACCGGGTGCTGCCGGTGTTCCGTCGTGGCAAGCGCCTGTTCCTCGCGGTGGCGGATCCGACGAACCTCCACGCGATCGATGAGATCAAGTTCGCCACCGGCCTCGGCGTCGAGGCCGTGGTGGTCGAAGACGACAAGCTGCAGAAGGCTGTCGACAAGGCCATAGAGCAGGCGGACGCCGGCATCGGCAGCCTCGGCGCCGATGAAGAAGGCGTGGACCTCGAAGGCCTCGAGGTCAGTGGCGGCGAAGAGGAGCTCGATGACAAGGTCACGAGCGCCGACGTCGAAGACGCGCCGATCGTCCGCTTCGTCAACAAGCTCATGCTGGATGCCATCCGGCGCGGCGCGTCGGATATTCACTTCGAGCCGTACGAAAAGGAATACCGGGTGCGCTTCCGCATGGACGGCGTGCTCAAGGAAATCGCGAAGCCGCCCGTGCAGCTCGCCGGCAAGCTGTCCGCCCGCCTGAAGGTCATGTCGCGCCTCGACATCGCGGAGCGCCGCATCCCGCAAGACGGGCGCATCAAGATGAGGCTGTCGAAGAACCGCTCCATCGACTTCCGCGTCAGCACCTGCCCCACGCTCTTCGGCGAAAAGATCGTGCTCCGTATTCTCGATGCCTCGCAGGCTATGCTCGGCATCGACGCGCTCGGCTACGAGCCGTTCCAGAAAGACCTGTACATGAAGAACCTTGCCAGACCGCAAGGCATGATCCTCGTGACAGGCCCCACCGGCTCGGGCAAGACCGTGTCGCTCTACACCGGTCTCAACATCCTCAACACGGAAGACACGAACATTTCGACGGCCGAAGACCCGTCTGAAATTAACCTGCCTGGCGTAAACCAGGTGAACGTGAACCCCAAGGTCGGTCTCACGTTCGCGGCCGCCATGCGCGCGTTCCTGCGCCAGGACCCTGACGTCATCATGGTCGGTGAGATTCGTGACCTCGAGACGGCGGAAATCGCCATCAAGGCCGCCCAGACCGGTCACCTGGTGCTCTCCACGCTGCACACAAACGATGCCCCGCAGACGCTCACACGTCTTGTGGACATGGGCGTGAAGCCCTACGCCATCGCCACCTCCGTGAGTCTCATCATCGCGCAACGTCTCGCGCGCCGGCTCTGCAGCAACTGCAAGCAGCCGATGGACATCCCGAAGGAAGCGCTGCTGAAGGAAGGTTTCACTCAGGCCGACATCGCCGCCGGCCTCAAGATTTTTGCACCGAAGGGATGCCAGTCCTGCACCGACGGCTACAAGGGTCGGGTGGGCATTTATCAGGTGCTGCCTATTACCGATGCCATCGCCCGGATCATTCTGGCCGGTGGCAGCGCCGTAGAGATCGGCGACGAAGCAGCCAGGGAAGGGGTGTGGGATCTGCGACGCTCCGGCCTCGAGAAGGTCAAGTCGGGGCTTACGAGTCTGGAAGAGATCAACAGCGTCACGACCGAGTGATGCAGGAAGTAGGAACGCATGGCTCCCGCAGCAACCGCTACCGTCAAATCCGTCAAGCGTGACATCCCCTTCCAGTGGGAGGGGATGGACAAGAAAGGCAACCGCGTCAAAGGCAAGAGCCTTGCACCGGATGAGGCCGCGCTGCGTGCGGACCTGCGCCGCCAGGGCATCGCGCCGAGTCGCGTCAAGAAACAGGCGCAGGCCTTCAAGGCCGGCGGCAAGCCGAACACGCAGGACATCGCGGTGTTCGCCCGCCAGCTCGCCACCATGCTCGGCGCCGGCATTCCACTGGTGCAGGCGTTCGAGATCGTGGGCAACGGCCACGAGAAACCTTCGATGCAGAAGCTCATTCTCGATATCAAGGCCGATATCGAAGGGGGCACCTCGCTGCATGAGGCGCTCGGCAAGCACCCGCTCTATTTCGACGACCTGTTCGTGAACCTGGTCGAGGCGGGCGAGCAGGCCGGTGCGCTCGAGTCGCTGCTTGACAAGATCGCCACCTACAAGGAAAAGACCGAAGCGCTGAAGAAGAAGGTAAAGAAGGCCCTCTTCTACCCGGCCGCGGTGCTCGTCGTGGCGGTGATCGTCACGGTCATCCTGCTCATCTTCGTGATTCCGCAGTTCGAATCGCTCTTCAAGGGCTTCGGGGCGGACCTGCCGGCCTTCACCCAGTTCGTCATCGACCTGTCGAAGTTCGTGCAGGACAAGGGCATTTTCATCGCCATCGTGGCGGGCGGTGCGGCCTACACGTTCGTCTATTTCAAGAAACGCTCGAAGAAGATGCGCGAGTTCATCGACCGGGCGGCTCTCAAGTTCCCCATCATTGGCCCCATCCTGAACAAGGCGGCCATCGCACGCTACGCGCGCACCCTTTCTACGATGTTCGCTGCCGGCGTGCCTCTGGTCGAAGCTTTGGAGTCGGTAGCCGGCGCCACCGGCAACATCGTGTACGAGAACGCGGTGATGCGGATGCGTGACGAAGTCTCCACCGGCCAGCGCCTGCAACGGGCCATGGAAGCCACCGGCCTCTTCCCGAACATGGTCATCCAGATGATCGCGGTCGGCGAGGAGTCGGGCTCGCTCGACGACATGTCGGGCAAGGTCGCGACCTTCTACGAGGCGGAGGTCGATAACGCGGTCGACGCCATGTCCAGCCTGCTCGAGCCGCTCATCATGGCGATCCTCGGTGTGCTGGTCGGCGGCCTCGTGATCGCGATGTACCTGCCCATCTTCAAACTGGGCGCGGTCGTCTGATCGAGATCCTCGCCAACAGTCCCGTGCTCCTCATCGGCACCTGCCTCGTGCTGGGGCTGCTCGTGGGTAGCTTCCTGAACGTGGTGATCTATCGCGTGCCGGTGATGATCGATCGGGATTTGCGCACCGAGTGCCTGATCCTCGCCGCCGAGGACGCGGGCAAGCCGCTGAGGGAGGTGCCGGAACAGCCGCCGTTCAACATCGTGGTGCCGCGCTCGGCCTGCCCGCATTGCAAGCGGCCGATCCGCGCCATCGAGAACATTCCGGTGGTGAGCTGGCTCGTGCTCCGGGGCAAGTGCGCCGGCTGCAAGGGCCCCATCTCGGCACGCTATCCGTTCGTGGAAGCGCTCACCGGCATCCTGTCCGCCGCGGTGGCCTGGAAACTCGGGTTCGGTTGGCCGCTGCTTGGCGGCCTGGTGTTCACCTGGTTCCTGATCGCCCTCGCCTTCATCGACATCGACACGCAGCTGCTGCCGGACTCGCTCACGCTGCCCCTGGTGTGGCTCGGTCTGCTGGCAGCTCTCCTGGCGCCTCACCTAGGCCTCGTGCCGTCGGAGAACGCAGCGCTGCCCATCACGCTTGCAGACGCCGTGATCGGTGCCGTGGCGGGGTACATGAGTCTCTGGCTCGTCTACCACGGCTACAAGCTCCTGACGAAACAGGAAGGCATGGGTCAAGGCGACTTCAAGCTGCTGGCGGCCATCGGTGCGTGGCTCGGCTGGCAGATGCTGCTGCCCACGATCCTCTTCTCGGCCATCGTCGGCGCGATCATCGGCAAGATCATGCTGAGCCTGCAGAAGAAGGACAGCGCGACCACCCACATTTCCTTCGGCCCGTATCTGGCAGCAGCCGGCTGGCTGAGCCTGATGTTCGGCCACGAAATCGTCACGCGCTACCTAGCCTTCTACCCCCAGCGGCACTAAGGTGCCGGCCATGAAGGGGCGCGTCTTCCGCGTTGGCCTCACCGGCGGCATCGCAAGCGGCAAGTCCACCGTGGCTCGCCTGTTCGAAGCGCTGGGCGTTCCGGTTATCGATACCGACGTACTGGCGCGCGAAGTGGTCGCGCCCGGCGAGCCGCTCCTGGGACAAATCGCAGCCCGGTTTGGGGCGGGCGTGATTACCCCCGACGGCAGCCTGAACCGCGCGGCACTGCGCGCAATCGTGTTTGCGGACGCGCAAGCCCGCGCCGATCTCGAGCAGCTCACGCACCCCGCGATCCGCGCCCGGCTCGAAGCGCTATCGGCAGTGCTCGGGGGGCCATACCAGCTGCTGGTCATTCCCCTGCTCGTCGAAACCGGCGGGCGAACTCCGGTGGATCGGGTCCTGGTTGTCGATTGCAGCGAAGCGCTGCAAATCCGGCGTTTGCAGGCACGCGACGGGACCACGCTGGAGGAAGCACGTCGGATACTCGCCGCGCAGGCTACGCGCGAAGCGCGGCTCGCCATGGCGAACGATGTGATCGTGAACGAGGGCGATCTCGGCGCGGTGCGCGACCGGGTCGCGACCCTGCATGCCACTTACATCAAGCTCGCCCGGTCCGCCTGACCCCGCCAAGCCCGGACTCGAGCTTTGGGATCATCAACAGCGTTTACGCGCAACAGACTGTCCCGCAGAATAGGCCAATGGCTGCCGAGGAAATGCGGGAACAGACTCCCGCCACCGAATCCGAGACACTGATCTTCGAGCAACCGCTCAGCGAGCGGATGCGCACTTTCCTGCGCCTCGATTTTCTGTACACCCAGGCTCTCTATCACAACGAGGTCTCAAGCCCCTGGGGCAGCCGCGCGGCCATGTCGTGCCTGCTCGATGTGCTGGCCATCAGCACCCGAGGCGACATTCGCTCCGACGTGCTGAAGGAGCTCGATCGGCAGATCAGCACGATGAACGAGTTTCAGTCGAAGCCGGGTGTGGATACCGGCCGGCTGAAGACGGTGCTGTCGAACCTCGTGCGCCTGCGCTCGGAATTGCACAACGCCGGCTCCGCATTCCTGCAGCCGCTGCGGGATTCGGAGTTCCTCAGCGCCATCAAGCACCGCAGCGCCATCCCCGGCGGCACGTGCGAGTTCGACCTTCCGGACTACTACTACTGGCTCAGCCAGCCCGACCAAACGCGCATGCAGACGTTCAATGAATGGCTCAGCATGCTCCGGCCGCTCTGTGACGCCATCGCGGAGCTGCTGTGGCTCACGCGTGCGAACGGGCGGACGCGCCATGAAGTGGCGAAGGCGGGAACGTTCAACATCACTTTCGATCGCGATACGCCGATTCAGTTGCTGCGCATTTCGCTGCCCAAGTCGACGGGGTTGTACCCGGAGATCAGTGGCAGCCATTACCGCTGCAGCTTGCGCTTTCTGACCTGGAACGGGCTTACCGCTCGGCCGACGCAGAGCGAGAGCGACGTTCCCTTCATCCTCAGCTCCTGTACGTGAGTGGCGCCCTAGTCAAATGCCCTACCTGCGGAAGGCAGATCGAGTGGTCCGAGAGCTCCCCGTTCCGCCCGTTCTGCAGTGACCGCTGTCGCCTGATCGACCTGGGCGCATGGCTCTCCGAGCAGCGCTCGATCCCTGGCGAAAACCCGCCCTCCTCCGGCGAACCCACGCCACCCGAAGACGAGCGCTGAAGCCGCACTCCGCGCACTTCGCGGTCGTCGCGCACTTCGCGGTCGTCGCGCACTTCGCGGTCGTC
>JBDZVF010000091.1:0-1855 GCA_040255575.1 Pseudomonadota bacterium | reverse complement strand
GTCGTCGCGCACTTCGCGGTCGTCGCGCACTTCGCGGTCGTCGCGCACTTCGCGGCCGTCGCGCACTCCGCGCTCGTCGCGCCCGCCCCTGGCCCTCTCCCGCCGCCCGGCGATTGAGGGCTTCTTCTCTTACCGCTCCATCCGCTCCCGATCCCTGTGACTCTCGGAAACCGTGGGCTCCTGCCCTTCTTCCTCTTCTTCCGCAACCGCCGGCGCGTCCTCCACCTCCCCGGGCACCGGCATCCCCAGTGCCTGCGCCACGAACGCCCACTGATCCGCAAAATCCTCGATCTGCATCCACACCGGTTTGCTCGCCCCCCCAGACCCGCTGTGCCCCGCGCGCGTTTCCACGCGGATCAGCACCGGATTCGCGCAGCCCTGCGCCTTCTGCAAGGTCGCCGCGAATTTGAAGCTGTGCCAGGGGACAACGCGATCGTCATGATCCGCGGTCGTGATGAGCGTTGGCGGATAACACACACCATCCTTCACGTTCTGCACGGGCGAGTAGGCGATCTGCGCCTTGAAGTCCTCCGCGTTCTCGCTCAGCCCGTAGTCCGTCGACCACTGGCGCGCGTTCGCGCTGGCCGTGTGGTAGCGGAGCATGTCGAGCACGCCGACGGCCGGCAAAGCGACGCCGAACAGATCCGGTCGTTGCACGAGCACGGCGCCCACGAGCAGCCCGCCGTTGCTGCGCCCGTGGATCGCGAGCCGCTTCGGGTTCGTATGGTTCTCGCGAATCAGATACTCGGCGGCCGCGATGAAATCGTCGAATACGTTCTGCTTGTGACTGCGCGTGCCGGCCAGATGCCAGGCTTCACCGTATTCGCCCCCGCCGCGGATATTGGCTTCCGCCAGCACGCCGCCCATTTCGAGCCAGGCCAGAAATTGCGCGCGAAACGTCGGAGTGGCCGCGATATTGAATCCGCCATAGCCGTAAAGCAGCGTCGGCTGGTTGCCGTCCTTCTTCATCTCGCGCTTATGCGTGATGAACATGGGCACGCGCGTGCCGTCTTTGCTGTTGTAGAAGACTTGCTCGGTCACGTAATCGCTCGTGTTCGCCGGCAGGTCGGCCTTGCGCCAGAGGGTCGCGGTGTTGATTTCCGGCTCGAAGCGATAGATCGATGCAGGGGTCACGTAGTCGGCGTAGGAGAAGAACGTCTCCTTATCGCTCGATTCGCCCGCGAAACCTGCCGTGGTTCCCAGACCGGGGAGCTGCACTTCGCCGGCGGGCTTACCGTTCGTCTCGAAGAGACGCACTGTGCTGTGCGCGTTCTCCAGATACTGCGCGACGATGCGACCCCCAACGAAGTGCGCCGCTTCCAGCGCCATGTCTTTGGTGGGGATCACCGTGCGCCAGGCGCCGGGCTCCGGGTGGTTTGGATTCACCGCGATCACCCGAGCGTTGGGCGCGTCCTTCGTCGTGTGGAAATACAGCTCGTCACCCTTGCCGCCGATGAACGTGTAATACGCGTCCCATTTGTCGAAGAGCGGCCGCGGCTGGGCGCCGGGCTTGCCGAGCTCGAGCACATCGACACCGTTCAGGAAATCCCCGTCGGTGAGCGTGATCACGAGATAGCGGCCGTCTTCGGTGACCGTGCCCTGGGGTATGCGCGTGGGGTGATCCTTCACCTTGTAGACGAGCCGATCGCGCTCCTGCGGATCCCCGAGCTTGTGGAAGTAAACGTCGGGCCGGCCGGCATCGTCGCCTCTTCCGTCGGCACGCGCGGGGTAAAGACTGTAATAGACCCCCGAGCCATCGCGCGCCCAGGAAACGCCCCAGAACTTCGTGCGGCGAAGGCCGCCGTCGATATCCTTGCCGTCGCTTGCGCGTCGGAAGTTCCAGATCTGCCAATCC
>JBDZVF010000618.1:0-2969 GCA_040255575.1 Pseudomonadota bacterium | reverse complement strand
GTCGATGTACCCCGCTACGCCGCCGCGATACGCCGTCTTGTAGTCCACCGCGTTGAGCGGCGCCCCGATGCGAAAGCGCGTGACCAGGTCCGGATTGGCGAGAAACGGCCGGCCGAAAGCAACCAGGTCGGCGTATCCGCTCTCCAGAGCCGCTTCCGCGAGCGCCCGATCGTAAAGGTTGTTCACCATCCAGGCTCCGGAGAAAAGGCGGCGCGCCGCTGCGAAGTCGAAGCCGCGCGCGTCACGGCTCACCTGACCCTCGCCTTCGGTCACGTTCGCGTAAGCAAGCCTCAGGCGGCTCAGTTCGCGCAACAGCGCCGCGTACGTTGCATTCGGATCGCTATCGGCAACGTCGTTGTAGCGATTGACGGGCGACAGGCGAATACCGGTTCGATGCGGGCCCACCGCCCGGGCCACCGCATCCGCGAGCTCCACGACGAACCGGATGCGGCCCTCGACAGTGGTGCCGTAGCCATCAGTGCGCACATTCGCATTCTCGGCAAGAAACTGATGCAGCAGATAGCCGTTGGCCGCGTGGATCTCGACCCCGTCGAACCCCGCGCGAAGCGCGTTGCGGGCTGCGCTCACGAACTCCTCAATCAATCCCGGCAGCTCGGATGTTTCCAGTGCGCGCGGCGTTTCCACTTCGACGCGCGTGCCGTCCTCCAGCACGCTGAAAGCATTGGCCCGGATCGCCGACGGGGCGACCGGCAATGCGCCGCCGGGTTGGTGAAGCCGATGCGAGATGCGCCCGCAGTGCCAGAGCTGCAGGAAGATGTGTCCCCCCGCCTCATGCACCGCCTGCGTCACCTCCCGCCAGCCGGCGATCTGCGAGTCCGCGTAGATTCCCGGAACTCCGGGAAAACCCCTGGCGCTGGGCGACGTCTGCGTGCCCTCGGCGACGATGAGCCCGGCACTCGCTCGCTGCGCGTAGTACCGCGTCATCATCGCGTTGGGCTCGTTATTCACAGCACGCGAGCGAGTCATCGGCGACATCACGAACCGATTCGGCAGCGTGAGGCCCGCGAGTTCGTACGGTGTGAGCAGAGGGCCGGTCACAACGTGCGAAACCTCGCGCCGAGAATCCGCGCGAACTTGCCGTTCTTCAGGTAGTAATAGGCGAGGCTCTCGGTCACGATGGAGTCACCCTTCATCAGCCGGCCGGCGATGAAATCCGGCCAATCCACGAGTCCGTAGAACTCCGTGCGCACATGCGCAGCGACCGTATCGCCCTGCGCCGTGACGCTCAGGATCTCGATGGTCTCGCGCACCTTGGATTTGACGTCGCGATAGAAGTCCACGATGGCGGCGCGGCCCACGATCTTCTTCTTGTCGCCGAGCTCGAACACGACGTCGTCCGCGTAACGCGAGCCGAAGCCGTCGAAGTCGTTGCGATTGAAGCAGTCGATATAGTCTTTGTATTCCTGTACGTCCATGGTTGACCTGTTCTTACGGGATGAAGGGAACGAGCAAATGCGAATCGAACGAGCCGCCGGTATGCAGCACGTGCGTGCCGTGATTGCGCAGCTCTTCGTGCCGCGCGAACGGCAGGTTGGGCAAGGCATCGGTGTAGATATCCCGGCCCTGGACCACAACGCGCAAGGTCTCTCCTGGCGCGAATCGGGTAGACGAAGGCCATATCTCGATATCCACGGCGACCGGCACGCCTGGTTCGAGCGGTAACTCGCGCGTGTGTGGATGAAAGGGCTGCCAGGGCGTCGAGCGCGCAGCGTCCAGCTCCCGATGACTCGCACGCAGCCAGCCCAGGGCGATCGGGCCATTCTCATAAAACGCGTAGAACACGAACCCGACAGGCTGCCCTTCTCGATCGAGCTTCTGGAGCGCCACAAACAGGTCCATGTCGTCGGCGCCATCCGCCTCGACCCACAGGTGCAGGCTCGCATATCCGGTGATTTCGGCGGCCCGTTCGAACCGGTAATCGAAGTGAGCGCATCCGGTCAGCGCGTCATAGCGCGCCTGCGCGGCGCTCGCGGGCTGGCTCCGCCCGAGACTGGAGCTGCCGGCATCCAGGAAGAGCGCGGTGTATTGCGTTCGAGCCAGGGGCCATTCCGCTTCGGCGCGCACGTGGTTCACGTTCGCTCGCTCACGCACCTCGATCTGCACAGGCGGCCAGGACAGCACCCGATCGTCGGTGCCTTTCAGGAAGTGATCGAAGAACTGGCGCTGCTTCTCGCGGCTCTCCGGACGGTAATAGTTGGCCCACTTCTTCTGCCCGTGCACTTCGAGCCACTTCTGGCGTGACGACATGCGTCGGTAAGCTTCGAGCGTGCCGCGCGTGTGCAAACCCTGATCGGCCCAACCCGCCACGACGTATGCCGGCGTGGTGATCGCCTCGAGGTCCACGTCCTTGCTCTCCCAGTAGGCGTCGTGCAGCGGATGCGCACGCATGTTCGCCTCTGTGTCTTCTGTTCGGGTGGTCGAGAAGCGCAGGTTTGCCGAGCCGCGCGGCGCGAAACCCGTCTCGCGAATACCGCCGTGATAGCCGAACTCCCGGTACCAGTCGGAAAATCCCTCCCACGGATTCAGTGCGGCGAGGTGCGGCGGATTCAGCGAGGCGACAAGGTATTGGATCGCCGCGAGATACGAGACGCCCGTCATCCCGACTTTGCCATTGCTCCAGTCGCGAGCGGCGAGCCACTCGATCAAGTCGTAGCAATCTTCGCCTTCGCCGATACCGTTGTGCCTCAGCTCTCCTTCGGAGAGCCATGAGCCGCGCGGATCCGGAAACACCACTGCATATCCCGCCGGACACCAGAACGCCGGATCGGGCGCTTCGAAGGCGGTGAAGCGCGAGATCCATCCCGCCTGCACACCGGCTGGCGGCCAGAGCTTGTCGGACAGGCCGTGCTTGCCATACGGGCTCCAGCCCAGCAGCACCGGCAGATCCTGTGTTCCGGCGGGGCCCGCCGGCCGATAGATGTCCACCAGGATGCGGATGCCGTCGGGGC
>JBDZVF010000090.1:0-16282 GCA_040255575.1 Pseudomonadota bacterium | reverse complement strand
GCCGACGACCTCGCCTTCCATGTTGAAGAGCGGACCGCCGGAATTGCCGGGATTCACGGCCACATCCGTCTGGATGAACGGCACGTTGCTTTCACCGCCGACCGCGCGCGAGGTGGCGCTGACGATGCCCGCGGTGGCGGAGTTCTCGAGACCGAAGGGGGACCCGATCGCGAGCACCCACTCGCCGGGGCGCAGTTTCGCCCGATCGCCGATGCGCACGACCGGAAGGTCCTTCGCGTCGATCTTGATCACGGCCACGTCCGTGCGCCGGTCGCTGCCGATGACCTTGGCCGTGAACTCGCGCCGGTCGGTGAGGCGCACGCGCACGTCATCGGCATTTTCGACAACGTGCGCGTTGGTCAGGATGTAACCGTCGGGGCTTACGATGAAGCCCGAGCCCGCGCCGCGCACGAGCGGCGCCTCACGCTGCGAACGTGGGTCCGGTGCGGGGATGCCGAAGCGGCGGAAGAAATCGTAGAACGGATCCTCTTCAGGCGACGGGAAGCCACTCGATGCCGTCACGCGCGCCCGGCCGGTGACTTCGACGTTGACGACGGCCTTGCCGAAGCGTTCGACGAGGCTTGCGAAGTCGGGGAGAGAAACCGCGGGGGTCGGCGATGCCGACGCTGCAGACGGCGAGCCGCCCGGCGCCTGCGCACTACCGGGCGCCTGCGCGCTCGCGGACGCCTGTTCGGTGGCGGATGCTTGCCCGGTGGCGGACGCTTGTGTGTTTGCGGGCGCCTGTGCACCGGCCGGCGCAGCAGTTTGCCCCGCCGGCGCCGGGTTACCTGCCGAGGGTGGGTTCGGGCCCGCCGACCCTGGGTTCTGAGATGCGCCTTGCGAGCACGCGCCGAGAATGAGCAGAGCCATCGCGGCGGCCATCACCGGCAGGGCGCCAGCCTTGGCCGCGGATTTGAGACCCGGCAGCGCGCCAGCATCGGCCGCGGATGTGAGACTCCGAAGCGGGCCAGCGTCGGCCGCCGGTTTGAGAACCCGAAGCGCGCCCAGGTGGCGCAACGTTCTCCTCAACATGGATGTCCCCTTTCTGCAGACACTGAACTCGCGGAGAGTCCCGGACAACGGCCGCGCTCCGGCCGCACGCGGCCCGGCGCGCGCGACCCAATCGTCTCTTCCGGGCGCCGAGCGGCGCAAGCTTGGGACCCGACGAAGCAAGCGCCTCACCCCCGACATCCCCGCAGCACCCAGGCCACGTGGGCGCGATCCCCACGGGCACGCGAAATGCGGCCAGCAGCATCCACAGCTCTCGTCCCAGGCGGAGCTTCCGCTGGCCAGCCTCCGTTCGCGGGAGACAACGCGTGATCAAGCTCAATTTCGACGCCCTCCAGAAACAACAGTGCGTCACGGTGGGGCCGGCGGAAGGTTTCCGGGTTGCCGGCAACTTCCTGCGACAACTGCCAGGCAACGAGGTGGTGGGACACTACTCACGCCATCAATGGCACGTGGCTGACGGGCACTACTCCCGGTACGACTGCCATGAGAGATGCTGCGTGTACTTCACCGACATCGAAGACACGAAATCAGAGATATTCGGCCCCTTCGAGCGGCTGCACGTTGCCGATGGCACGATGTACACAGGCGACGCGCTGTTCGCGAAGTTCATCGACGAGACGTTGCTCTGGCACTCGTTTGAGCTGGAGAACTACTGGCCGAATCTGATCATCACCTCGCCGCAAGGCCCGTCAGGCTGAACTCCTGGCGTCCCGCGAAGGCTTGCGGGATCGAGGCCAGCGGCCCACGGAGCAGTTACACTCCGGCACAAACCGACGCGGATGTGAGAGGGCACGTCGATGCGACGACTTCTGGTTCCTTTACTGGATAGCGATGAGGACCGCTTTGCGGTTCTGCATGCCGTCGAAGTCGCACGCGGCCTGGGCGCGCATGTCACGGTGATGTTCTCGGGCGGCCACCTCAGCGCGCTCGTCTCGACCGAGCCACCCGCGCACAGCCGGGTCAGGCCGAAGCTGCAGATCGAGGCGCGTTCGGTGCTCGCGGAACGGACGGAAGCCGCGCGCCAGTTTCTGGAGGCACTCGTCCGCGAGAAAGGGCTGAGGCAGATCGATGCCCCTTCGGACAACGAAGGAGGCACGGTCCAATTCGAGGCGCTACGCGGAGCCATCGAGGACACGGTGCAGGAAGCCGCGGTTGTGCATGATCTCGTGGTGTTCTATCGCGACATCGAGAACGCCAGCGGCGGAGTCATGGGCTTTTCCGTGATCAAGTCTGCTCTGCAGCGTTGCGGGCGCCCGTTGCTGATCCTGCCGCGCGAGCTGCCGCATCCGTTCGGCTCCAGGGTCGCGATCGGGTGGAACGGCAGCATCGAAGGCGCGCATGCGGTGACCGCGGCACTTCCGTGGCTCAAGGCCGCGCAGAGCGTACACATTGTCACCGTCGGCACGCCGGAGACGTCCACAGATCAGGCGAGCCGTTTGCAGAACTACCTGTTGTGGCACGGTGTGCGCGGAATCATCCAGACGGTCGAGCCTTCGACCGAAAGCGTCGGTACGCGACTGCTCGCGTCCGCGGGCTCAGTGGGCGCCAACCTCCTGGTGCTCGGCGCCTACACCCACAGCCGCATCACCCAGACTATCCTCGGCGGGGCGACTCACGACGTGCTGGCAAAAGCTCGAATTCCGGTTCTGCTGTCGAATTAGGTCGAAGCCGTCCCGCAGCTGAATCTGTCGGGATTGAAACCCGCGCGCGCGTGTGACGGAATACTACGTAGGGGCCTCGGGACAGTCCTCATGCCGGCAGGTATATAGACGAAGCATCCTCTCATCGGGTCAGGCAGTACTGTCATGGCAGAAACCATTCGAATCATCGCGCCGACGGATTTCTCCCCCGCCGCGGATCGGGCCACGCGAAGAGCGGTATCGCTCGCGGCCGAGCTGGGCGCGGCTCTCCATCTCGTTCACGTGCTACCCCCGCGGGAGTATCTCGAGCAGCTGTTCCCGCCCGAGGATCGAAGCGAGGTCGACGCGTTTCGCCAGCGTGCGGAGCGCGCCCTGCAGGAGCGTGCGCAAACGAGCTCCGCAACGTTGGGTGTGCTGCCGGAATGTCAGATCTACCATGGCTCGGCACACCAGGCGATCCTCGATGCCGTGGCAGTGACGCAGGCCAGCCTCGTCGTGCTCGGCGCGCAAGGCGAACACGAAGGCGAGCTGCGGGCCGAAGGTGTGGGTGAAACCGCGCTGAAGGTCGCGGAGCGCTGCCCTGTTCCAACCCTGTTCGTGAGGGGCGGAACGTTCGCGCACTACAGTCACGTGCTCGGCTGTGTGCGCGGAGAGCCGGACCCGGCCGATCGGGCCGTGTTCGAGTGGGCGAATCGCATCAGTCCTGCAAATCTCATCCACATCGTCAGCGCGTACTCCGTTCCGTATGAGAGACGGCTGATCGAATGGGGCGCTTCGTCCGCGACGATCGATGTGTACGCCACCCGGGAGCGCGATTCACGATCGAAGCGAGTGGCGCAATTGATGAAGCAGATCGATCTGCATCCCGCGCGGGTCCGCCTGCACATCGAGCGGGGCGATCCGCTCGAGATCATCCTGAAAACCGCCGCGCGGCACGAGGCGGATCTCCTCATCACGGGACGGCGCGCGCGCCGTGGCGCGCTCGATGCCGGGCCCTTCGGAAGCGTGGCGCGGCAACTCGCGGCGCGTGCCCCGATCGATGTGCTGATCGTTCCGCCACCGGAAGCTCCGGTGGCTATGTAAGACACGCCGCCCCGCGGGGCGGCGCGGATGAGTCGCACCCCGGGCGGCATGTCGATTGCGTCCGCGACCCGGCATCGAGCGATGCATCGACTGATGCGTGCGCGACCCGGCATCGAGCGATGCATCCGACTGAATCGCCTTGACCTCCTCTGTGGCATCGAGGACCTATGGCGGCACCGAGAGAATCGTTGATGGCCATCGGCGTAGGGGCTCCTCGCCGCATCGGCAGCTGGCACCTCATCCCCGCCATCACCGCGATCACGCTCGTGCTGGTGCTCGCCGAAATTCCGCGGGAGACCTGGGGCTCCATGGCAGCTGTCAGTCTGGTGCTCGGCGCCGCGGCACTCGCGTTGATGGGTACGACCGCCTTGCTGGGCAGTCGCTGGAAACTGATCGAGTCGGCCTTCGGCGGCCTCGACCGGGTGTATCTGGCGCACAAGTGGCTGGCGGTCTGGGCACTCGTTTTCGCCTCGGTTCACCTGGTGTTCCAGGCCGAGCTTCGCAGCTGGGAGCTCGCGCCCATCCTGGAGCTTCCGCGGTACACCACGCGCTTTGTCCGGCAGCTGAGTTTCGTCGCGCTGATGGTCATTGTGCTGCTCGCACTCAATCGCCGGATTCCGTACAGCACCTGGCGCCTGTGGCACAAGCTGTCCGGTCCGCTGTTTCTGATCGTGGTGCTGCACTGGTTGAGCATCCGCTCACCCGTGAGACTCGGCAGCCCGGCGGGCATCTGGCTGGCGGCGATTACAGCGCTCGGCATCGCGGGCGCTGCGTACAAGCTGCTTCTGTATCCGCTGTTCGCCAAGCCTGCTGAATACCGCGTGGTCCGGGCATCGGCAGAGGGCTCCTCGCTGCACCTGGAGCTCGAACCGGTGGGACGACCCCTCTCCTTCAACCCGGGGCAGTTTGGCTTTCTGAGGATGAACGAGGATGGATTGCGCGAGCCGCATCCTTTCACCATCGCGGGCCGCGCGCCCGACGGTCACGTTCACTTCGTCATCCGGGACCTGGGCGACTACACGCATCGACTCGTGAAGAACACGACTCCGGGGATGCAGGCCGACATCTACGCCCCTTACGGGCGCTTCGCGCGCCCCGCGGGCGCGGACCATGAAGTGTGGATTGCCGGCGGTGTGGGCGTAACGCCGTTCATCGCGTGGCTCACCGACCCTGACGCGGGCGACTTCCAACGAGTCACCTTCTTCTACTTCTTCACGCCGGGACGCGAGTTCCCGAAGGCGCAGCTGCTACGCGAGATGGCCGCGCGCCGCGGCGCGCAGTTCGTGCCCGTCGCGACGGGACCTGCGAGCCCCGAGTTCACGCAACGTTTCGACTCCATCGTTCGAAGCGTCGACCCCGCGCGTGTGGCCGTGAGCTTCTGCGGGCCGAAGGGGTTGCTTTCCGCGGTTCGCGCCCACCTGCGCGGCAGCGGCGTACCCGAGAGAAACCTTCACTACGAATACTTCGAGTTCAGATGACCCGCGGAAGCCTTGCGCCCCTGAGGATCAACGCAGTGTGGTTTAGGGGCTTCTACGGAAGCACCCCCAGGCACGTTTTGATGAGATGTGTCGCACGACAATGAAGGAGAGTGATATGAACGTAGGTCAGCTGTGCCAGCGGAAAGTGATCACCGTGGAGCCTGGCGACGAGCTCGTCACGGCGGCGCGCCTGATGCGGGAAAAGCACGTCGGATTCCTCATCGTCGTGGAGCCCGCGGAACAGGAAGGTCACGTGGTCCCCGTCGGCGTCATCACCGACCGCGACATCGTGGTCGCGACGATTGCACTGGACGTCGACCCCAAGACTCTCCGCGTAGACGATGTCATGACTCGCAAGCCCACCGTCGCGCTCGCGGAGGATTCGATTACCGACGCGCTCTGCCAGATGCGTAGTGCGGGGGTTCGCCGACTACCGGTGGTGGGTGACTATGGCCACCTGGTCGGTGTGCTGTCGCTCGATGACATTCTGACGAAGCGGGCGGAAGAGCTCGAGGCGGCCGCCGATGTGCTCGTGAAAGGCCGGCAGATCGAGAGCGTCATGCGCCGCTGAGAGCATCGCGCCCGCCACGGGCTTCCGCGTCGACGCGACGCCTTGAAGAACCGATGCCTTGAGAAGCGATCCCTGAAAGGCCCGGCTCCGCCGGGCCTTTTCTCACACCACCCCTTCTCTCACACCACCTTCGAGAAGACTTCTGCCGGCCGCGGCACGTTGTAGGCGTCGAAGGCCATCGCGACGGTCCGCATCAGCAGCCGGCCGGGGAGCGTGAGTCCGATGCACCCATTCCTGACGTAAGTCAGCCCGAGCGCCTGAAACTCCTGCAGCCGCTCGATCTCGCGACTGAAGTACCGCTTGAAATCGATGCCGAAACGTCGGCCGATCCCCGCACAGTCGATGAGCTCATGGCACATGAGCTCCTGGATGACGGCACGGCGAATCCGATCGTCCTCGGTCAGCAAGATGCCCCGCTGCACCGGCAGGTGCCCCGCATCGAGCGCGGCGTAGTAGTCCGGCAGCGACTTGAAGTTCTGCGAGTAGCTGTCGCCCACCTTGCCGATCGCGCTCACGCCGAGCCCGATGAGATCCTGGTCGGCATGAGTCGAGTAGCCCTGGAAGTTCCGCTGCAGGGACCGTTTCTGCTTGGCCCGGACGAGCTCGTCGTCCGGCAGCGCGAAGTGATCCATTCCGATGTACACGTACCCTGCGGCAGTGAGTCGCTCGACGGTGAGCCCGAGCAATCTCAGGCGCATTTCCGCATTCGGCAGCTCGTTCGCCAGGATGCGCTTCTGCGCTTTGAAGAGCCGCGGCATGTGCGCATACGCGTACACGGCCAACCGATCCGGTCGGGCATCGATCACTGCATCCAGCGTGCGCCCGAACCCCTCGAGTGTTTGTCTCGGCAACCCATAGATCAGATCGTAGCTGATGGAGCGAACCCCCGCTTCGCGCGCCGCCTCGGTCACGCGCAGAGTCTGCTCCTTCGATTGCAGGCGATTCACCGCGATCTGCACCGTCGGATCGAAATCCTGCACGCCGAGGCTCATGCGATTGAACCCGAGCTGCGCGAGCGCGCGAATCGACTCCGGAGTGACCGTGCGCGGATCGATCTCGATCGAGTACTCGCGATTCTCCGCCGCGGCGAGTGAGAAGTGCCTGCCGAGATGCTCCAGGATCGAGCCGAGCTCCTCGACGTGGAGAAAAGTCGGTGTGCCGCCGCCGAAATGAAGCTGGTCGATCGCGCGGGTGCGCGAGAAGAGCTCCGACTGCAGCACGATCTCGGACTTCAATCGTTCCACGTATGCCGTCGCGCGTTCGTGACTGCGTGTGATCACGCGATTGCACCCGCAGTAGAAGCAGGGGCTCGCGCAGAACGGCACATGAACGTAAACGGAGAGCGGCTGCCCGGGGGTACGCTCATTGCTGGACATCGCGACCTTGCGGTACGCGTCCTCGCCGAAGGCGTTCGTGAACTGAACCGCGGTGGGATAGGAGGTGTAGCGCGGGCCCGCGCAATCGCAGCGACGAATCAGGTCCGCATCGAACAGAACCGTGTCATTCATGCGGAAAATGTAGCGATGGCCCGCCGCCGCGACACTACGTATAACAACGTGACACGGCCGGGCCGGCTAAGTAGTCATCCGCAGTCTCAGCCGCACCGGTCAAGGGTACGGTGAATGGGCGCAGAACAGCCACGTTGAGAGGTTGATGTCATGAGCTTTCCCGTCCAGATCACCTTCCGGCACATGCCCCCCTCACCCGTGTTCGAGGAACGCATCCGCGAGCTGGCCGCTCGCCTGGAGAAGTTCAGCACTCGCATCACCAGCTGCCATGTGGTCGTCGAGAAACCGCACCAGCGCAGTGCCCAGGGCGGATTGTTCGACGTGCACGTCAGCGTGTGCGTGCCCGGCCAGACGATCGTGATCCGACGCTCGCATGCCGCCGACCCCGACCACGCGAATGCGTGGGTCGCCCTGCGCAACGCTTTCAATGCAGCGAAGCGCCGGCTGCAGGAGAATGAAAAGGTGGTGCGTGGCGTGCCGAGGGCCCGCGACAAACCCGCCTCGGCCCAGGTCAACGCGGACTGAACTGCCCGCAAGAGGTCAATTCCATGCGTCCCATTCGGACAATCCTCGTTGCCATCAAGGAACCCATGGCGCGAACGCTCCCCGCGGTGGACAAGGCCGCCCACCTCGCGCGAGCGTTCGGCGCGCGGCTGCAGCTCTTCCATGCGGTGGCAACACCGGTGTTCATCGACCCGATTGCACCGGACCTGTCCCCGGAAGAAATACGGCGCCGCCAGCTCGAGCACTTCGGTACGCGTCTCAACGATATCGCCGAGCGGCTGCGGAAGAAGAACGTGGATGTCACCACCTCGACCGCATGGGACTACCCTCCTCACGAAGCCATCATTCGGCAGGCCGCGCGCATCAAGGCGGGCCTCATCGTGGCCGAATGCCATGCGGGCCACCGAATGGCGCCTTTGCTGATGCGACTCACGGACTGGGAACTCCTGAAGCACAGCCCCGTGCCGGTGCTTCTGATCAAGAGTCGACGCCGATATGAGCGGCCGGTGGTGCTCGCCGCCGTCGACCCCACGCATGCCAACGCGAAGCCCACGCAACTCGACGCCGAGGTTCTGCAAGCGGCCGTGGCGATGAAGAACGCCTTGCGGGGCAGCTTGCATGCCGTGCACGCGTTCGTGCCGGTGCCTACGGATGTGACGCCGGCCGAGCTGCTCAACCCGAACGCAACGAAGAAGCTGGAAGCGCGGGCGCGCGCCAAGGCGCGCGTTCGGCTCGAGAAGGCCCTCGGAAAGGTGCGGATCCGCCCGGGCAATCGGCACCTCGAGAGCGACCACCCGTCGCACGCGATACCGCGGCTCGCCCGAAAGCTTCACAGCGACATCGTGGTGATGGGTGCTGTTTCCCGCTCAGGGCTGAAGCGGTTGCTCATCGGGAATACGGCGGAGCGCGTGGTGGATGATCTCGAGTGTGACGTGCTCGTGGTGAAGCCGCGCGAGTTCAAGAGCCGCGTGAAGCCCGAGCGGCGCGGGGTGCATTACATCACCGCGCCGATGCCGCTGTCCTACTGAGGTCGCCGAACGTCGGGCCGCGGGCCCATTGAAGTCGCCGAAACGGCTGTTTCGAGGTGCTTCTCGCTCAAACCGTTTCGGCGATGGCCGGCTCGACGACGGGCGTGACAAATGAATCGGGTTTCACGAGCACGAAATCACACTCGAGCTCGTCAACCAGTCGACTCGTGAGCGTGCCCACGAGGGCCGACAATCCCCGTTGACGAGTGAGCGCGCCGAGAACCAGCACGTCATAGTCGCGCTGGGCAGCGAATGCCGGCAGCGTGTCTTCCGCATCCCCAGTCAATACGTGCTGCGTCTCGCGGCCGACCCTGAACTCGGATACGAGCCGGTTCAGTGATTCGCGCCGCCGTGCAGCCCCTTCCTCGTCCGCTGCATTAGTCTCGCTATACACCACATCAAGGCGCGCACCGCAGCCCAACGCGAGGAAACCTGCCGTTTGCAGGATCGACCGCGACAGGCTGCCGCCGCCGCCGTTCGATACATCGACCGCCGCGGCAAAGCGACCCACAGCGCTCCACGGTCGACCCCGGGTCAGCATCAGCGGCACCGGGCAGGTGCGCGCGAGCTGCCAGTCGTTCGCATCGAGGGTGAGGCGCTGCAGAGGGTGATGTCCCGCCGGGCTCTTGATCACGAGATCGGCCCGGGTCTCGAGCACCCTGCGCACCACTGCCTCATAGAGCGGGCTCGAAGTCGCCACATAGGTCGTGACCGATACATCTTCCGGTGTGCAGCGGCGAATCGAATCGAGGTACTGCAGGCCGCTCGCGACACAGACCCGGTTCGCCTCACGCAGGCCCGCCGGATCGTAGGCGTGCCGCATGGAGTAGGCCCGCTCGGATTCGCACAGGAAGAGCTCCACGCGCGCGCGGAAATGGCGCGCGAGGACCATGGCCTTGGCCACGACATAGCGGCTTTCGTCGGCCGGGTCGATCACGGCCAGGATGGAGGTGAGCTTGTCCACGCCTTGCAGATCCCATAAAGATGGGACGATCCTGCATGGCGGGTGGAGAGGGCGCATGCGCGACGTTGCGTACCGACTCGTGGAAAGTCCCTAACTGCACCGGAGCGGTCTGGTCCATACTTTCCCCAATGCCCACTCGTGAAATCCAGGCGCTGCTGGACGCTGCGGTCGACGCGGTTGTCATCATCGATCACCGGGGGACCATCACCGCCTTCAATCGGTCCGCCGAGCGCCTCTTCGGCTATACGTCCGAAGAGGCGATCGGCAGCAATGTGCGCATCCTCATGCCCGAGCCGTGGCGGCAGGAGCACGACAGCTACCTCGAGCGTTATGGTCACACCGGCATTCCCCACATCATTGGCGTGGGTCGTGAAGTGGAGGGTCAGCGCAAGGATGGCTCGCGCTTCCCCGCGTTCCTGTCGGTCGGGCGTGTGGCCGAGTCCGACCCGCCCCGCTTCGTCGGCTTCGTGCGCGATGTCACGACCGAACGGCGCGCCGTGGCCAGCATCCAGGCCGAGCGCGACCACGCCGAGAGGCGTCGTCGCGAAGAAGAGGAAGCCCGCCGCCTGCAGGAACGGCTCACACACGTCTCACGCATGGCGACCATGGGCGAAATGGCGGCCGGCATTGCCCATGAGCTGAATCAGCCGCTGAGCGCGATCGCGACGTACGCGCGCGCCTGCGAGCGGTTCCTCAAATCCGCCGAACCCGACCTGCCCGAAACGCTCTCGTCGCTCTCGGAGATCGGCCTCGAAGCAATGCGCGCGGGCGAGATCATCCGTCGCCTGCGGCAACTCGTGAGCACGAACCCGACCGAGCAGGAGCCGGCCCAGTTGAACGATCTGCTTCGCGATCTCGGCGTGCTGATGCAAGCCGACGCCCGCGTGCACCGAACGCAGATCGATTTCGATCTCGCCCCGACGTTGCCCCTCATGCGGGCCGATCGGGCGCAGCTTCAGCAGATGGTCCTGAGCCTCGTGCGCAATGCCATAGAAGCGCTCGTCGAAGCGGGCACGCCGTCCCGCAAAGTCACGATCCGCACGCGCCGCGCGCCGGATGGTCGCATCGAGCTGAGTGTCGGCGACAACGGGCCCGGCGTCGGGCCGGAGATGGCCGAGCGCCTCTTCATGCCCTTCGTCACGACCAAGAGCCGCGGCACCGGGCTCGGGCTCGCCATCAGCCAGAGTATCGCGCAGGCGCACGGTGCTACGATTGCCTACCGGCCGAACGAGCCGAGTGGCGCCTGCTTCTACACGCGATTCAACCCTGTCGAGGACCCCGCATGAGAGAGCTGACTCCCACTGTCTACATCGTCGACGATGACAGCGGCGTGCGTTCTTCGATCCGCGTTCTCATGAAATCCGTGGGGCTCGCGGCGATGCCCTTTGCCTCGGCGAAGGAGTTCCTCGAGGCCTATCATCCGAGCAATCCCGGCTGCCTGGTGCTCGATATCCGCATGCCCGGCATGAGTGGCCTCGAGCTGCAGGAAGCGCTCAACGAACGGGGCGCTGTCATTCCCGTCATTTTCATCACGGGGCATGGGGACATCCCGATGGCGGTGGATGCCATGCGCCACGGGGCATTCGACTTCCTGCAGAAGCCGTTCCGGGATCAGGACCTCATCGATCGAATCCAGCAAGCGCTGGCGCGCGATGCGGAGACCCGGCAAGCGCTGCAGGAGCACTCACGCATCCGGGCCCGCATCGCCACTCTCACGCCGCGTGAGCGCGAAGTGCTGGAGCTCCTGACTTCCGGCAAGGCCAACAAGATGATGGCGCAGGACCTCGGCCTGAGTCAGCGCACGGTCGAGATCCATCGTGCGCACGTGATGGAGAAGATGGGCGCGAAGTCCGTCGCGCAGCTCGTGCGCATGGTGATGGATCTCGAGTACCGGGGCGGGCAGCAGCCGTAGACGGGCCGCAGGCGCGTAGCGCCCGGAGCGCTGCGCGATTCAGCGCGCCAGCGCGAGCGCTTCCGTCGGCCCGGTCCATTCGGAGCGCGAGAGGAAATCGGCCACGCCCACGAGATCGTCATGCTGCAGCCGGGCCAGAATGCGCACATGCCCCGCGGAAAAGTTCGGCCGTCGCCCATCGACTCCGTCGTATAGCTGACGCAAGAGATAAGCGTAGTGCTGGCCGGCGACGCGGGGTGTCAGCGAACGACCGTCGCCCTCGCCCGCCTCACCGTGACACTCCGCGCAGCGTTGCGCGTATACCTGCGCGCCGTGCGAGAGCAACGAGCCATCCCCTACGTTTCTGGGAGCATCCCGCGAAAGCATGGCGACATGCCCGGCGACATCGGCGACCGACTGTGCATCTTTCAGCAAGCCCCGCCCGGCATAGTGCTCCATGCGAATATCCCAACGCAGCTCGTGGCGGTAATCGACGAGTTGCCGGACCAGAACCCGAAAGTGCTGACCGGCAATACGTGGAACGCTGCCGTCATCCGCGCCGTTGCCGCCTGGGCCGTGGCACGTGGCGCATTTCTGGAACAGCTGCGCACCGCGCTCGAGATCGGGCTTCGCGCGCAAGGCGCTCTCGAACTCGGTTCGCGCCGTCGGTGCAGCCGAAGCGGCCAGCGACGCGAGAAGCAGCGCCAGGAGGACGTTGATGGCGAGGATAAACCCGGTCGCGCGCCCGATCATCCGGTCACCATCACCTGGCTCACGAAACCTGTGGGCTTCACCACGAGCAAGTCGCAGTCCGTACGATGCAGAACCTCCGTGGCCGTTCCGCCACTGGGATCGTCCGCGCGCGGGCGCGCGGCGACACCGACGACCAGGATCGATGGCTGGGTCTGCTCGGCGAGCTGCACGATGCCCTCCGGCACGCGCTCTTCGATGAAACGCACTTCCCGATCGTCCAGAGAGAGCAGGCACGGGAGCGCGAGCACCTGGTCACGCTGCCTTTCAAAGGCGCTCCGTCGCTCCACTTCGGGCACCACCTCATCGGGCAGATGGGGCGGTGCTTCGAGCACATGCATCGCGAAAGAGACGCCGCCGAGCGCCCGACTGAGGGATGCGCCGAGCCCGACGACGGATTCGTCCAGCTCGACCGGCCGCTCGAACGGTCTGCACGGGTCGACGCTGGTCGCGATTCGAGGCTGTGCGCCCCAGGGCTCGGGGCGCACCAGGAGCAGCGGCATCGGCAGCTGACCGATCAGCACGGAATCATCGATGCCTGATGGGGAAGCGCCCGATTCGCCCGCGGCCACATCCTTGACGACGAGATTGGCGCCGCTTCGGATCGCATGCGTGAGCAGCGCCCCGTGGCAGCCGGCCTGGCAGTCATACGCCGTACTGATATTGAGACCCGTGGTTCGATAGGGTTTGGCCAGTTCCTCGAGCCGGGCCAGGGCGCGTTCGCGCAACACGCTCCGGTATTGAGCTCGCGTCGTGCCGCCGGCCCAGCTTGCGGGCACATTGCCGTCGTCTTCGCAGGCGTAGAACTCCAGCGCCGCGCCGAAGGCGGCCGCCAGCCGGACTGCCTTGCCAATTGCGGGCCTCGCGAGCGCACGAAGATCGACAACGACCAGAACGCGCTGGATCGGGTCATGCGCGCTCGCGCGTTCGGCAAACCGAACGGTGCGCGGGTGAGGAACATGCGTGACGTCCATGATGAGGCCCCTGGGGAGAACTCGGTAGCGAGCAGTATCGACGCCAGGCGTTCCGTTCGCATACGGAATATTGCGGGGGCTCGTTCGAGTATCTACGTTCAAATACGTAGCCGGCCGCAATCGGTGCGTTCCCGAGCCCAGGTTGAGGTTGTCGGGGAAGGGTGACATCCTTTCCGCTCGCCATCGCGCCCATGCCCCACACCATGCTGTCATCGGATCTCATCCGTCGCGTCCTCGACTCGGCTCCGGACGCACTGATCATCAGCGATGCCGCGGGCGATATCGTGTATGCGAGCCAGCAGGTGGAAGGCCTCTTCGGCTATGACGCAGCCGAGCTCGTCGGGCAGAAAATCGAGATCCTGCTGCCCGATCAATTTCGCGCGCGCCACGTCGACCACCGAATCGACTACGGCAAGAGTCCGCGCGTGCGACCGATGGGCTCGGGGCTCGACCTGTTCGCGCGCCGGCGCGACGGCTCGGAATTTCCCGTCGAGATCAGCCTCAGCCCCACGCAGGATGGCGAGCGCACGCTCGTGGTCGCGGCCATTCGGGACAGCACGGAACGTCGTCAGTTCCAGAACGCATTGCGCGAGGCGCGCGAAGCCGCGGATCGCGCGAACGAAGCGAAGAGTCGCTTTCTCGCCACCGCCAGTCACGATCTGCGGCAGCCCTTGCAGGCCCTCTCGCTCCTGAACGGCACGCTGCGCCGTCTCGCGCGCGACGAGATGATGGCCGAGGCATTAGCGCAACAGGAGCAGGCCATAGCCGCGATGTCACGGCTGCTCAACACGCTGCTCGACATCAGCAAGCTCGAGTCCGGCGCGATCAAGCCGGAGATCACTGACTTCAAGGTCTCCACCTTGTTCGAGGAGATGCGCGGCGAGTTCGCGGCGCTCGCGATCAACAAGGGTCTGAACCTCGAAGTGGAGGTGTGCGGCGACGGTGTGCACTCGGACCCGGCGCTCGTCGGCCAGGTGGTGCGCAACCTCGTGGCGAACGCCATCAAGTACACCGAGAAGGGTCGCGTTTGCCTGCGTTGCGCGCACGATCAGGATCTCGTGAAGCTGCAGGTCATCGACACCGGCGTCGGGATACCGGCGGCGGAGCTCGCGCGAATCTACGACGATTTCTATCAGGTTGGCGTGTCAGCGAACACCTCGCGCGATGGCTATGGCCTGGGGCTCAGCATCGTCTCGCGCATCGTCGGCCTGCTCGGACTGAAGATCGATGTGCAGTCGGAACCGGGTCGCGGGACGGTTTTCACCATCGGGCTGCCTGCGAGTGCCCGTCAGCCCGAACCAGCCGCTGCGTCTTCAGTCTCCGCAGCTGCATCGGCGAAGCCATCAGCCGCCCCGCGCATGCCGATACTGCTGGTGGAAGACGATGCGCGTGTCCGCAACGCCGCCCGCATGCTGCTCAACGTCGAAGGGTATGACGTCACCACCGCTGCCTCGCTGGCAGAAGCGCTGGCGGCAACGGAGAAAACGCCCGACTTCCGCCTTCTCGTCACGGACTATCACCTGGGGAGCGAAGAGACCGGGGTGGAGGTGATCGCGGCGATTCGCAGGAAGCTCGCCTCCCAGCTGCCCGCGATTCTCGTCACCGGCGACACCTCGACGGTGATGCGCCACCTGCAATGTGACGATCGACTCCGCACCGTGAGCAAGCCCATCGATCCGGACGAGTTGCTTTCGCTCGTCCGCGAACTCACCGCATGAGGGAAATTCCTTAGTCGCACAGGAGTAGTCCGGGTGCCACACGGCGGCTCTTGAGGAGAAGGTGTGCGCTGCTGGTAACTTGCGCAGAAGGCACACTCCATGATCAGCTCAGTCGCCCAGAATTTTGTCGCCGGTACTTATCAGGCTGTCGGCGACATTCCCATTGGACAGGATCTCTCCCGCCCGGCGCAGGGACCGGGATCCGGCGGGCAGTTCTCGCCGATTCGCGCAGAAGTCTCGATCGCCGACTGCGTGGTCGAGGGCCACATTCCCAGGGACCTGAACGGCGGCTTCTACGCCACCGGGCCCGATCCGCAATATCCGATGGAGCCCGGGAACATCATCTTCGACGGCGAAGGTCACGTGCGCATGTTCCGCATCCGCAACGGGCGCGTCGACTACCGCACGCGTTACGCCAGAACCGAACGCTGGGTGGCGCAGGACGAGGCTCGCCGCGTGCTGATGCCGATGTATCGAAATCCGCTGCGTGACGATCCGAGCGTGCGCGGTTTGAGTCGCAGCACCGCGAACACTCATGTTCTGAACCACAAGAACCTGTTGCTGGCGCTGAAGGAAGACAGCCCGCCTTGTGCGATGGATCTCAACACGCTCGAAACCATCGACCCGGTTTATACGTTCGACGGCCAGCTGCCGCGCACTCAGCCTTTCACCGCACATCCCAAGATCTGCTCCCACACCGGCAACATCGTCGCGTTTGGCTACGAGGCCGAAGGTTTCGGCAGCGATGTGGTGAGCGTGTTCGAGATCGACAAGTCGGGCCGCAAGACGTGGGAAGCAAAGATCAAGGTGCCTTACGTCGGGCTACTGCACGATTTCGCGGTGACGGAGAGTTACATCCTGTTCTTCGTCGTGCCGCTCGCGTTCGATCCAGAACAGATCCAGCGTGGCGGCATTCACTGGTCGTGGGACAAGAACCGCAAGACATATCTGGGCTACTTCCGCCGGAACGGAGATGGCAAAGACATCCGCTGGCTCGAAGGCCCCACTCGGTGCGGCACCCACACGATGGGCGTGTTCGAGGACGCGCAGCGCATCTTCTTCGATACGGAGGTGACGGCAGGCAATCCATTCCCGTTCGTGCCAAACCGCGATGGCAGCCCGCCTGACTTCAAGAACGCCGAGAGCTACATCCACCGGATCA
>JBDZVF010000089.1:0-16313 GCA_040255575.1 Pseudomonadota bacterium | reverse complement strand
AAGACGAACCGGGTTCACAGCTCGCTGCCGTTCAATGCTGAAGCGCTGTACGGCGATGCCCCCACGGCCGCGAAAGGTCCCGGCACGGAGATTCTCCACCGCGCGCCACTCGAGGTACCGCCTTCCCTTCAGGCCGCGCATCCCGAGCTCGGCGAGCAGGCTTTCGGCGTGCAACGTGCGCGCTCCGAGGGCGGCGAGCCCATCCAGCTCGCGGTGACTTACGTGCCCGATGCCGTCGCCAAACGCTACGGCCTTCGTCGCGGCAGTGGCCTCGAGAAGCTCGCCAAAGATGTGCGCGGTGTGCAACAAGTCACGACCGCGGTTGCCGCAGATGCAATTGCTTCGAAGCAACTGAAGGTGGCGATCGGTGCGCCGCTGCTGCGCATCCGCGCTGCGCTGTCGGATGCGAATGGCAATCTGCTCGCGGTGGACGAGATTCTCCTGCGGCCCGATCGGGCACACCTGCAAGACACCCTCGCTCGGGAGCGCAGCGGCAAATCCCGCCCGCGCTGGCAGCTCAGATCCGCGTGACCACGCAAGCCTGAGCCGGCGCCTCGAAATGAGTCCGGCTCAGGCGTCGAATGCGAGCCGCCCGGGGCGGGGCTCGCACGCCGCCCGGCCATGGCATTCCGCTCGCAACAGCCACTCGAAGCGATCGGCCAGCATGGGCGGCGCGTGAAAAGAACCCTGGGTCAGGTCGCAGTCGAGCTCGCGTAGCCGATCGAACTGCTCCTGGGTTTCGACCCCTTCCGCCACGCTGCACAGCCGATACGCACGTGCGAGCACGAGCATCCCCGCGAGCTCCTCGTCGACCTCCGGGTCGGAGACCATGCGGGAAATAAAAGAGCGATCGATCTTCACGCCATCCACCGGCAGCGACCACAAGCGCTTGTGCGTGTGATCATCGAGCCCGAAATGCTGGATAACAATGTCGGCGCCCGCAAAGCGCAGCGCACGGAGCGCGGCGAGCAGATCGTGCGCCTGCGAGACGAGGTGAGCGCTACTGAGCTCGATCTGCGGATCGCAGCAGGAGCGCATTTCTTTCACCTGCTGCGCGAGGCGCTCGACACCAGCGGGGGTCAACTGAGCGGGGGAGACGTTCAATCCAAGTTTCAGGCGGGGCAGACCGAGTCCCTGCCAATGCCGGCAGTCCTCGCTCGCTTGCCTGAAGGCCCACTCCCCGAGGCGGCCGATCAGCCCCGTAGTTTCGAGCGGCTCCAGGAAGCTGGCCGGGCCGAGCACTCCCGCAGCCGGGTCATGCCAGCGCAGCAGCGCCTCAGCCCCGACGATTCGGTGGGTCGCCGTGTCGTGTTGCGGCTGGTAGTACAACCGGAACTCACCCGCTTCGACGGCCTGGCGGATGCGATGCTCGATGGCCGTGCGCTCGACCGACTCCATGGTGCCCTCACCGGGGCGTCAGCGTACGCGGATGCGTGACCACTGCCGCCGCTTTCTGTGATAACGCGGGGGCCGTGAGTATCGCGCCAACGTATCGAAATGAAAACACCCGCGGCGAAAGGGCAACGTGAGTGCCTGATGACTATAGACATCGGCACGCCCCCGTTGTAATGGCAACCCAACGCCCGGTCGGCCACCCCGGTTGGGTTATCAACCGTCCTGGCGACGGTCCGGCTTTGTCGGGCGCGATGGGCTCCGTACGTCGCGCCCTTACGTATCGCCCCCTGATAGTCACTGAGACCTGCTCGTCTTGCGCCTGCCTCATATGCGAAGCATGCTTTGTTTCACGTCACTGCGTCGCCGGCGGCACACCGAATGCGTGGGCGGCAACGGACGTGCGGCGCGGGCGCCACCACTGCGTGGCGCGGCTGCAAACCGGCGTGCGACAGGGGTCGCCGTTCCGGCGCCGTCACAGGAGAATTGGCCCGGCTCGCGCCGGGCGCGGACCGCCCAGGCGAGCCGTGTAACAACTTGTATCGGGAGTCCGCAGCAGATATGTCGAACGGCCGCAGCAGATCCGGGCGCCACACGTGGGTGCTCGCCGTTGCCATGGCAGGTATGGCGCTGGGCTACGGCGCCAACGGCTGGGCGGCCGACGCAGTCCCGGCTGCGCAGGGCGCGAACAGCGGCGCGAAGGCGACGCCAGCATCCGCAACCCCCGGCGTCGCGATCCACCCGGAGCTCGCCGATGAAAAATGGGCGATGCTCGATCAGTACTGCGGCAAGTGCCACAACACCCAGGACTGGGCGGGTGGCGTCGCCTTCGACACCCTGGCCCCCGAAACCATCCCCGAGGACGCCGAAACCTGGGAAAAGGCGGTCCGCAAGCTCCGCGGCGGCCTCATGCCCCCGGCCGGCAACCCGCGCCCGGACAACGAGGCCATCCATTCCTTCGTCTCCTGGATGGAGGCCAACCTGGATCATGCCGCCACCACGCGCGCCGCGACCGGCCGCGTGGCCCTGCATCGCCTGAACCGCAAGGAATACACGCACGCCATCCGCGACCTGCTGGACGTGGATATGGACCCGGCCGAGCTGCTGCCGCGTGATGACGCCCGCGACGGCTTCGACAACGTGGCGGACGCCCTGCAGGTCTCCCCCTCCTTCCTCGACCAGTACCTGGCGGCTGCGCGCACAGTGGCCATCGCCGCGCTGGGCAACCCCGATGCCCGGCCTGTGGGCACGACCTACAGCGCGGGCGGCGGGGAGCAGTATTTCCACGTGGAGGGCGCCCCGCCGGGCACTCGCGGCGGCATCGTCGTGACCCACTCGTTCCCGGCCGATGGCGAGTACGTCATCAACATCGCCAACATGGCCCAGGCGATCTGGGTCTACAACATGGAGTTCGCGAATCACCTGGTGGTGACGATCGATCGCCGCAAGATCTACGAGACGACGATCGGCGGCGAAGAGGACATGAAGGCAATCGACCAGAAGCAGGACCCCGCGGTCGACGCCATCAACAAGCGCCTCAAGAACATCCGTTTCCGCACCACCGCCGGCCCCCACGAGATCGCGGTGACCTTCCTCCACCGCAGCTTCGCGGAGTCCGAAGACCGCCTGCAGCAGCATGTGCCGGGCGGCGGGCAGGATCGCATTCTGCGGGTCAGCTCGTTCGAAGTGCGGGGGCCGATGAACGCTTCCGGTGTCAGTGAGACGCCGTCGCGCCAGCGCGTGCTCATCTGCCAGCCTGCAAATGCGGCGGAAGAAGCGCCCTGCGCGCGCAAGATCCTGCAGCGGCTTGCCGAGCGTGCGTATCGCCGCCCGACCACCGAGACCGACGTGGCGGACCTCATGCAGTTCTACGAGGCCGGCCGCAAGGGCGGGGACTTCGAAGGAGGCATCCGGCAGGCACTCACGGCGCTGCTCGCAGATCCCGAGTTCCTGTATCGCGCGGAGCTGCCGCCGCAGGGCGTGGTTGCCGGCAACACGTACCGCATCAGCGACCTCGAGCTCGCGTCGCGACTCTCCTTCTTCCTCTGGAGCAGCCTGCCTGACCAGGAACTGCTGCGGGCTGCCCGCAACGGCGATCTGCGCGATAACGCGAAGCTCGCTGCGCAGGTGCGCCGGCTGCTGGCGGACCCGCGCTCGCAGACGCTCGCATCCAACTTCGCGTTCCAGTGGCTGAACATGGCGAAGCTCGGCGAGATCCAGCCGGACGTCGCGCAGTTCCCGATGCTGAACGGCGACGTGCGCAACGACTTCCGCGAGGAGCTGAAGCTGTTCGTGGATAGCGTGTTCCGCGAAAACCGCAGCGTCCTGGACCTGCTGAGCGCCGATTACACGTATGTGAACGAGCGCCTCGCGCTGTTGTATGGCATTCGAGATGTCAAAGGCGATCGTTTCCGCCGCGTGCAGTTGACGGACAGCAAGCGCTTCGGCCTGCTCGGCAAGGGCGCGGTGCTGATGGTCACCTCGTACCCGAACCGCACGGCGCCGGTGCTGCGCGGCGCGTTCGTGCTGGAGCGGCTCATGGGCACGCCGCCGGCGGCGCCGCCGCCGAACGTCGGCAACATCGAGGAAAACAAGGAAGGCGTGAAGCCGCGCACGATGAAGGAGATCATGGCCGTCCATCGCAGCAAGCCGAGCTGCAACGGCTGCCACGGCATGATGGATCCGCTCGGCTTTGCGCTCGAGGGCTTCGACGCCGTGGGCCAGGAGCGCACCAGGGATCGCTTTGCCGCCGGCATCCCGGTCGACACGATCGCGGAGCTGCCCGACGGGCGCGTGCTGACAGGTCCCGACGACCTGCGCAACGCCCTGCTCGAGCAGCCGGATCAGTTCGTGCAGACGCTGGTGGAGAAGCTCATGGTCTACGCCACCGGCCGCACGCTCGAGTACACCGACATGCCGGAAGTCCGCTCGATCGTGCGCGCGACGGCCGCTGACAACTATCGATTCGAATCGCTGGTCATGCAGATCGTGACCAGCCCCGAGTTCCAGATGGCCCGGGTTCCGGTGCCGGGTGGGCTCAAGACCGCGTCGGCGAGGTGAAGCAAACCATGTTCATTACGAAGAAGCATATTTCCCGTCGTGCCGTCCTTCGTGGCGCCGGGGTCACGATCGCCTTGCCGCTGCTCGATGCGATGATTCCTGCATCCACCGCACTCGCCGCGACCGCGGCGGCTCCCAAGCCGAAGCTGGGATTCATCTACTTCCCGCACGGCGCGATCATGAATCGCTGGAAGCCGGAAGAGCCGGGCAAGGCGTTCGACCTGCCGCAGATCCTGAAGCCCATCGAGCCGTACCGCGCGCACGCGACGATCGTGACGGGCCTGCGGAACAAGGGCGGTGAGAGCTCCGATCCGCACGGGATCATTTCCGGAACATGGCTGTCGTGCGTCGGGCCGTCGGACCCCGATCACACGGGGGATCGCGGCGTCAGCGCAGACCAGATCGCCGCGCGCGCCATCGGCCAGGACACGGCGCTGCCTTCCATCGAGCTTGCCGGCGAAAGCATCGGCGGCGTCGCCTGCGCTCCGGGCGTCGGATGTGGGTTTGCGAGCACGGTGGCGTTCCGCACGCCGACGCAGCCGCTGCCGATGGAGCACAACCCGCGCAAGGTCTTCTATCAGCTGTTCGGACAGGGCGATACGGACGAGGAGCGTCAGCGCATCGTCCAGGAGACCGGCAGCATCCTGGATCACATCCGGGACAAGGCCGCGCGCATGAGCCAGGCGGTGGGCCCGGCCGACCGCGCGATGCTGTCGGATTACCTCGACTCGGTGCGCGAGATCGAGCGCCGCATCCAGAAGATGAGCGCCCCCGGCGGCACCAAGATCAGCCTGCCCGATGCGCCGCTCGGCGTGCCGGAGGACTTCAGCGAACAGGTGAAAATCATGTTCGAGCTGATCGCGCTGGCGTGGCAGGCGAACAAGACGCGCGTGGCCTCCTTCATGATCGCGAAGGAAGTCAGCATGCGCACGTACAACCAGATTGGCGTGTCGGATGCGTTCCATCCGCTGTCGCACCACCAGAACGACCCGGTGAAGCTCGACAAGCTCGCCAAGATCCAGACGTATCACACGACGCTGTTCGCCTCATTCCTCAAGCGCCTGAGCGAGACGAAGGACGGCGATGGCAACCTGCTCGATCACTCGATCGTTCTGTTCGGCAGCAACATGAGCAACAGCGACCTGCACAACAACGATCCGTTGCCGTCGCTGCTGATGGGGCACGGGTACGGCAGGATCAAAGGTGGGCAGCACCTGCACTATCAGCAGGACACGCCGCACGCCAACTTGCTGCTCACCATGCTGGACCGGGCGGGGATTCAGCTTCCGGCGCTGGGGAATAGCACGGGATTGTTGTCGGAAGTCTGATGCGCAAAACGAGCTTTTTGGCGTGGATGGCGTGCGCGGGGCTGATGGCCACGGGCGCGTGTTGGGCGCAGGGTGCTGGGGCGAGCGGGTCGACCGCGTCGGCCGGCCCGGCGGCGGCACCTGCCTCGGCGGCCGTTGCCTCGACGGTACCTACCTCTCCGGCGACTGCCTCGACTGCGGCTGCCTCGACTGCGGCTGCCTCGTCGGCGCCTGCCTCGTCGGCGGCGACGGGCTCAGCGGCGACGAATGCCTCCGCGCGCGGCGCGCTCGCGGAGGGCAAGGCAGCGGATGCGGACATGCGGCCGGTCGTGGATGCCACGCCGACCCCGGTTCCGCAGCTGGTGCGAACTGCCGAGCAGGGCGATCGCGCAGCCGTGGAAGCGATGCTGCGCGAGGGCGCAAACGCGCGCGAAACCGACGCCGATGGCACGACCGCGCTCCATTGGGCTGCGCACCTGGGCGATGTCGCGCTGACGAAGGCGCTGCTGAAGGCCGGCGCCGATCCGCGCGCGATGAATCAGTACGGCGCTACGCCGATGTCGCTCGCGGCCGGAATCGGCTCGAAGGACGTGCTCGAAGCGCTCCTGAAGGCTGGCGCCGATGTGGAGTCCCCTAACGCTGAAGGCCAAACGGCTCTGATGGCTGTCGCCCGCACGGGCAAGGTCGAGGCCGCCCGTCTCCTGCTGAAGCACGGTGCCAACCCCAACGCCACCGAGCAATGGGGCGGCCAGAGCGCCCTCATGTGGGCTGCCGCGCAAAGCCAGCCCGAGATGATCCGCGTGCTGATCAAAGGCGGCGCGAAGGTCGACATGCGCGCCACGGTGCACGACTGGCAGCGCCGCGTCACCGCCGAGGGCCGTCCCAAGGACATGAACCGCGGCGGCTTTACCGCCCTGCTCTACGCCGCGCGCGAAAGCTGCATCCCCTGCGCGAAGGAGCTGCTCGAGCACGGCGCCGACATCAATCTCGGCGACCCCGACGGCGTCACGCCGCTGATCATCGCGCTCTCGAACATCCACTGGGATATGGGCAAGTTCCTGATCGAGCGCGGCGCCGACGTGAACCTGTGGGATTTCTACGGCCAGACGCCGCTCTACGCTGCGGTGGACATGAACACGCTGCCGAAAGGCCGTCGCGTGGAGCTTCCGTCGGTCGATGAAACGACCGGGCTCGAAGTCATCACCATGCTGCTCGATCGCGGCGCCAACCCGAACGCGCAGCTCAAACTGCGCCTGCCGTGGCGGCAGGTGCCGTACGACCGCTACACCGAGCCAATGCTCAACATCGGCGTGACGCCGCTGATTCGCGCGGCCAAAGCCGGTGACATTCCGGTGATCAAGCTGCTGCTCGCGCACGGCGCGCTGCCGAACCTGCCGAACTTCAACGGTGATACGCCGCTGATGGCGGCGTGCGCGAAGGGCTGGATCAATTCCCCGACGCGCGGAGCGAACTACACCGAAGACCAGGCGCTCGAGGTGTACGACCTGCTGCGCGCCGCGGGCGCGGACGTGAATGCGCGCACGCACTTCAACGAAACGGCACTCCACAGCGCGGCCCTGCGCGGCTGGAATCGCATCGTGAAGAAGCTCATCGCGGATGGCGCCGAGCTCGACGTCAAAGACGGCAACGGCCTCACCGCAATCGACTTCGCGATGGGCCGCATCCCCAAGGGCTTCAACGAGCGCACGCCGGAAGTGCGCACCGAAACCGTCGCGCTGCTGAAAGCCTCCGGCGCAACAGTCGAAAACCCCGACGCCAAGTTCCCCGCGGCCCTGACCCCGCGCATCCGCGCGTGGCTGCCGACGGATACGGCGCTGATCCCGCCGCAATAGGCGGGTGCGCTTATCACACCCCAATCCTCCACTGCGCCGGAACCGCTGCGGAATCAATTAGTTGCTATCACACAATTCGCGGCGTGCGTCCGGAAAAGACGGGCTTGTCAGAAACGGTAGCCGAAGAGAAGTACAGCCAGCTCCAGAGTGAGCGGGCACCACGCGAGCCGGCCCGCCGGCCCCGAACTCACTCGCTGGATCAGCCGCGAGCTCACGCCTCGAACTCGCCGCGAACTCAACCTCCAACGGTTGCGAACTCGAACCTCCGACCGTTGCGAGCCAGTCGCCGCGCCGCCCCCGACCTCACACGTTGAATCGGAAGTGCATCACGTCGCCTTCATGCACGACGTATTCCTTGCCTTCCAGGCGCAGCTTGCCGGCTTCTTTCGCGCCGGCTTCGCCCTTGCAGGCGATGTAGTCGTTGAAGGCGATCACTTCGGCGCGGATGAAGCCGCGCTCGAAATCCGTGTGGATGACGCCCGCGGCCTGCGGCGCCGTGAAGCCGGCGCGGATCGTCCACGCGCGCACCTCTTTCGGACCCACAGTGAAGTAGGTTTGCAGGCCCAGCAGCTTGTAGGCCGCGCGGATCACGCGATCGAGCCCCGGCTCCTTGAGCCCCAGCTCCTTGAGGAAATCGGCCCGGTCGGCCTCGTCCAGCTGCGCGATCTCCGCTTCGATCGCCGCGCACACGGCGACAACCACCGCACCTTCGGTCTCGGCGCGCTTCTCCACCTTCTCCAGCATCGGGTTGTTCGTGAACCCGCCTTCCATCACGTTCGCCACATACATGATGGGTTTCGCGGTCAGTAGCTGCAGCTCGCGCAGGTCGCGACGCTCCTCTTCCGTCATCTGCATGGAGCGCACGGGCTTCGCCTGATCGAGGTGCGCCTTCGCGCGCTCGAACAGCGCCTTCTTGCGGATCGCATCCTTGTCGCCGCCCTTCGCCGCCTTGGCCTGGCGATCCACCGCCTTCTCGACGGTCTGCAAATCCGCGAGCGCGAGCTCCGTGTCGATCACATCGATATCCGCGATCGGGTCCACCTTGCCGGCGACGTGCACGACATCCGCATTCTCGAAGCAGCGCACGACGTGCGCGATCGCGTCCGTCTCGCGAATGTGCGAGAGGAACTGGTTCCCGAGCCCCTCACCCTGCGAAGCGCCGGCCACGAGCCCCGCGATATCCACGAACTCGACCGTGGTCGGCACCACCTTTTCCGGATGCGCGATGGCCGCGAGCTGCGCCAGCCGCTCATCCGGCACCGGCACCACGCCCACGTTCGGGTCGATGGTGCAGAAGGGATAGTTCTCCGCCGCGATCTGCGCGCGCGTGAGCGCATTGAACAGCGTCGACTTGCCGACGTTGGGAAGCCCCACGATGCCGCACTTGATACCCATTAGTCCTCGGTTGCCGCGGGAGGCGCGGCGCGCGTATGCAGCCGGTTCATCGCCCGCTGCCCGCCTTGTTCAATGATGATCGGCACCGCCTCGATCCCGAGCGCGATGCAGTCGTAGATGGCGCGCTCGTCCGCGGCACTCGGCCGCGACAGCACGTGCTCGATGCCCGTCGCGGACGGCTTGCCCACGCCCAGGCGCAGGCGCCAGAAATTGGCGCCCATGGTGGCGATGATGTCCTTGATGCCGTTGTTGCCGGCGGCGCCGCCGCCCTGCTTCAACTTCACCACGCCCGGCTCGAAATCGAGCTCATCGTGGGCGACAAGAATTTCCTCGACCGGAATCTTGTAGAAGGTCGCGACGCTGCGCGTCGGCCCGCCGCTGCGGTTCATGTAAGTCATCGGCTTCAGGAGCCAGACGTCCTCACCCGCAATGCGCGCACGCGCGAGCTCCCCCTGATGCTTCGACTCGAACCGAAACGTCGCACCATATTTCCGCGCCAGCTCCTCCACGAACCAGAAGCCGGCGTTGTGACGCGTACGCAGGTACTCGGCATCCGGATTGCCGAGACCCACGATGAGCTTGAGAGGAGTACCAGCCATGACGAGCGAGATTACAGCCCCAGAACGAACTGCTGGCGGACGTTCGTGCGCGAGAGATGCCCGGCGGGGCGGTCCCGATGCAGCGATGCATCTGGACACGCCCGGCCAAGGGAAAGCCCGAGGGACCGGAGTTGCGGCCGGTCCCCGACCCGGTGGCTCTCGCGCGTGAGCGCCCGCCCCGGATGCCTGCAAGCGAAGCCGCCGTTACTTCTTGCCCGCGTCTTTCTTCGCAGGAGCCGCCGCAGCAGGCGCAGCGGCACCAGCCGCCGGCGCCGCCGCAGCCTCGGCCGGCGCAGCAGCCGCTTCCGCAGTCGCCTCCGGCTCTTCCGCACGCGGCGAACGCACCGAGACCACTGGCGGATTCTTGCCGGCCGCAAGAGCCGGAATGGTCACGCCATTCGGCAGCGGCAGATCCGACAGGAACTTCGTCTCGTTGATGTTCATCTGCGAGAGGTCCAGCTCGATGGACTCCGGCAGATCCTGCGGCAGGCACATGATCTCGACGTCGCTGATCCGGTGCGAAACCACGCCACCCTGCAGCTTGACGCCCGGCGACACGGAAGCGCCCTTGAAGCTGATCGGCATCTTGATGAGGATCACTTCGTTGGGCACCACGCGCACGAGATCCACATGGACCACGAGGTTCTTGGCGGGATGCATCTGCACGTCCTTGACGATCGCTTCCTGCGTCTGCTCACCCACCTTGATCTGCACGATGGAGGAGTAGAAGCGGTCGTTATCGACCATCGTCAAGAGGTTCTGCTGGTCGAGCGTGAGCGCGCGCGGCTCTTTCTTGCCGCCGTAGAGAATGGCCGGGACCTTGCCCTTTTGACGCAGGCGGCGGCTCGCACCCTTGCCCTGCGCGTCACGCAGATCCGCGCCAATGACGAATGAAGTCTTCATTGCAAATTACCTCAGTAGTAACGCCCGTCGCGACCAACGCGGCGTAAAGAGCCCCTCGCCATCCGCTGCCCGCACCATGCGGGCACCGGGGTACGGCCGATCGGGCATCAATCCAGATACAGCGAGCTGACCGACTCCTCGTCGCGGATGCGACGGATGGTCTCCGCAAGCAATCCCGCCACCGACAGCTGGCGGATGCGCGTGCACGCCTTGGCGGCCTCGGACAAGGGGATCGTGTCCGTCACGATCAGCTCATCCAGCGCCGACTTGGAAATTCTCTCCACGGCATTGCCGGAGAGCACCGGGTGCGTGATGTACGCCACCACTTTCACCGCGCCTTCATCCTTCAGGGCCTGCGCGGCCTGGCAGAGCGTGCCGGCAGTGTCGACCATGTCATCGATCAGCACGCAGGTCTTGCCGTCCACCTTGCCGATGATGTTCATCACCTTCGACTCGTTCGGCCGCGGGCGGCGTTTGTCGATGATGGCGAGGTCCGCATCGTCCAGCCGCTTCGCGAGCGCGCGCGCACGCGCGACACCGCCGACGTCCGGCGAGACGACGATCATGTTCTTGTACGCCTGCCGCCAGGCATCCCCTAGCAGCACGGGCGAGGCGTAGACGTTATCCACGGGGATATCGAAGAACCCCGAGATCTGCTCGGCGTGCAAGTCGATCGTGAGGAGGCGCGTGACACCCGCGCTCGACAGCATGTTCGCAACCAGCTTCGCGGCAATGGACATGCGCGTGCCGCGCACACGACGATCCTGCCGGGCGTAGCCCATGTACGGCACCACCGCCGTGATGCGCGCGGCGCTCGAGCGGCGGCACGCGTCCACCATCACGAGCAGCTCCATCAGGTTGTCGTTGGCCGGGGGGCAGGTGGACTGCAGGATGAAAACGTCGCGGCCGCGAACGTTCTCCATCAGCTCCACATTCACTTCGCCGTCGCTGAAGCGGCCGACGTAGGCGCGACCGAGCGGCATGCCGAGGTGCTTGGCGACATCATGGGCAAGCGTGGGATTCGCGTTGCCAGCGAACAGAGCGAGGGTGTCGCTGTTAGTCAAATGCAGATTTTCGGCGGGACGGGCCATGGGGACCTGACGGACGACCTGAACCAGTAACCAGTTATCGCGAAGCGGCGCCAAAGGCGCCCACGCTCACAGCAGACTGCTTCAAAATCAGACACTTACTCAAGCGAGGGGCACGCCGCTGCTTCGCGGGGCCGGCATGCTATCACACGCGGCCCGCGGCGCCCGAGATTCTCGAAAAAAGCCGCAAATTCCCGGTGAAAAGGCCGGTGTCATCGCGGCGGCCCAGCCGAGCGAGCCCCCTCAGGCCGGCCGCGGGGGATCGTTAGCGCCGCGCAAAGCGCGCCCAGCAGGGCCGTGGCGGAGGCGATCACCATCACCACCCGGAAGCCGTGCACGAAGGACTCCTGGAGCGTGCGGGTGAGCTGCTGACGCGCCCCCTCATCCCGCAGCGGCGGAACCCGGGCTTCGGCGAGCTTCGACGTTTCCGCGAGCAGCACCGAGCGCAACTGCGCCGGCACCTGGGTGTGAGCCAGCCGCGCGTCCAGGTTGGCGCGGAAAGCCCCGACAGCAATCGCGCCAAGCAAGGCAACCGCAAGCATGCCGGCAACGCGGGCCGTGGCGTTGTTAATGCCGGAGGCGACGCCGCTGTACCGATCGCTGGCGGACTCCATGACGGTCGTGGTCAGCGGCGCGACGCTCACCGCCATGCCGAACCCGAGCACCGCCATCGCGGGGAAGAAGCCGGACCAGTACGACTGACCGATCTCCGGTATGGCGCAGAGCGCGAGCCCTGCTGCAACGATGATCGGGCCGACGATCAGCGGGAGCCGCGCTCCGTAACGTCGAATGAGGGCGCCGGACCAGCGCGAAAGCACTCCCATGATCAGCGTGAACGGCAGGAACGCCGCGCCGGCATGCATCGCCGAATAGCGTTCGACGCCGATGAGAAGGAAGGGCACAAAAAAAAGCGCGCCCCCGAGCGCGAAATACAGCACCAGCGTCACCCCGTTCGCCCCGCTGAACTGCCGCGATCGGAAGAGCTGCAACGGCATCATCGGCGCCGGGGCGTGCCTCTCCCACCATACGAATGCGGCCAGTAGCAGCAGACCGCCCAGCACCGTCCCAAGCACGAGCGGGTCCGACCATGCACGCTCCGAAGCGGCCGTGAGGCCATACGTGAGCGCCGCGAGACTGAGCGTTGCGAGAGCTCCGCCGGCCCAATCCACGCTCTGGGGTGCGGAGTCGTCGCGGCTCTCGGGCACGTGCCGGCGCGCGAGCGCGAAGGCGAGAATGCCGACCGGCACATTCACGAAAAAGATCATGCGCCAGGAAGACGTGTCGATCAGCCAGCCACCCAGCACCGGACCGAACGCCGTCGTCAGCGCGGAGAATCCCGCCCACGTGCCGATGGCGCGGCCCCGCTCTTCCTCGGGGAACGTGGCACTGATGATCGCGAGACTCTCGGGCACCATCAGCGCACCGCCAAGGCCTTGAACGGCGCGCGCAACGATCAACGCTTCCACGTTCGGCGCGAGCCCGCAGGCGACGGAAGCGAGCCCGAACACGACGATGCCGAGCGAGAAGATGCGCCGCCGGCCATACCGGTCTCCGGCGGCGCCACCGACGAGAATCAGCGCGCCGAGCGTCAGCATGTAGGCGTTGACGACCCACTGGGAACCGCGCACGGACGTTCCGAGATCCCGCTGCAGGGCCGGCAGCGCGACGCTGACGACCGAGCCATCGATGAACGCCATGCTGGAGCCGAGAATGGTGGCGGCCAGAATCCAGGGTTTGGCGCTCTCGGCGCATCGCCCGCCGGCTTGCCCCGGGGCATACAGCCGGCCATCGTCACACGCGGTTCGAACGAGACCGAGCATTGGCCGCGCGACCTAGTCGCTCACCTTCATCTGCGGATTCCACGCGACTTCCCACACGTGGCCGTCCGGGTCAGCGAAATAGCCGGCGTAGCCGCCGTAGAACGTCTTGCTCGCTTCCTTGATCAGCTTCGCGCCCGCGCGCTGTGCGAGCGCCATCGCGGCGTCGACCTCCGCGGCGCTGTTGACGTTGTGCGCGAGCGTGAACTCCGTCGAGCTACGCGGCCCCTTCGGCAGGCCGGCGTCGTGAGCAATGCTGTCGCGGGGCCAGAGCGCCAATTGCACACCGGGTGCGAGATCGAAGAAGGCGACTGCGCCGTGCTCGAACTCGGTGCCGATGATCCCCGGCGTCTGCCACCCGAGACCGTCTCGATAGAACGTGACCGCCTTCTGAAGGTCATCCACACCGAGCGTGATGATCGTGATACGGGGCTTCATGCGCGTTACCTCTTCTCTCCTCCGATGGCCACCGGCAGACGCCATCCCCAGCGAATCGCCATGAGCCTCAGGCCGAAACAGGTCAGGCCGCCACAGATCGCAGTGACGAGCGCTGGGTAGTGCAGCACGCCACCCGCGGCAACGATCGCCGCACCCGCGAGCGCAGCCACCGCGTACAGATCCGAGCGAAGCACCGCGGGGATGTCGGCGAGTAGCACGTCGCGCGCCATACCGCCGCCCACTCCGGTCACCATGCCCAGAAGCGCGGCCATCACCGGGCTCAGGCCAAACGCGAGCGCCTTCTGCGTGCCGGAGACCGCGAAAAAAGCGAGCCCGGCGGCGTCGAGCAGCCTTACCGGGTTGCGAAGCTTCTCGACGAGCGGCGACCAGAGGAACGTGATCAATCCCGCCGCGAGCGAGACGGCGAGATACCGCCAGTCCACGAGCGCAGCCGGCGGTGTCGCGCCGATGAGCACGTCCCGAGTCAACCCACCGAACGTGGATGCAGTGAAAGACAACACGAGAACACCGAAGACATCCAGGCGCTGCCGGACTCCCGCTGTTGCGCCACTGACCGCAAACGCGAAAGTGCCGCAAAGATCCAGAACGGTGACGAGCGTCCGCTGCAATTCAAACGCAGTGGGGAGCTCGGTCATCGTGTCAGCGGGGCTCGCGCCATCACGCCCGATTCCATGCCATGGCTGCCGTGGTCAAGGCTTCTACTCCCGTTTCCAATGTCGGATGAAGCACCGGAGCGAATCTCGGGCTGTGGTTCACTGGCAGCTCGTTGATGCGCCCTTCTTCTTTCGCCTTAGCATATACGAGCGGATCCGTGCCGCCGACAAACCAGTAGACCGAGGGCGTGTTCCACTCCGTCCCGAAGCATCCGAAATCCTCGCTCGCCGGCGCGGGGCCCGTGTGCCGCACGCGCTCGGCCGAGAAGTGCGCATGGAAGGCTTCGGCTACGCGCTCGCTGGCGCCCCTGTCGTTCACGTTGAGCGGGTAGCGATCGAGCGGCGTGATCTCCGGTGGCCGGGGCGCGCCGGAGGCCTGCGCCTCGGCGTTGACGACACGCTCGATGGCGGCGAGCACGCGCTTGCGCACATCCTCATCGAAGGTGCGGACATTCAGCTTGATGAGCGCTTCATCGGGGATGACGTTCTCCTTCGTGCCCGCCTGCAAGACACCCACCGTCAGCACCGCGGACTCCGTGGCAGCGACCTCGCGCGAGACGATCCCCTGCAGTCGCAGGACCGTTGCCGCCGCCATCACCACTGGATCGATGCTCGCCTGGGGCATCGAGCCATGCGCGCCCCGCCCGAACAGCCGGATCTGCAGACTATCGGCGGCCGAGGTGATCGGCCCCGCGCTGCCCGCGACCGTGCCTGCGGGCCCCACCATCACATGCTGGCCCAGCACCACCTCGGGCTTGGGGAAGCGCGTGAAGAGCCCGTCATCGATCATCGCGCGAGCACCCTGCGCCAGTTCCTCCCCGGGTTGGAAGAGCGCAATCAACGTCCCTTTCCATGAGTCGCGCGCGCGGGCGAAGAGCGTGCTCGCTCCCATGAGCCACGCCACGTGCATGTCGTGGCCGCAAGCGTGCGCCACCGGAGTTGTTCTACCGGAGGTGTCCGTCATCAGAGTTGCGCTCGCGTAGTCGAGGCCGGTCGCTTCGCGAACCGGCAACGCGTCCATATCGGCACGCAGCATGATCGTCGGGCCTTCGCCATTACGCAGTAATGCGACCACGCCTGTTTTGCCGAGGCCCGTCGTCACTTCGTAGCCGATGTCCCCCATGTAACGGGCGACCAGGCCCGAGGTCCGCGTCTCCTGCATGGAGAGCTCGGGGTGCGCATGCACGTCCTTGTACAGGGTCTCGAGTGTCGGTACGAGATTCGGCAGCGGAGCCAAAAGACGCGTCAGGGAGTTCATCGCTGAGCCGTTCATGGAGCGCTCCTGGTCAAAGCGGCGAGACGCGGAGAATGCACTCATTACACGCGACTGGCATGTATCCGCTGATCGTCGCGATGAAGCTCAGCGATTCAGCATGCAGGCACACGACGGCCACGCACAGGTCGAGCTCGAGGCCGCCCACGGAACGTTCGTGGGCTGCGAACGTATACAGAGCCAGGCAGGCATCTGCATCGTGGATCGGGAGGAGCGAGTTGTCGTGGCCGTGACCGTCGAGACCAGATACTCCGCACTCATCCACCCCTTTCATGCTGTGCTACTCGCCGGGACAGTTGTTCTGTTCCTGAGCGCGACGCTGAGCGATGCCGCGTACGCGTCCACTTATGAAATCCAGTGGGCCAATTTCGCATCGTGGCTCATTGTTGGTGGGCTGGTGTTGGGTGCGGTTGCGGTGGTGTTCGCGATCGTCGACTTGAGCCGCCCGGTTCGCCGTGCCCCCGGCCTCGTCGTTTATGCGCTGTTGCTGCTGGCCGCGTGGGTGGTCGGCTTC
>JBDZVF010000617.1:0-2983 GCA_040255575.1 Pseudomonadota bacterium | reverse complement strand
TGGTATGCAACACCGCGCACATCCTGTACGAGCGCTGGGCACGCAATGCACCGATTCCCACGCTTCACATCATCGATGAGACAGTGCGCACCGCCTTGGCAGACGGAGCGCGGCGGGCGACCGCACTGATCTCGGCGTCGCTCGCCCGATCGAATCTGTATGTGGAACGCGCACAGGCGCTCGGCCTCGCGTGCGCGAACCCTGCGCCGGGCCAGCAACCGATCGTCGACGGGCTCATCTCAGCCATCAAGGTATCTGGCGAGCTCGACATGACACAGGGGCGGGCGGCCCGGGAGCTCCTCGCTACCCTGAAATCTCAGGGGATCGATACAGTCATCGCCGGATGCACCGAGCTGTCGATGCTCGAAAGCACCTGCCGGGACGCGGGCGTTCACTTTGTCGATTCGAACGCCGCGCTGGCCCGGGCTGCGCTGAACCGCCTGGGGCTCCCGCCAGAGCGGCTCGTAGCGAGCCCACCCGTCCACCGCGTGTGAAAACCCTCACACCTCGATCACGGGAGCTGTGACTTAATAATCTGCCCATGCCTGTCCGCCGGCGCGCCACTGTAGTTTTTCTCACGCTCGCCCTGCTCTTGCAGGCACGGCCGGCCCTCGCCTACATCGACCCCGGCACCGGCAGCGCACTCTTTTACGTCGTCAGCGGCATCGTCGTTTCTCTTTATTTCGGAATCCGCGGCCTCTCCTACCGCCTCCTCCATTTCGCCTTCGGCATGCGCCGTCGCGACCCCCGCTGCGAGCTCGCCATACATTGTGAGGATCCGCGGTACGAGATCATCTTCCTGCCGCTCGCCAAGGCGCTGCTGAAGCGCGGCATCGAGCCCACGCTCTTCACCATGTATGAGCGCGACGGGTCTCTCGAACCTCTGCCCACTGGTGTGACTCATAGGCCCATCCCGTCGGGAATGGTCGGCTATGCGTATCTGAACAACCTCGATGCGACCGTGCTCCTCACCACCACGCCGCAGCTCGACGTCATGACCTTCCGACGTTCGAAACGGGTGAAGCACTACGCGATGATTCAGCATGCGCTGGGCGAGTCGCGCTACATGCGTCCATTCGCGTACGACTACTACGACTCCGTCCTCTGCTGCGGACCGTTACTCAAAGCGAACATTCGCAGGATGGAGTCCATTCGGGCCACACCGGCCAAGGAACTGTACGAGACGGGACTGCCTCATTATGAAGAGCTGCAGAAGCGTGTTGGCCAGGCTCCCGCACCCGGCAGCGCTCCGACAGTTTTGATCGCGCCGAGCTGGGGCCCGCTCAGCATGTTCGAATCCTTCGGCGTCGAGTTCGTGGCGGAGATCGCCAGGCATTATCGCGTGATTGTGAGACCGCATCCGCAGATGCGGATTTCCCAGGCGCAGCTATACGCGAGAATCCTCGCGCTCGAGGGCGTCGAGGTCGATACGGAGCGCACGCCTTCGGGCGCCATGTCGAAAGCGCACGTGCTGCTGAGTGACATCTCGGGCATCACGCACGAGTTCGCCTTCATTCATGAACGGCCGGTGCTCATCGTCGACCGCCAGCAGAAGACCGGAGGCCTCGAAGGCGAGCTTCTCGGCGGCGATAGCGAGCTCAAGCAGCTCTGCAGCGAGTTCATCGTTTCCATCCCGCCTTCGGAGATGCCGAATGTGGTGCAGCACCTCGCCGACACACTGAAGAAGCATTCGGCGATGCGCCTCCGGCAGAAGCGATCGGAGCTCGTCTACAACTTCGGACGGGCGAGCGAGGTTGCGGCGGACCAACTCGCGACGATCCTGAACAGGACCAAAGCCAATGCTTGAAGTCCTGGAAAATGTGTTCGTGCAGCCGCTGATGGCAATCTACGACTTCACCTATCACTGCTTCAGCCCATGGTTCGACGCGGGTAGCTGCATCATCCTGTTCAGCCTGACGCTGAACTTTGCCTTGATGCCGCTCTATAACCAGATGGAGCGTCGCTCCCAGGCAGCCCGCCGCAAACGCGAGCAGGTTGCGCAGGACGTGGAGCGTATCAAGCGTCACTTCCGTGGCCGCGAACGCTACTTCTACGTGCGCGCCGTGCATCGTCAGCACGCCTACCACCCGCTGTCAGAGCTGTTCGGGTCGGCGGACCTGTTTGTGCAGATCGTCGTCTTCTTCACGGTGTACCACTACCTGTCCGGTCTCGAAGCGCTGCAAGGCGCCTCCTTTGCGCTCATCGACGATCTCGGCAAGCCAGATCATCTCTTGGGGCCGATCAATGTTCTGCCTCTGCTCATGACGACGTTCAATATCGCTTCGGCGGCTTCGTATGTGAGAGATCGGACCAAGCGCCTTCAGGCTGGCGGGCTGGCTATCGTGTTCCTCGTCCTGCTCTATCAGAGCGCGTCCGGCCTCGTGCTTTACTGGACGATGAACAATCTCTTCTCCCTCGTGCGGAATGTGCTGCGGCCGAAGCTCCAGGCACAGCAACCAGGCTTGCTCTCACGGAAGCTCGCCGATCTGGCGACTCAACGCTGACGGTTTACGCAACCCATGACCGCGCTGACCACCTTCGTCCTGGGCTCGATCGTCTTGCTTGTGGCATTCCGAGCATTGACCTCGCCCGCTTTGAAGCTACCCTCTTCCGCACGCATCGGGCTCGCGGTCATCCTGGTTGTCCTCGTTACGTCGGCTGCGCTCTGGTTCGACTGTAGTCCGTGGGCCCTGCTTGCCAGCGCAGGGGCCGTGCTCGTCGGCAGCACCGGGATGCACGGCACGGACCTTGCGCGTCTTACCGACACTCTTGGGTGCCTCCGTTTTCCCCTCTATATCCTGGCAGTGCTGACGGTCGCGGCTCTTGTTTACCTTTTCGTTCCGATCACGACATATCTGACATCGCCGGGCGAGCTCAGCATCCATCTCGATCATCTCGCGAAGGTGAACGCGCGCGACGCGATGGTCGTCGTCTACGTCGCAGCCGCGCTATACGCCTTCGCGATCTCCAGCCGCATGCGCAC
>JBDZVF010000616.1:0-2984 GCA_040255575.1 Pseudomonadota bacterium | reverse complement strand
GGGGCCGAAGGCGCTGATCGCCGAGCTCGTGGCGGGCGAGATCGCGCGTGTCGCGGGGCTGCCCGTGCCCGAGATCGTGTTCATCGAGCTCGACGGGGATCTCGCGCGCACCGAGCCTGATCCTGAGATCCAGGAGCTCATTCGTGCGAGCGCAGGGCTCAACGTAGCGCTCGATTACCTGCCGGGCTCGGTGATGTTCGAGCCGATCGCCTTCAAGCCGGATGCGGCGCTCGCCTCCGCGATCGTCTGGTTCGACGCGCTGGTGTCGAATGTGGATCGCACGGCGAAGAACACGAACATGCTGGTGTGGCACAAGGCGCTGCGGCTCATCGATCACGGTGCCGCGCTCTACTTTCATCATTCATGGGAGAAGTATCTGGAGCGCAGCCGCGATCCGTTCACGCGCATCAAGGATCACGTGCTGCTCCCGTACGCCAGTGCGTTGAAGGAAGCGGACGCGCGTCTCAGCCAGCTCGTCACCGTCGAGGCGATCCGCAAGATCGTGGCGCTCATTCCCGATGCGTGGCTCACTGAGACCTCCCTTTTCGAAACACCGGAGAAGAACCGGCAGGCTTACGTGGACTACTTCCAGCAGCGGCTGAATGAGCCGCACGTGTTCATCGAGGAGGCGATCCGTGCAAGATCACTGCTCGTATGACTACGCGGTGATCCGCGTCGTGCCGCGTGTGGATCGCGAGGAGTTCGTGAATGCGGGAATCATCGTGTCCTGCCCCACGCGCGGTTTCCTCGAGGCCCGCATCGATCTGGACACCGAGCGCCTCCTGGCCCTCGACAGCTCAGTGGATCTCGATGCCGTGCGCGCGAATCTCGCGAGCATTCCCGTCATCTGCGCCGGCGGGCCGGATGCGGGGCCCATCGGCAGGCTTTCACAGCGCGAACGGTTCCATTGGCTCACGGCTCCCCGCAGCACCATCATCCAGACGTCGCGCGTTCACACGGGGCGGTGCACGAGCCCGGACGACGTGATCGAGCATTTGCTGAATGTGATGGTGCGGCCGGTGCAGGCGAAGTAGACGACGCTTCCCGCCCGCCGCAAGCAACCGGTCACGAAGCAACCCCTCACGCAAGCAACCGCTTCAGGGTCGCTGCTTTGCCTTCCGTACGAATCTCGACAAATCCGGCGGCGGCGCATCCGGCCGGACGCGACCGTCGCCGATCGGCGGCCCTGCCTGCGTGGCAATCGGCACGATGCCGCCCCACACCGGGCGCGCGTAATCTTCCTCATCGTCGTTCGGCAGGCCGACGCGAATCTTGGCCGAGACTTCTTCCAACGCCAGTGTGAGCACGGCCGTCTGGCGCATCTCCAGCTCATTGGGCTCGCGCACTTCTTCCCAGCGATTCGGGATGACGTGATTCGTGAGTATGCGCACGGCGTCCATTCGCTCCGCCTCATCCGTGACGAGCTGCGCCCGCCCGAGCACGACAACCGAACGGTAGTTCATCGAATGGTGGAAGGCCGAACGCGCGAGCACGTAAGCATCCACCAGCGTGACGGTGACGCAGACGTCGATGCCACTGGCGAGCGTTTTGAGCATTCGGCTCACGGCCGATCCATGCAGGTAGAGACGTTCGCCGGCCCGGGCGTACAGGGTCGGGATCACGTAAGGCTGATCTTCGACCGTAAAACCCACATGGCAGAGCAGTCCTTCGTCCAGGATCGAGTGGACGACGGCCTTGTCATACGCGCCTCGCTTGGCAAGCCGGCGGACCTTGGTGCGGGGAGTCGGGGCATAGGTGTTCATGCGGAAGTCATGGTAGATAGAGCGGCCCGGCCAGCCATCAGCCACTTTGCGCCAACTTCAGTGGGCCACTTGTGATCATCGCGCCTCCGATCGACCGCGACTCCTCTGTGCCGCTGACGCGGCAGATCTATGAGTTCTGGCGGATGGGAATCGTGAGCGGGCGCTTTGCTCGCGGCGAGCGTGTGCCGTCGACGCGTGACGTGGCGAGCGCATTGGGTATCTCGCGCGGAACCGTGGCGCAGGCCTACGAGCAGCTGATGGGCGAAGGCTACTTTCAGGCCGTGCGCGGCTCGGGCACCTACATTTGCCGTGAATTGCCCGATCGGGATGAGCCGATCGGCAAGCCTGATGCCGGAACCGGCGATCGCGGTGGCGGGTCCGGCAATCCGCGCGGCCCGCTCGGCCATTCCGCGGCACTCACCGGCCATTCGCCGACCACTGGCGACTCCGGCCGGCGCCGACCCGGCGACGCTGGCACAGCGTTGGAGGTTTCAGACATGCGGCCGGTCCGTACCGCCGGCTCGGTGAGACTCTCCTGGCTCGGCGAGGAGCTGCGCAAGGACGTCACGCGGCCCGGAAGGCGCGAGGGCTTCATCAGCCTTGCACCGGCCGGCCCGGATCTCTCGATCTTCCCTCTGGACCTCTGGCGACGCCTGTATGTCAGCAGCCTGAAGAGCATCGGCACCGAGGCGCTCGACTACGCCGAGCACGCGCAGGGATACCAGCCGCTGCGGGAGCAGATCGCCAAGTACGTGTCGCGCACGCGTGGCATGTCCTGTTCGGCGGATGAGGTCGTGGTCGTCAGCGGCTCGCAGCAGGGGTTGGATCTCTGTGCGCGTCTCTTTCTAGAGGCAGGCGACGAAGTGGCGCTCGAGAATCCCGGCTACCTCGGCGCACGTCGCGTCTTCGAAGCGTGTGGCGCCAGGCTGCGTCCCGTTCGAATTGATGCGGAAGGGCTGGTATGCAGCGAGCTCGGGGAGGCCGCGAGGCTCGTCTACGTGACACCCGCGCGGCAGTTCCCGGTGGGCGTGGCGCTTTCTGCGAGCAGGCGCAAGGAGCTGCTGGATTGGGCGCATCGACATGGCGCCGTGATCGTGGAGGACGACTACGACAGCGACTATCGCTACGGCGGTGTGCGAATGCCGGCGCTATACGGCATGTCGAATGACATCACGGTCGTTCACTGCGGCTCCTTTTCGAAGGTGAGCTTCCCGGGGCTGC
>JBDZVF010000615.1:0-3003 GCA_040255575.1 Pseudomonadota bacterium | reverse complement strand
CCGACAGGGCGCGGGCGAAATAGTTGGAGAGCGCGCCCACGTTCTCCGAGATCGACATGTCGTTGTCGTTCAGGATCACGAGCAGGTCATACGCCAGCGAGCCGGCGTGATTCAGCGCCTCGAACGCCATGCCGGCGGTGAGCGCGCCATCGCCGATCACCGCGACCGCGCGATCCTTCTTCCCGAGGCGCGCGTTGGCGACGGCCATGCCGAGCGCCGCGCTGATGGACGTGCTCGAGTGCCCGACGCCAAACGTGTCGTACTCGCTCTCCGCGCGCGAGGGGAAGGGCGCAAGGCCCGCCTTCTGCTTGATGGTGTGCAGCTCGGCGCCGCGGCCGGTGAGCACCTTGTGCGGATAGGCCTGATGGCCCACGTCCCAGACGATGCGATCGTCCGGCGTGTCGTAGACATAATGGAGCGCGATGGTCAGCTCGACCGTGCCCAGGCCCGCCGCGAAATGCCCGCCGCGCGTGGCGACGTTCTGGATGAGAAAATCGCGCAACTCCGCCGCGAGCTGCGGCAACTCGGAAGCGGCGAGTCCCTTCAGGTCGTGGGGAGATTCGATCCGCGCGAGAAGCGGATACTTGTCAGGCGGGCCGGCCATTGCGCGCAAGTGTACACCGGCCACGTGCCAGGCCTCGATCATTCAGCCTCCTGCTGTCGCAGACTGGCAAACACAGCCGCGAGCGCGACGTGATCGTGCCGAAAAATGGCTACTGCGAGCGACTGACCACGTAGCGCGCGAGCTGCGCCAGCGCGCCGGACGCGGCGCCGATCGGCGCGAGCGCCGCAATGGCGCCGTCGCACAGCTCCTGAGCCCTCGTGCGCGCGGCCGCAAGGCCGATGGTGCTCGGATAGGTCGGCTTGTTGCGCGCGAGATCCGCGCCAGCGGATTTGCCGATGACGGCGGTCTCGCCTTCGATGTCGAGAATGTCGTCCCGAATCTGGAAGGCGAGCCCGATGTCGGCGCCAAACCTTCGGAGCGCATCGAGCTTCGGGCCTTCGGTGAGCCCAGCCGCCGTCGCGCCGAGCAGCACGCTGCATTGGATGAGCGCGCCCGTCTTGCGACGGTGCATGTTCTCCACATCGGCCGCGGTGAGCGTGCGGCCGACGGAAGCGAGATCGATCGCCTGTCCACCCGCCATGCCGCTCGTGCCGCTCGCACTCGCGAGGATTCGGATCATCTGCAGGCGAGCTGCAGCGTTGTGCGGGCCGCTCTCATCGTGTGCGAGAACATCGAAAGCGAGCGCCTGAAGGGCATCGCCTACCAGAATCGCGGTGGCTTCATCGAACGCGCGGTGGCACGTGGGGCGGCCGCGGCGCAGGTCATCGTCGTCCATCGCCGGCAGATCGTCGTGCACGAGGCTGTAGACGTGCACGAGCTCGACGGCCGCCGCGGGCACATCGAGCTGTTCCAGCGGCGCGCCCAGCGCTTCGCCGGTGGTGTAGACGAGGATGGGCCGAAGGCGCTTACCCCCGCCGAGCACGCTGTAACGCATGCCGTCGCGCAGGCGGGCGGTGCCGGACTCGGGGAGGGTGAGGCAGCGATCGAGCACCTGCTCGATGCGCGCCTGGTAGCGCGCCAGCTTCTCTTTCATTCGTCGTCGCGGGCGGCAGGCTCGTCCGTGCCGGCGAAGGGCTGCAGCTCCGCCTGGCCGTTCTTCCTCAGCAGAATCTCGACCTTCTGCTGGGCCGCCTTGAGCGAGGTCTGGCAATGGCGGGTGAGGGCCACGCCACGTTCGAAGGTTTTCAGCGCTTCATCGAGGGGCAGGTCGCCGCGCTCCAGGCGCTCGACCAGCTGCTCGAGCTCGGCCAGGGCCTGCTCGAAATCGGGTTCTTTTGGCGGGGTGGACAAGAGAGGGACTCCTTGAAGGCTCGCCACTTTACAGCCATTGACGCCCTTCGAGGCGGGGCATAAAGTCTCGGCCCTCCTTAGAACCAGTCTAACGGGTCTATCGCGCTTCGGACCGGCGTTCACGACGAGCAGCGGCCGAAGCTTTTATCAGGAGTAAACGGCAGTGAATCTCAAAGGCAGCAAGACCGAGCAGAATCTGAAAGATGCGTTCGCGGGCGAGTCCCAGGCGAACCGTCGTTACCTCTATTTCGCAGCCAAGGCGGACGTCGAGGGCTTCAATGACGTCTCGGCCGTGTTCCGCTCCACGGCGGAAGGCGAGACGGGCCACGCGCACGGCCACCTCGAGTATCTCGAGGCGGTGGGCGACCCGGCTACGGGCCTGCCGATCGGCGACACCAAGCTGAACCTCAAGGCCGCCATCGCGGGCGAGACCCACGAGTACACGGACATGTACCCGGGCATGGCCAAGGCCGCGCGCGAAGAAGGCTTCGCCGAAATCGCGGATTGGTTCGAGACGCTGGCGAAGGCCGAGCGCTCGCACGCCAACCGCTTCCAGAAGGCGCTGGACGGACTCTAAGCCACGTGCGCGCAGCAATGCGTGCATCGGGGCCGCGCCACGGGCGCGTCCTCGCACTGTGATGCTCCGGAGCCCTGCCATTCGTGGCAGGGCTTCGCGGCGTCCGCCAGCGCGGCGGTCGATCTCGCATGCGAGCCCGGCGCGCACCAGCGCGTCGATGGCCTGCCGTCCGCTCCCTCTCGCATTCACCGCGCGCACCTCGCGGTTGTTTCTCGCCTCGCACCCAAGCATCGAAAGGCATCGGCGGCATGAGCTCACCTGTTTCCGGCGGACGTGAGGGCAGCCTCGAAGCGCCCACCCGCCATCCGCTCGACTGGAAGACTCCCGAGTTCTACGACGAGGCGTCGCTCGACAAGGAGCTGACGCGCGTTTTCGACATCTGCCACGGCTGTCGGCGGTGTTTCAGTCTGTGCAATTCGTTTCCCACGCTGTTCGATGCGATCGATGCCTCCTCGACGGGCGAGCTCGATGGCGTCGACAAGAAGGTCTACTGGGAGGTCGTGGATCACTGTTACCTCTGTGACATGTGCTTCATGACCAAGTGTCCTTACGTTCCGCCTCATCCGTGGAA
>JBDZVF010000614.1:0-3003 GCA_040255575.1 Pseudomonadota bacterium | reverse complement strand
TGGTGACGAACCCGCGAACCTCCATCCTCGATCAGCCAGCGAACGGGCGCATGCCGCCGCTACGGGCCGAGGCGCAGAAGCGCAGCGATGCCGCTCGCGCCAGGCAACAGGCGCATGCTTTCGACAGCGCCCAGAATCGGCCGCTGCAGGAACGTTGCCTGATCTGGGCCCATGAGGGCCCGCCGCTGCGGCCCGTCGGATACAACACGCTGGTGCGGATCGCTCAGAGTCGAGGGTACGTGGTGTTGATGACAGAGATGATCCATGACGCGCGAGTGATTCCGATAACGAAGGCGCGTCCGGACTTCGGCGGACTTCAACGGTGGCAGGGAAACTCCTGGGGACACTGGGAGGGTGAAACCCTGGTCATCGAGACCACGGGCATATCCGACAAGGTCACGCCGCGGGGCTCGGGTGTGCCGATGGGGCCGGAAGGCAAGGTCGTGGAGCGGATTACCCGCACCGGACCCAATTCGATACGGTACGAGTTCACCGTGACGGATCCGGGCCTGTGGGACGAGCCCTGGGGCGGGCAATTCCCCATGGAGACCACCAGCGACCCGCTGTTGGAATATGCGTGTCACGAAGGCAATTACGGTCTTCCAAACACGCTCCGCGGTGTGAGAGAAGACGAGAAAGCAGGACGGGATCATCGGTGAACGCACAAATTCCTCATCGTCAGAGCGCGCTGATCATGGCGCTGTTGGCCGCATGCCTGGCCTTCGGCAGCGCCAGCTCATTCGCGCACCACAGCTTTGCAGCAGAGTTCGATATCAAAAAGCCCGTGGAACTGCACGGCACCGTGATCAAGGTGGAACTGATCAATCCCCATTCATGGATCCACCTCGAGGTGGCCGACAAAGACGGCAACAAAGAGACCTGGATGATCGAGGGCGGCAGCCCCAATCAGCTCCTGCGCAAAGGATTCACCAAGAAGAGCCTGCCCGTCGGGACGGAAATCGTGGCCGTGGGTTACCAGGCACGGGACGGCAGCAAGAGAGCCGTGGGGCGCACTTTGAAGCTGGCCAATGGCGACACGCTGTTCTTCGAAGCCACGACCACAAAGACGCCAGAATAGTCACGCTAGAGGCACCGCGCGCTACGCGCGAGCGGCCGTCGAGCCCGACGGCATTCGTGCCGCGGCACCGGCATCCCGGTGCCGCGGCGACCCAACTCCAACGCGCCAGCCTAGAAGCGGAAGTTCGTCCGCACTCCGTAGGTTCGCGGCGTACCGACCGTGGCGAAGTAGATGATGGTGCCATTCGCGCCGGTTGCCTGCGCCCGCACCACCGGCTGCTTGTTGATGAGGTTGTTCACGAACCCAGTGACGTCCCATTTTCCGGAAGCAGAGCGATACTGGATGGTGGCATCCATGTACTTGTTCGCGTCCGCCCTGCTACCCGCCGTGAACAGCAGGGAGGTATCGCGCTCCCCCTGGTAGCGATAGTTCGCCGTAGCCGAGATGTACCCGCCGGCGGGTAGCGGGAATGTCTGCTCCACGTCGAGGTTGTATGCCCACTTCGACAGGTTGGGAAACCCGAGGCCGCTGCAGTTCCACAGATACGAGCTCGTTGCCAGCTGCGTCACGTCGCATCGGGAGGTGGAGGCCACGCCGGAGGTGGCCTTGCCAGTTGACTGCGTGTAGACCAGCTCGTCGTAGTCACCCTGCGCCCATCTCACGTCGGCACCAATCCGCGTGTTGTCGAGCGCCAGCCAGTCGAGGGTCAACTCCCCGCCTTTGATCTTGGAATGCCCGACATTCTGGGTGGTGACGACCTGCTGGCCGTTCAGCAGCAGGTTCACCGAAAGCTGCTGATCGGTGTAGTCGTACAGGAACGCCTCGAAGTTGGCCTGCAGCCTGTTCCCGAAGAAGCGGTTCTTGATTCCGAACGAGTAGGCGGTCAGTTCCTCCGGCTCGTAGCTGTTGTGACCCACGGGACCGAAAAAGAAGCCGCCCGCCTTGAACCCGGAACGCACATCGAGGTACGCGAAAGAGTTCGGCGCCACGTCCCACTCGAGGCCGGCCTTGTACGTCGTGGAAGTCCACTTCCGCGACTCGTCGAGCGCCAGGTTGAACACCACATTCGGGCCGACGGCAGGCGGCCGGTCCGGCAGAACCACGTCCGGTCCGAACGTGTTCAACAGGGTGTAGCGCGCGCTATTCGTCTCTTTCTTGTCCGTGGTGTATCGCGCGCCGCCGACGATGCGCAACGTGTCCGTCAGGCTGTAGGTCAGCTGCGCGAACGGGGCGTAGCTCGTGGTCTTCGACTTGTAGAAGTTCGAGCTCCACGACCGGTTTGCCGCGGTTTCGCTGTTTCCCAGGCCTTCCACGTCCACTTCCAGGGCGTACACGCCGGCCTGGTACCTCAGGCGATGATCCTGCGAGGACGCGAAGCGCACCTCGATGCTTTTCTGAGTCGGGTCGTCGAAACCCCTGAGCGAGCCGAAGCTCGCGTTGTTGGCTATGGTGTGCGCGCTGTGGCGACGGAACGCCGGGATGATCGTCAAGGTGCCCTGGCCTGTCTGCCACTCCAACGTGCCCGTGAGACCCCAGAAATAACTGTCGGTAAAGCTGTCCGGCCTCGCCTGAGGCAGGTTCGACATCAGGTCCTCGAGCCCGGTGCGCTCGCCCGCAACGAAGCAGAATGAGCTTCCGCAAGCCCGCTGCAACGTGACGCCAAGTCCATTGCTGTCGGTCGCCGCGTAGTCTCCGGTCAAATACAGGCTCAGGTTGTTGGTGGGCCTGGTGAACAACGAGATGCGAACGGCCTTGTCATGCTGGTTACTGTTGCCGTCCGAGTAGTACCCGCCGTGATTGACGGTCTGTCCTGCGATGCGCAGGGCTGTATTGTCGGACACGGGGACGTTGAGCGTCGCGCGAGCATTGAAGGTGTCGTAGTTGCCCACGTCGGCGCCAAGGGTGGTGCTGAACTCATTCAGCACAGGCCTCTTCGCCACCACGTTGATGGCACCCGCCGTGGCATTGCGGCCGTAGAGCGTGCC
>JBDZVF010000088.1:0-16409 GCA_040255575.1 Pseudomonadota bacterium | reverse complement strand
CCTTCGAACGCGGTATCGCCGATCCACGCGCGCAGAACGGGATAGCTGGCAGACAAGCACGCCAGCAACTGCGCGCGGTAGTTATTGAGATACACCCCCAGCCCCGAACGGGCACGCTCGCCGAACCCGATGGCAACCTCAGGCGCCTCGCTCGTCAGCCACGCACGGAACTGCCGCTGCACGGCCAGTAGATTCAACGAGCGGGTGCCCTGATCGCCAGCGCTCATATGCATTTGCCCCGCAAGGCCGTCATGCCGCCCTCCGCGTCTGCTCGGCGGCGAGTCCGCGCGCCACATCGAGCTCGGCGAGCAATTCGCTGAGCGGCGGGATGTCGTCGTCGCGCTCGATCATCGTGGCAACGGGCCCCACTCTCCGCAAAGCCGCCGCGTAGAGTGACCACACGGCATCGGCAACGGGCTTGTCATGCGTATCGATCAACAATTCCCGCCCGTGGCTATGCCCCGCCAGATGAATCTGCCGCACCCGTTGGGCGGGAATCCCTGCCAGATAGGCCATCGCATCGAACCCATGATTGCTCGCGCTCACGAACACGTTGTTAACATCGAGCAAAAGCTCACACCCGGTGCGCGCACACACTGCTTCGAGGAACTCCCATTCCTTGATATCCCCGGCAAACGTGAGATAACTGGACGGGTTCTCGAGCAGCAAAGGCCGCCGCAGCACCTCCTGCGCACGAGCGACGTTGGCACAAACGACTTCGAGCGCCTCCTCCGTGTACGGCAACGGCAGCAGATCGTGCGAATTGAAGCGCCCGATGCGCGACCAGCTCAGATGATCCGAGACGAACAGCGGCTCGAGGCGATCGACCAGCGCTCGAAGGCGACGCAGATAATCCTCCCGCACCCCATCGGCCGAGCCGATGGACATTGAAACGCCATGTAGCGCCACGGGATGCCGTTCACGCACCCGGCGCAACACATCGAGCGGACGACCACCGTCCACCATGAAGTTCTCGGAGATGACTTCGACGAAATCGACCGATACCGGCGTGTCGCCGAGAAAATCCGAGTAGTGCGGCTTGCGAAGCCCCAGACCAAAACGATGTGCCGACAACATACGCACCCCCTACCAACGCAGGAGCCGCGGGCCGAGCAACGCCCCACCGCCGGTGGCCAGGAGAATGCCCAGGCTGTACCACGTGAGCACGAACATCGCCGACACTTCCGGGCAATGCAGGCAATACACCGTGGCGGCCCACGCGCCCGCCGCGAGCCCCGCCGCCGCGCCCGCCGCATGCAGCCGCGTCGGCGCGAGCTTCCGGAACGACCAGAGCAGCCCGATGAAGATCGGCACTGACAGGCCGAGCACCAGCCACGGGCACACCTTCCAGCTCCTTGAGAGCCAGATGCCCAGCCACTCGCTGGAGGGATTGCTCGCGAACTCACCGATGCCGATGCCCGCCAGGATCAACACCGGGATCGCCAGGAACCACAGTCCCCGCAACGATGCCGGCACCGGCCGCGCGAGGCGATTGATCGCGTAGATCGCACCGAGACCGAGCGAGATCGTGTAGGTCCACTTCATCCAGAACGCGAAGCCCTGCATCGCAAGCTCGAGGTCGGGGCGCACGCCGAGCAGCGCCATCAAGGCGAACGTCGCGACGAACATGCCACCCACGATGCCGAAGCCGATGCGCCTCGCGAACGCGTGCCGCGATACGCGCGGCACGTCGGCGCTCAGGGATGCGATCAGCTGTTCGGTGTTCATGCTCGTGTGCCTCTGATTCGTGCCGCCAGCGCCTTGAGGCCCCGGTGTACTGACACCTTGACGTCCGACTCGCCGATGCCCGCACCGGCTGCTGCCTCCGCGACACTCTTGCCCTCCACATGTGTTTCGCGGATGGCGCGTGCCTGCTTGGGTGAAAGGGTGGACAGGAGTGCCTCCACATCCATGCGTGCCTGGGATGCCAGCTCGAAGTCCTCTTCCACGAGCGTGGCTTCGACATCCTCGAGCGAGACCGCGATCCTGCGGCGTCTGAGATAGTCGATCAGGCGATACCGCGCGACTGCATACAGCCAGGCCGTGAACGGGCGATCCCGATCGTAGGCGGCGCGGCGCGTATGCACGGCGATGAGCGTCTCCTGCACCAGGTCCTCGACGTCGGCCTGGGCGCTGCCGAGCCGACGGCCATAAAAGGAGCGCAACAGCGGGACGAGCTCGCGCAACAGCGCGGCATGGGCGGCGGCATCGCCATCGAGTCCGCCGAGCATCCACGCTTTCAGCTGCTCTTCGCCCTGTGCCATTTGCACTCCCATGCCCTGCATACGTTACCCGAGGTCGGTTGGTTACAGGGTTTTTCGCTGTAACCGGCAACCCGGCGCCCACGTAAGGGTGCTCGTGACGCGCTTCCCATTCGCCTCTGCGCGGTCATCACCCGGCTATCCGCGAAGTTGCGGCGGGTGCGAGGCACGAATTGGAGGATCTCCCATGTTCAAGACCCCTGCCGCTCTCGCCGCCAGCCTGGCTCTCACGCTCGTCGCCACTGCGTCTCACGCTGCCGACCAGAGCAAGCCGGCAATGGAGAAATGCTACGGCGTCGCGCTCGCCGGCAAGAACGACTGCAAGGCGGGTGCGGGGACGACGTGCGCCGGCACGTCCAAGGTCGATTACCAGGGCAACGCCTGGAAGCTCGTGAAGGCGGGCACCTGCACGCAGATCAAGACGCCAAACGGGATGGGGTCGCTGACACCAAAGGCGTAACACGCATGCCCTCCCTCATCGACCTTTACCGGCGCGGCGGAGATGTCGCCGCGCGCCTCCTGCCGCAAGACCTGTTGCTGCTGGTCTCGCGCCTCGGGATTGCCACGGTGTTCTTCATGTCGGGCCGGACGAAGGTCGAGGGGCTGCTCACGTTGCGTGACTCCACTTATGAGCTGTTTCGCACCGAGTACGCATTGCCCTTCATGGACCCGGTGGTGGCGGCGCACGTCGCCACTTACTCGGAGCATCTGTTTCCGATTCTGCTCGTGCTGGGTCTCTTCACGCGCGTGGCGGCATTGGCGCTGCTCGGCATGACGCTCGTCATCGAGATCTTTGTCTATCCCGAAGCCTGGCCCACCCATTTGAGCTGGGCGGGCCTCCTGCTGCCGCTCATCGCGCGAGGCGCCGGAAACTGGTCGCTCGATCGCACATTTCACATCACTGATTGGAGAGTTCCATGTCCAGAGTAAGAGCCCGGCCCTTCATCGCGGCCATGCTTGCGAGCGCGGCGATTGCAGGCCCGCTTGCAGTAACGCCCGCGGTTGCCGGGGTTCCCGGATCCACCTCGTCGATCAACGTGGACGCGCAGGGTCTCGCCCTCGCGGGCTACGACCCGGTAGCCTATTTCGATACAGGCAAGCCGACACACGGCGCCGCGACGATCACCGCCTCTTACGGTGGCGCACGCTACCTCTTTGCCAGCGAGGCCCATCGCCAGAGCTTTCTCGCGGACCCGAAGAAATACCTCCCGGAGTTCGGCGGATTCTGCACCGTCGGCACCTCGTTCGGGGAGAAGGTCGATATCGATCCCGAAACCGGCAAGATCGTGAACGGCAAGCTGTACGTGAACAGCAACCCGAAAGCGCAGGCGGTCTTCGACCAGGATATGGCTGGCACCATCCAACGCGCCGAGCACAACTGGCCCGCGGTGAAAGACAAACGCCTCTGACCCGGGAAGCGCAAACGAGCCGGCCGGCGCGCGCTTGCACCGGCCGGCGCCGTGCTTTCGCCCGCCGCGCGCACAGCGATGCGTACGCCCCTTCCGAAGCCGATCCTCGGGCAAAGACTGCGGCGGGACCCGCCCGGTCTTGCGACCTGGAATAAGCTTCCGTCCACACAAGACACCAGAACATCCTGGGTCTCAGGGGGAGCGTTCCATGAGGTTGAGTGTCTCGATCGTCGCGATCGCCTGGGCCGCGCTGTGCCTCACCGATACCGCTCAGGCCCAACACGTCGTGGACCCCGGCTTCAAGAGCGTGGGTCGCGGCGCGCCGCTCACCCCGCCTTTGCCGCAGATGTCGATGCCCCCGTTCGGCACGCCACTCACGCAGGCCCAGACGGAGCAGATCGCGCGGGAAATCGCCCAATTCCCCTTCGTCGGTCCCATGAAGCTGCCCATGCCGGGCGCCCCCCGTTCGAATGATCGTGCCCTGCTCGAAGTCGGCTCGGCATGGAACGGCGCCGCGCCGGCGGGCATCACGGCGCTGCCCATCGACATCTTCACGTCCAAGGACTTCTACAAGGATCGCGAGCTGTGGAAAGACCCGCGCTACTTCCGTTGCAACAGTCCCGAAGGGCTGGAAATGCAGCGTGGCGCCATCTTCGCTGCGACCATCGGTGACGATCCGCCGCGCAGCGCCGCCTGGGGATATTGCGATCGGGATTACCCGCGCCAGGCGATCGTCAGCCCCTACCACTTCAAGACGGCTCAGGAGCACTACGAAGCGCTGCTGGCAGAGACCCGCAAGCGCGGCGGCCCCACCCAACACACTTACAAGACCGTGCCCGGCGAGCTCAACGGCCGCTACGCCCCCGGCCCGATCTTCGAGAACTGGTACACCTTGATGCTGTCCGTGCAGTTCCCGACGGTGCTGTCACTGCTGACACCCGAATATCAGCAACGCATGGTGCAGGACGCATACCACCAGGGTAATACGAATGCCGCGCAGTGGCCCTCGCAATACTGCTGGCCGGAGGGTTTCATGCGGCGCTGGTATGCATTCTCCATCCAGTTTCCGCAAACCTTCATCGTGACGCCCACGATGGTGCAGATGACGGCAGGAGTCGCAGACAACTTCGTCACCAACATCCACATCGGGCGGCAGTTCCGCATGGATGGCAACGTGCCGAGGCTGGGCGCGGACGTGCCGCGCTGGTACGGCGAGACGATCGGCTTCTGGGATCACGACGTGCTCATCACCTGGACCTCCAACATCCAGGGATGGGCCGCGCACGGCGCGTTCGAGTTCTCGAACAAGATGCAGACCATCGAGATCTACACGCCGGTGCGCGACGCGAAGGGGCAGGTGACGGCCCTGAACCACGAAGCCATCTTCTACGATCCCGAAGCGCTCGTGGAACCGATCCGCATGATTCGCAACTACCAGCGGCTTGGCGGTTTCGAAACCGGCAATCCCATCGAATATATCCGCTGCATTCCGACCATCTACCCGGTGAAGGGCCACGCGACGCCGGTCACCGCCGGCCAGACCATCGAATACGACATTCCCGACATGTTCGGCCGACCCTGGGCACAGCTGTGGGAGAAGTACTTCGAGCAGGGCATGGAACGTCCCCAGGAAAAGGATATGTTCGAGTTCAAATAAGAAGCGCGGCCGCGAGCCTCGCGCAAATCAGCAGGAGCCTGATCGACTTCACGTTTGGCACACTCTCGCCGGAACCCCTGTCCCCGCGCACACGTTGCCACTGGGAGGTCGAGAGATGTCCGTCGAAGTCGCGAATGAATCGGTCCAGCAGTACTACATCATCGCTCCGGAAATTCCGGTTCCCGAGCGCACGCTCGTTCTCAAGAACGATGCCACGTTCGGCCTCTTCAACGAGTTCGGCGACATCGACACGAGCGCGCGGCAGGACGAGGGGCTGTATCACGACGGCACCCGCTTCCTGTCCGAGCTCACGTTCTCGCTCGTCGGGGGCCGGCCGCTGCTCCTGAGCGCGGCCACACGGCGCGACAACCTGCTGGTCTCGTTCGACCTCACGAATCCCGATATCTACCAGAGCGGCCGCGTGATCGTGCCCCGCGCGTCGATTCACATCTTCCGCATCAAGCTCATCTGGGGCGGCGCCTGCTTCGAGCGCATCCACATTCGCAACTTCTCGGGCGAGCCGCTGCAGGTCACCGCCGGGCTCGCCTTCGCAGCGGACTACGCAGACATCTTCGAGATTCGCGGCCAGCACCGCGCCAAGCGCGGCCGCATGCTCGAGACCCGAATCGGCGAAGGTACAGTCGAGCTCGGCTATGAAGGCCTCGATGGCATCCGACGCCGCACGCAGTTGCGCTGCGAACCGGCACCCCAGCGGCTGACGGAAAATGAAATGCAGTTCCGGCTGGCCCTCGCGCCTCGCGAGGAGCGCGTGTTCTCCCTGACAACCACCTGTCACATCGAGCGCCAGCCGAAGCGCGGCCCCACCCGCATCGCCCCTGAATTGACCTACGAGCAGGCGCTTTCGCAGGCGGAGAACTCATTGGCGCATCGGACGCTCTGCCCGGCCGACACCTCGAACGATCAGTTCAATGCCTGGCTGCAGCGCTCGACGGCCGACCTGAACATGCTGATCACCGAGTACTCATCCGGGCTGTATCCCCACGCCGGCGTGCCGTGGTTCGACACCACGTTCGGGCGGGACGGCATCATCACAGCACTGCAATGCTTGTGGTTCGCGCCACAGGTGGCGCGCGGCGTGCTCTCATTCCTTGCGCAGTCGCAGGCCACGTCCTCCGAGCCCGAGCGCGATGCCGAGCCTGGGAAGATTCTGCATGAGGCGCGCCGCGGAGAAATGGCGGAGCTGCGCGAGATCCCCTTCGGCCGCTACTACGGCAGCGTCGATTCCACTCCGCTGTTCGTGCTGCTGGCTGGCGCATATCACCGCCGCACCGGCGATATGTCCTTCGTCGAATCCATCTGGTCGAACGTGGTCCGCGCGCTCGAGTGGATGGATCGATATGGAGACGCCGACCACGACGGCTTCATCGAATACCACCGGCGCTCCCCGCACGGCCTCGTGCAGCAGGGCTGGAAGGATTCGCACGACTCCATCTTCCACGCCGACGGGCGGCTCGCCGATGGACCGATCGCCCTCTGCGAAGTGCAAAGCTATGCCTATGCGGCACGGCTGGAAGCAGCCGGCCTCGCCGACGCGCTGGGCCATGCGGAAATCGCGCGCACCCAGCGCGAGATCGCGACCCACCTGCGCGGCAAGTTCCAGGAAAGATTCTGGTGCCCGGATCTCGGGCTGTACGCCCTGGCCCTCGACGGCGACAAGAAGCCCTGCGAAGTGCGCAGCTCGAATGCGGGGCACTGTCTCTTTTCCGGTATCGCGGCCGAGGATCACGCGAATGCCACGGTGAAGCAGCTGGCGAGCGAGGTGTTCTTCACCGGCTGGGGCGTGCGGACGATCGCCGACACCGAAGCGCGCTACAGTCCGATGGCGTATCACAACGGCTCCATCTGGCCGCACGACAACGCCATCATCGCGGCCGGCCTCACCAACCGGCGCTCCAAGTCGCTGGCGGAGCAGATCCTCAACGCGCAGTTCGAGGCATCCACGTTTTTCGACCTGAACCGCCTTCCGGAGCTCTTCTGTGGGTTTCGCCGCCGCGGCGGCAAAGCCCCCACCTTGTATCCAGTGGCCTGCGCGCCTCAGGCGTGGGCGGCCGGGGCGGTATTCATGATGCTGCAAGCCTGCCTGGGACTGACGGTGGATGCGACCAAGTCCCGCGTGCTGCTCCGTTCACCCTCTCTGCCGCGTTGCCTGGAACGTGTGTCGATCCGAGGAATTTCTGTTGGTAGCGCCGGGGATGTGGATCTCGTGCTCACGCGCACGGGCAACAGCGTTGCCGCCAACGTGGAGCGGCGTTCCGGTGATCTCGAGGTGATCGTGTTGAGCTAAACCATTTTCACGGAAAGGAGGACCGGCGATGAAAATCGCCCAGATTGCCCCGCTCGCCGAAGCTGTGCCGCCAAAACTCTACGGCGGCACTGAACGAATCGTTTCCTACCTCACGGAAGAGCTGGTCAGTCAAGGACATGAGGTCACGCTGTTCGCTTCCGCGGACTCGCGCACGCGCGCGGAGCTCGCGGCATGCGCGCCGAGGGCCCTGCGGCTCGACGGCACGGTGCGCGACCCGCTGCCGCACGTCCTGATCATGCTGGAAGAGGTACGGCGCCGCGCGGAAGAGTTCGACATCCTGCATTTCCACATGGATATGCTGCATTTCCCGATCTTTCGCCACATGGCCGGCCACACCCTCACCACGCTGCACGGCCGGCTCGACCTGCCCGACCTGCAGCCGCTACACCGCAAGTTCTCGGAGTTTCCGCTCGTCTCGATTTCAAACCGGCAGCGCTGGCCGATGCCGCCTGTGAACTGGACCGGCACCGTGCACCATGGGTTACCGCTCGATCTGCTGCGCTTCAAAGCCGAGCCGGAAGGCAAATACCTCGCCTTCCTCGGCCGCCTGTCGCGCGAGAAGAGGCCGGACCGTGCGATTGAGATCGCGCGCCGCTCGGGGAGACCGTTGCGTATCGCCGCCAAGGTCGACAATGTTGACCGGCAGTATTTCGAGCAGAACATCCGCCCGCTGCTGGACGATCCGCTCGTGGAGTTCATCGGCGAGATCGATGAGTCGCAGAAGAGCGAGTTTCTCGGTAACGCCCTGGCCTTATTGTTCCCGGTGGACTGGCCCGAGCCCTTCGGCCTCGCCATGATCGAGGCCATGGCCTGCGGCACGCCGGTGATCGCCTATCCGGAAGGCGCCGTGCCGGAAGTCATCGATCCGGGCGTCACCGGTTTCCTCGTCCGCAGCATCGCCGAAGCCGTAGCCGCGATCGATGAGGTGCAGCGACTCGACCGCGCGGCCATCCGCCGCCGCTTCGAACAGCGCTTCTCCGCCGCCCGAATGGCGCGCGACTACGTTGCGCTCTATCGAAAACTCGCGCGCGTCAGTCGACCCGGCCCGGCTGTCGCCGTCGCGCGATCGCGGACCCTCACGCAGGTTGCAGAAGCCGCGCGGCCTCTTTGAGGTCGCGCGTCTCGAATCCTTCAGTAAAGCGCGCGAAGACGCCGGACAGCAGCGCGCGCCCCTCGGGGGCGCGACCTTGCTTCGCGCGAAGCCGCGCGGCCGTCATCGCCGCTCGCAGCTCCCACGCCAGCGCGCCGTTTGTGCGCGCTTCTCCGAGAGCTCGCGTGATCGCAGCCTCCGCGAGCGCCTGGTCCGCCGAGGGTAGCGAAATAAGAAGCTCCGCCTGCATGCGCAGCAGCTCAGGCAGATGGGACGTCTCGGTACCTGCTTCCGTTTCGGCAATGGAACTGCCAATCACCTCCAATGCTTCGTTCGCGCGACCGGCAGCGGCAAGGCCTTCCGCGAGTGCGCAGTTGGCGCGCGCCAGCTGAATGGTCTGCCGATCCGCTCTCATCATCGTGAGCGCTGAGTGCAGCAGCTCGAGACCGCGATCGACCTCTCCTTGCTGGATCAGCAGCTCGCCCTGCAACGCGAACGCTGTGGCGTGCAGTGAAGGCAAGGCGTGCCAGTTCGGGTGCGTCATCAACTTCTCGAGCACGTCATGCGCGCCACCCAAGTCCCCGCACCACAGGAACAACGGCGCGGTGTAGAGACACACGAAGCAGATGTTCAGGGGCTTGCTCGACGCCTCGGCTTCGCGGATGGTGTCCCAGGCCACTGCCAGCGCGCGATCCGGAAATCCGCTCAGCCACAACACGCGATGGAAGACGATGAGCGCCCGCAGCCTGTGGTCGAGCCCGAACGATTGAAGATGGAGCGTGCCGGAGGCCCCGAGCCCTCTCTGCAGGTGCTCTCGCGCCGCGGATTGGTCGCCCAGGAAGTGATAGGAGGAACCCAGCAGCCAGTCCGCCACAACGCCGTAAGCCGCATCGTTTGCGGCCCGCGCCGTGCTCTCGAGCTCCACCGCAATGGCGAGCGAGCTGCGAATCTGCGCGGCTCGCAAAAGAAACATGTGCAGCCCTCCCAGCAGTCGCAGGCGAGCGGCGGTGTCACCGCGACTCTGAGCGATTTCCAGGGCACGCAGGATCGGGCCTCGCGCATCGTCGCCATTGCCCCGCGTCCAGGTCGATGAGACGGCAACGGCCTCCTGCAACACCATTTCCTGCCGGCTTCCGCGCATGGGGCCATCCAGCAGCAACAGCGCCGCCGAGCCCCACTTGTGGCATTCACGGAGCAGCGAAAGCTCCAGGAAGATCGGAACAGCCGCGACAGTGAGATCGATGGAGAGCCTCGGAACGTCAGCACTGAATGCCTCTTCGAGTGCTGCGCGCAGGTTACCGAGGTACTCGCCGAGCACGATGGGGCCGCGGAACTGCAACCGCGCGAGCAGGGCGGCGAAATATTCAGCGTGGCGCAAGCCAATCGCCCGCTTCTCGCCGCTTTCCTCCAGCTTCTCCATGCCAAAGACGCGCGTCGTCTCGAGAAGCCGATAGCGGGTTGCACCGGTTGCCTGCTCGGTGGAAACGAGACACTTGGAGACGAGGCTGTCCAGTGCGTCGAGAACACGCATGTCGTCCGGCCCGCTCTCACTCGCGATGGCTTGTGCCGCCTCGAGCGTGAAAACGCCGACGAAGATGGAGAGACGTCGCAGCACCCGCTGCTCGGCCTCCGTGAGCACGGCATAGCTCCAGTCGAGCAGCGCATGCAGCGTCTGGTGTCGGGGATGCGCGGTTCGTCGGCCGCGCCAGTGCAGCCCGAGCCGATTCTTCAGAAGATCCGCTGTTCCAGCGATGCCGTGAGTGGCTACACGGGCCGCGGCAAACTCGATCGCCAGCGGAATGCCGTCGAGTCGCTCGCAAATGCCCGCGATCACCGGCACATCCGCATCAGCGAGCTCGAGGCGACTGCCGCTGGCGGCAGCCCGTTCGAGAAACAACTTCACCGCGGGAAATGCCACCGCATCGGCAGCTGTTACGCCGTTCTCCCGCGAAGGACTTTCGAGCGGCGGCAGCCAATACGCATGCTCCCCTTCCACACGCATGGCTTCGCGGCTCGTGGCGAGAATGTGAACGCCGGGCGCTTCCCGGAATATGCGCTCGGCGAGCGCCGCGGCGGCCTCGATCACGTGCTCGCAGTTGTCCAACACCAGGAGGACGCGCAGGCTCCGCACACAAAGCATGAGTGCGGGCACCACATCCTCCGTCTGGATGGTGAGGCCGAGCGTCGAGGCGATAGTGCTGGCGACGAGTTTCGGGTCCGTGATTGCGCCGATGTCGACGAAGCACACGGCACCGCCAAACTCTTCGAGCATGGCATTGGCAACGCAGACCGCTACGGTCGTCTTGCCCATTCCGCCCGGCCCGATGACCGTGACGAAGCGATCGGCGATCAGATCGGCTGCGATCGCACGTACCGCGTCATCGCGCCCAACCATTCGTGCGAGCACCGGCGGCACGACGAGCCGCTGGCGGGCCGTGCCGCACGGATACTCTGCAACGCGCAGCGGTCGGCCGGAAGGCTGCTCGTGCGTGACCGGCGCCACGAAGCAGTAACCCTGGCCGGCAACGTTGGTGATGTAACGCTCCTTGCCGTCCCGATCGCCGAGCGCCTTGCGCAAGCCCGTCATGTGAACGCGCAGGTTGCTCGGGTCCACCACCAGCCCGCGCCAAACCCGCGCGAGCAACTCGCGATGGCTCACGACCTCACCGGCGTGCTCGACGAGCACCATCAGAATGTCGAGCGCGCGATTGCCGAGCGCGAGCGGCACGCCGTCCTTCTCGAAAGCGCGAGCCGCCGGGAACAACCGGAACGGCCCGAATGAAATCGGGGCGCCCTGAACATCCTGCGCGGAGTCCATCTCGGCAGGCGGAGTTCGGGCTTGCGTCACGTTGAGGCTCCCCCCACAGTGGAAGCGAAGAATAGCAGTCCTCCACGTTACGACCGCAAGGCCTGCATGCGGTACCAAAGTGCACTTGCTTTCCTCCATGTGGACGAGCATGGAGCCGCGGAGCCGGCAATGGGCTCAGCAGCGCCCGCTATTCAGCGGGCAAAACGGCGTCGACGCCCTTTTTCTTCATCAGCACCACCACGAATTTTGCCGGTTTCGTGTCGCTCGCATTCCGGCCGACGGTGTGCACGTCGTAAGGGCCTTCGTAGAACGTCCCGCCAGGCTTCAGCGTGACTTCCTTGCCGCCTCTCACGCCCATCACGATCTCACCTTCGAGAACGTAGACGAAGGCATGCGCGTCGTGTCGATGGATGTGCTCCACGCATCCGGGAGGGTAGTCGACGAGAAGCATCAGGCCTTCCCTGCCCGGCACATCCACCAGATCTTTCAGCATGAGCGGCGTCACGTTGGGCTGCGGCGGCTCGGAAGCGTGCGCAGCCACTGCACTGACTGCGAGCACGAGGGTCGTGGCGAAGAGTCGAAGGTATGGCATGGCTTACTCCATGAACGGCGAATGCACCAGAAGGTCGACCGTCGAAGGGCGCTTGTAACCGGGCACGAACCGCTCGCCGAAATCGGCCGCGAAATTGTCGTACGTGCTGGTCGGGCGCGTCTCCACGACCCAGCACACGGCCCGCGCGAAGCGCTGCTTCATCTCGAGCCGCGGAAAGGCGTCCACCACTTCCTCGATCAGATCGTGTGGCAGGGACTCATAGCCGAACCCGCCCCAGTCGAGCCCGACACCTGCCGTGCAAAGCGCGATCTCCAGCTCCTTGTACAGCGCGAGTGACGGCGTCGAGTTCAGCGCGACGCCATCCCAGATGAGCTGGGCACGCCGCTCGTCGAGGCCTTCACCGCGGGCGAACCGGCGCGCCGCATTCGCGCCCTCCACTTCGAATCGCAGCGGGCCGGCGAACGCTTTGGAAAGACCGAGGTCATGAAGGAGCGCCGTCACCGCGAGCACTTCATGGTCATACGCTGCGCCCCGCTGTTCGGCGAGGCTCACGGCGAACAGCCACGACCTCATGACGTGATTGAACAGGAACGGCTCCGAGTTCACGCGGGCGTATTCGATGGCGCGTGAGATCGTCGGGGTGTCAGGCACGAGCACGCCGGCGATGGAAATCATCGAGACCTCGCGAGGGCGCGTGGATTCAGTGTCGAATGCGGGGGTCGCCATGAGAAGCGCTCCGTGAGTTGAGCTGCCTGACGGGAGGCAATCGTGCAGCGATTTCGCGCCCGGCGCTTGATGGGACGCGCGGGGGCTTGAAGAAGACGGCGGTGACACTGCGCTCGGGGCGGAGCACTGAATCGGCCAGGCCAGCTTGCGCCACGCCGAGTCACGCCGTGCTGGGAATCGCGCCGCCGGGAAGCGAGCCCTGCGAGAATGGCGCTCTGTCGGCCCGCTACGCCGGCATCCGAAGCGCGTCACGCGCGCACAGGGCTGACACGAGGCGCGCCCAATCCACCGGCGGCAGACAATGAGTGCCATCCAACGAATTGAGCGCACCCGCGGGCCGCCCCGCCGCGACCTCGGCAACAGGCGGCACCGAATGCACGCCGCTCAACACGTCCACGGAAAGCTCTTGCAGCTGACGCGCGAAGTCGCGTGAAGGATGGGCCCGACGTGTGAACACCGGGTCCCGGAGCAACTCGGGCGCGAGCATGCCCGCGGACGCATGGCGCATCACTTCCGGCCAGAGGGATGGCGGCAGATCTTCCGTGCAGAACACCCGCATCCACGAGGCACGTGCCTGCGGATCGTGAAAGAGCGACTGGAGCGGGATGCGCGTGGCAAGCTGAAGCCGCTCACACGCCGGCCCCACGCTCTGCGCGGGCGCGAAGCCGTCGATCAGGATCGGCAATCCATAGGTGCTGGTGGCATAACGCGCGATGAGCAGCAGCTCCAGCACATGCTCCGGTGTGCACGGATCTTCCGTGTGGCGCACGAGCTCATGTAGCGCGGCGTGCACCTCCGCCGCGGACACGATGATCGTCTGATGCTCGGTGCAGAAATGCCGCGCAATGTCCTGCGCCTGGCCGATGAAGTGATCGTCCGCGCCGAAGCCGATGGCGTAGGTTCGAACAGTGCGATCGCGAACCAGCCACCGAACGGCGCCCAGCGCGAGCAGCGGCCCGAAGCCGGGGGTGAGCGCAAAGCCCACGGTCTCGAGGGCGCCCGTCAGGCGCTGGACTGCCGCGACGAGCGAACGACGGAAGTCCGCAAAAACGACGCTATCTGCATCCAGGGAGTGCGTCGCGCGTGTGGGGTGCCCGAACCTCACGCTCACCTCAATGCTCGGAGGCCAGATGCACGCCGCGGGACGGCGCCGGCCGGCATGCTGACTGGTCTACGCGCAGGAGCGAGGCCACATCGTTCTCCTTCATCACCCTCGTCGGCACGCCGATCATGTCGGGCCGGTAAGGTCGCGCAACCAGCAGCCACTCGTAGTCGCACGCCACCGGGCCCCACTCGATCGGCACCAACTTCAACGGCTCCCATGCTTTGTCGCGTTCGGAATAGGTGTAGCGCCAGGTGTAATGCTGTCCCAGCACCGTGTAGGTGGCCGGCGTGGCATCCCGCCACTTGAGCTGCTCCGTATACCAATTCTCCTGCGGCGTGTAAGTTCTGACGCGATAGTAGAAGTACTTCATCGGGTCCCCGCGATTGCCGCTGAAGAGATACGGAATCAACGCGGCACGATCGAGAACGAGGAAAGACCCGGCATGCAGGTAGGGAGAGAAGCTCCCGACCTTCAGCTGTGTGGTGATGGGCAAGACGCGCGCGCCCACTGGCACGGCCGCGACGATCTGCCGATAGCGCACCAGCCACTGTTCGAGCGGCGCCATTTTCCACGCGATCCAGCCCAGGTTCAGCGCCGCCAGCGTCACGGCAAGCGTGCGGACGCCGAGGCCGTCGAAGCCGCGAGCCCCGCCTGCCTGCACGAGCCACATGGCTCCGATGAGCAGGAACAGCGAGATCATGACGAGCGCGCGAACGTCCACGTATCCCGAATCGGAATAGGTTCGCGGCAGCAGGATGTAAACGCCCAGAAAGCTCGCGACGATGAGAAAGTTTTCGATCACCGGCGGCGACGTCACCGTCGCGCGATTGATCGAGCGCCGCACGGCCAGGAGCACGCATATCGCCAGCAATCCCATCACCACCTGTGATGAGCGCCCACCGAAGCGGCCAAACTCGTACCACCAGTAGTAGAACTTGTCTTGCAGCCGCCCCCACTCGTAAAGAAACGCTGCGGGTGCCTCGACCTCCGCGTGGCGCGAGATGAACACATGCATACCCAGCAGGAACACCAGGGGCAACACGAGCTCGGCTTCGCGCAGCACCGTCGAACGATGCATCACCAGACGAACGATGGCGATGACCGTCAGGATGGCTAACAGGAAGACGGGCGCAGTCAGGTGGGTGAGATAACCCACAATCAGAACGCCAACGTACATCGCGTAGCGCCACCCCGACCAGTGCCTTCTCACGAGCTCCGCCATCGCCACGCTGACGACCACGAGCGCCACGGACAACCTGAACGCCATGAACCCCATCAGGAAGAACCAATCCGTCGCCAGCACGAGACTCAGAAGCAGCACGACCGGCTGCACCCGTGTCGATATGTGCATCACGTGCATGTAGAACCATAGCGCTGCAGGCAACGAAAGCAGAACCAGCGCGACGAAGATCGAGGTTCCCGCCTTCGCCCCGAAGACGTGAATCAGCACCGCGAACACCAGATCGTGCAGCACGTAGGAGACGGGCAGCAGGTGCACGCCGAACGTGTTGCCGTAACGGGCGCCGCCATCGAACAGCGCATCCGCAATGATGGCGGCACGCGCCATATGATTGGGCAAATCCTGGAACGGCGCCGGCGCGAGCGTGGCGAAGTACACCACATACGCGACGCCGACGAATACCGCGGCGAGCAGCGTGAGTTGATCGAGACCGCGCGCCACACGTGCCAGCCTCTCACGAGAACCGGTTGCAGCCTCGTGAGGAATCCCTTCGATGGGTTGCGAAGAATGCATGCCGCGATCAAGCCATTGGACGGTCCGTGGCGCACGGCGCAGCAAGTTTCAGCGCATTGATGTGCATCAACTCGCGATGGTTTTGGCCCCACGCGGCTTAACCCCGATAAATCATTGCCGGCTGCGGGTATGACGCATGCGCCGAGAGCGACCTCTCACGACGGAAACGCCATGCGCGCACTCAGATGGATCGGCATGCCGGCGCTGTTGCTGCTGTTTGCGGCATGGTGCGCGGTTCATTTCCGCGCCGATTGGCAGCAGATGTCCCTCTCCTTCAGCAGCGGCGCCGTGCCGGCGATTGCGGTGGCGGCAATGCTTTCCATCGTGAACTACGGGCTGCGCGCGTTCAGATGGTCTGTCTATCTCGCGCGCCTCGGGCACTTTCCGGGCGTTGGCTTCGCTGCGATCACCTACATTGCGGGCTTCGCGTTCGCGATCTCTCCTGGAAAAATCGGTGAGCTCGCGCGGTCGCGCTACTACGTCGAGCGCGGGGTGCCCTTTCGCGATATCGCCGCCATCGCGCTGATGGAACGCGTGATGGATGTGATCGCCATGCTGACGCTCGCGACACTGGCCCTGTCTCTGCTTCGCACCCATGCGATCGCCCTTGCCGCTGTGGCCGTGCTCGTGGCGGCTGTGCTGGTCTTCGTGGTGATGATCCCGGCACGGAGCTCGGGCCCGCGCAGCGAGAACACAGGACGTCTGCCGCGACTGTTGTCT
>JBDZVF010000087.1:0-16455 GCA_040255575.1 Pseudomonadota bacterium | reverse complement strand
CGGAACGCTGCGACAAGACGGTGTGGTCACGCTGGACCGGGGCACGTGGAACGACGTGGACGTGGAAGATCCCTCACTCAGCTACTCCTATCAGTGGCAGATAGCGGATGACGCTGCGGGAACCAACTTGCGCGACATCCCTGGCGCTACCTCGCTCGACTACAAGATTGTCGCTGCGGATATCGGCAAGTTCCTCCGCGTGAAGGTGACAACCACCGACCGCGCCACGGCGGTGGTCGCAACAAGCGACTTCAACCAGGTGACCAACCACGCGCCCGCTTCCAACGTCGCCTTGGTCACACGGGAAACGACAGAAAGCGTGCCCCTGCAGTTCACGGTGCCCGAGGGCTCCTTCGTGGATGCAGACGGTGAAGACACTCTCTACTACTCCGCCACGCTTGCAGACGGTTCACCGCTGCCCGCATGGCTGACGTTCGACCCTGTGACACGCACGTTCTCTGGCACGCCAGGGGGCGGTGACGTCGGGGTTCTGACTGTGCGCGTCACCGTAGGCGACAACGGTCAATCGACTACTTACAGTGACTTCACTCTGCGCGTGATGAGCGTGCCGGTGAACCTGCCCGATATCGCGCAGGCACCACCTCCGCCGCCGCCTGTGTTCGACGTGACGGCCGGGCGATCGACGATCACGGTGTCGCGCGCCGAACCTGCGTTCATCCGCATGCCTGAAACCCAGCAGCTGAGCGTTGACAACACAGACTCTGTGGTCAGCACGCTCTCGCAGACGAGAGAAGTCTCCCTGCGACTGGCTCGCCCGATGCAGGACCAGGAGGTGAAGTCCACGGATTCGGTGAAGTTCACCGTCCCGCCGGGGACGTTCGTGCACTCCGACAGCAGCGCGACCGTCACGCTCTACGCGCAACGCGTTGACGGCAGGCCGCTGCCGAGCTGGCTTCGGTTCAACCCCGCTACCGGGCAGTTCGAGGGCACTCCGCCGGACGACTTCGAGGGCAACATCGATGTGAAGGTCATCGCACGCGATGGTGCTGGCCGCGAAGCCGAGACGGTGTTCCGCTTCCACGTGCAGAAGCGCGTAGGGGAAAAGGCTGCCTTCAAGGGTAAGCCGTCGCTCAGCAAGTCGCTGCAGCCTCGCGTTCCGGCTGCCGCGGGAGCGCGCTAACCGATGGCTGAAGCTGCCGAGCATCAGAATCAGCGCGCTGAACCTGCGGGCGTAGTGCTGCATCTCGCGCGTCGCGCGCGTCAGGCGGTCAACGCTGCGGAGCTGGGATTCATTGCGGTCAACGAAACGCACGCGCTGATGCCGTACCGGCAGGCAGCGCTGTGGTTCGCCACCAGTGGAGTTGTCGCATTGTCTGGCGTGGTGACGCCGGAAGCGAATGCGCCGTTTGTTCTCTGGCTGGATCGTGTCGCCTCGCAGCTCGCGAAACGGCAACTCCAGCAGATCACGCGCATCGACCCGACAATGCTGGACGCCGCAGAAGCTGCCGAATGGGATGAGTGGCTGCCTGCTCACGCCCTGTGGTTACCGCTGGCCGACGGCGGTCTCATTCTCGCGCGCGATGAGGAATGGCCGCCGCAGCTGCCTCTTCTCGCCGAGTGGCTCGAGATCTGGCAGCACGCGTGGAGCGCCAAACATCGCCCTGCGCCTGCGGCGCTATTCAAGAGCTGGCTGCGCAAGCCACGCGTGGCCAAGCGCTATCTGTTGATTGCGCTGGCCCTCGCGGTGATACCGGTGCGCCTTACGGTACTGGTGCCGGGGGAGCTCTCGCCCGCCAGGCCTGCCACCGTGCGGGCTCCGCTCGAGGGCACCGTGGACCAGTTCTTCGTGGGCCCGAACCAGACAGTGAAAGCTGGCGCACCTCTCTTCCAGCTCGACCTCACGACGCTGACGAGCAAGCTCAACGTCGCACGTCAGGATCTCGCCACAGCCGAGGCCGAGTACCGTCAAACGGCGCAGCAGGCCGTATTCGACTCCCGCAGCAAGGCGATGCTGGGAACTCTCCAGGGCCGCATCGCAGAGCACAGCACCGAAGTTCGTTATCTGGAGGCTCAGCTGGCCCGTGCGCAGGTAACAGCACCTCGTGACGGTATCGTGCTCGTAGACGATCCGAGTGAGTGGATCGGCAAGCCGGTGACGATCGGTGAGCGGGTGCTCACAATCGCCGACGAGCACGATGTCGAAGTGGAAGCGTGGCTTTCGCCAGCCGACGCAATCGATCTGCCGGAAGGCGCGCGCATTACGCTCTACCTCAACGCGTCGCCACTTCATCCTGTGCATGCGACGTTGCGGTACGTTGCGCATGAAGCGATCGCGCGACCGGACGGCTCCTTCGCCTATCGACTACGCGCCACGATTGACGCCAAGGCAGATCATCCGCGCGTGGGCCTGAAGGGTACCGTGCGGGTTTCGGGGCACTACGTGCCGCTTATCTACTGGCTCACGCGACGACCGCTGGCGACGATCCGACCGTGGATCGGCTGGTGATGACACCTCTACGCGAAGAGCTGAGCCTCTACGAAGGTGCGCCCGCTGCGGATGGCGCACCCACGTGGAGTTTGCATGATCCCGTGCGGAATCTGTTCTTCCGGATCGACTGGCTGACGTTCGAGATTCTCGCGCGCTGGTCGCTCGGCAAGCCGGAAGCGATCGCGGATGCGGTGTCCCGCCAGACGACTCTGCAGACGGAGAGCCAGGACGTCGAGGACGTGCAGCGCTTCGTCGTCGACAATCAGCTGTGCCAGGCGCACGACGCGGCATCCACTGCAGCGTTCGTCCAGCGCGAACAGGCGAGCCATCAGTCCGTGTGGCAATCGCTGATGCACCACTACCTGTTCTTCCGCATCCCACTCTGGCGGTGCGATCGCTGGCTCACGCGCAACGTCTCTCGTGTTTCGTTCTTCTTCTCCGCGCGCTTCTTCGTGCTGACCGCGATCGCGCTGGTGCTGGGCCTCTTTGCCTCCCTGCGCCAGTGGGACCTGCTGCGCACCACCCTCGTCGACCGCTTCTCCCTGAGCGGCCTCATGGGTTACGCCGGCGCACTGATCTTTGTGAAATTCCTGCACGAGCTCGGCCATGGCTTTACTGCCAAGCGCAAAGAGTGCCGCGTGCCCACCATGGGCGTCGCCTTCCTGGTGATGTGGCCCGTGGCGTACACCGATGTGAACGAGGTCTGGAAGCTACGTAACAGCCGGGATCGGTTCGCAGTGGGCGCTGCCGGCATCGTCACGGAGCTCGTGATCGCCGCGTGGGCGACTCTCGCGTGGGCTCTACTGCCCGATGGCACGATGCGCGAAGTCGCCTTCCTCCTCGCGACGACCACCTGGATTTCCACCATCGCGATCAACCTGAGCCCGTTCATGCGGTTCGACGGGTACTTCCTGCTCTCTGACCTTCTCGATTTCCCGAACCTTCATCCCCGTGCGTTCGCGCTCGCGCGCTGGCACCTGCGAGAGAAGCTGTTCGGCCTGGGCGAGCCCGTGCCCGAGCCACTCCCTCCGGCACGCCAGCGGGGGCTCATCATCTTTGCGTGGCTAGTGTGGCTATACCGGCTGACGCTATTCCTCAGCATCGCCGTACTCGTCTATCACTTCTTCATCAAGCTACTCGGCATAGTGTTGTTCGCAGTGGAAATTGGATATTTCGTGGCGCTACCCGTATGGCGCGAAGTCGCAGAGTGGCGCAAACGCGGAGCGGCCATTCGCCGCAGCCCGCGTTTGGCTCGCTCCCTCATCATTCTCGCGGTCGTGCTCCTGATCGGTTGGGCACCCTGGAACACGCACGTCACGGGTCAAGGCGTCATGCGGACCAGCCGCCATCTGGAGCTGTATGCACCACAGCCCGGGCGCCTGAGCGAAGCGCCACGCGCAAACGGCACGCAGATCAAGTCCGGCGATTTGATGATGGCTTTCGAGTCACCGGAGCTCGAGTACCGCTCACGGCGCACACAGGCCAACCTGAAGCGCCTCGACTGGCAGCTCGAAGTGTCGGGGCTGAACGATCAGATGAGGGAGAAGCAGAGCATCACGCGTGAAGAGCTCGCCGGCGCCCGTACCGAACTCATGGGGCTGGAGCGGCAACGGGAGCGCCTTGCGCTTCACGCCCCTTTCGACGGCATTCTGGTCGACGTGCCACCCGAGCTGGAGCAAGGCGTGTGGGTGAACCGGCAGGAGAAATTGGGCGAACTGATTGACCCTACGGCCTGGCGTGCCGAGGTCTACCTCGAAGACAGCGAAGTCCATCGAGTGAAGGTGGGCGACCGCGCCCGCTTCTACCCTGAAGCGCCAGGTCTCAGCGCCGCGAGCCTTCGCGTGACGCGTATCGACCCGGATGCCACTCGGCAGCTACCGGAGCCGATGCTCGCTGTTCAACACGGCGGCCAGATCCTGACACGCGAGCGGAACAATCAGCTGATCCCAGACAAGGCGCTCTACCGCGTGGTTCTGGAAGTGGACCCGGCGAGCCTTCCTGAAAATCCCGCTGCCGCGCTGAGCGCGCGCGGGCGCGTGGTGATTCACGGTGAAGCGCGGTCGTGGCTCGCCGACTACCTGCGCAGCGGCTTGAACGTGCTGATCCGGGAGTCCGGTTGGTGAGCGGCGCTGATCCCGCTCTCACGGGTCAGCGCCGCGCGCGAGCGCCCCGGCGGGCACCCGCAATGGGCGTTACTCGTCGAGCTCGCCCATCTGCGACTGGCAGTAGTTCTGGATTCCGATCCGTCGAATGAGATCGAGCTGGGTCTCGATGAAGTCGATGTGCTCTTCTTCGGATTGCAGGATGTCGGTGAAAATGCTGCGCGAACCGTAGTCCGCCGCGCTCTCGCAATCGGCGATCGCCTGGCGCAGGTCCGCGTGGCCCGCCTGCTCGAGCTTGAGATCGCACTCCAGGCATTCCTGCACGTTCTCGCCGATCAGGAGCTTGCCCAGATCCTGCAGGTTCGGCAGGCCTTCGAGGAACAGGATGCGCTCGATGAGACGATCCGCGTGCTTCATCTCGTCGATGGATTCGTCTTTCTCGTACTTTTCCAGGCGCGCCAGACCCCAGTTGCCGAACATCCGTGCGTGCAGGAAGTACTGGTTGATCGCTGTGAGTTCGTTCTTCAGCACCCGATTGAGGTGCTGCAGGATCTTGGGGTCGCCCTTCATCGTTCTCTCCGTCGCTTCTTTCGAAATCGGCGCGCCGGATGGTGGGGCATAGAGCGCCGCGGGCGCAAACGAAACAATGTGGAGCGGTGGAAAGGGACGCGTTCGCGCCCGAAGGGCGCACGGGCGGGTTGCTCAGGCCTTCAAGGGGCTCGAAGGCATCAGGTCCCGGGCGGGGGTTGTCGTCCCGGCCCGGGGTTGTCGTCCTGGGCCGGGTTGTCGTTCGGGGCCGGGGTTGTCAGGCGGCGTTCTTGCAGGTCCGCCGCATCACCTGCTCATTCACGACTTCGGCGGCAACCTGCTCGCACCGACCGCAACAGCTCGCGACGGGCAGCTCACACTGGACCTCGAACAGCGATTGCGCGCCGCGATCCACGACTTCACGGATGGCCCGATCGGTCACGGCGTTGCAGACACAGACGTACATGGAAGGCCTCTGGGGGGTACGTATCTTCGTTAGCGCATCGTATTTTCAAATAAGAATGAATGTCAATTGGGAATTGCACGCGATTGGGGTGTGACATAACTCGTTGAACGTTCACGGGTTAGCGCTGGGCTGACCTTGGCCAGGCCAACCACCAACCCCGGGGCCCCACCTGGCCCCGCCCGGTCACGCGCGGGTCACGCCCCGTCACGCCGAAGGCTTGAAGCCCACCAGCCGCGCCTGTGGAAGAACAGGTCCATGAGCCAGCCCGGGTCACGCCCCGTCACGCCCGGGTCAGGCCCCGTCACGCAGCGGCTGCACACAGCTCCGCGTGTCCCTGAGTCCCCGGCCGCCAGTCGGCTCATTGCTTCAGCTGCAATTTCACGAACCGGCCTACGAGCAAGGCTGCCGGGTAGAGCACCTGCTCCTCGTTCTTGGCGTGCAGCGTGAGCTCGTCGGCGAACTCGACGTACTCCTGTCGGCCGGCGGCGACCGCCTCTCGCCGGAAGGCGCTGAGCGCGGCGACGACTTTCTCATGTTCTTCGAGCATCTTCGGCAGCTCGGCTTCCAGCTGATCCGTCATGCGCAGAACTTCGCGCATGTCCGGGGACGTCTCCCCGCGAGCGAGCCGTGGAAGAAGCGCCAAGGGCGGCAGCGCTATCTCTTCCTCGCGCTGAAAGTGCGGATGGAGTACCTGCTCGACGCCCCTGGCGGCAGCACCCAGAGTACCGGGCTCTTTCACTGCGCGACCCAATGTGACGTGCAACGCTTCGTGCTCAGCGACGAGGGCTTCCGGAATCGGAAAATGGGCCGACGTCTCAGCGCCCATGCCCTGCAATGGAACCATTGCCAGTAACGCTGGCGCGAGCAAGCGCATTTTCATGACGGGAGTCCTCCAGGGGAAAGGGGTGATGGAGATGCCGAACTGCCCTGACTCTCGCACGCTCAGCACACACGCGAGATCTTGTACGGCGGGAACATTCGCCGCATGCGCTGAAGTCCGGCAATGACTAGGTAGTAGCCGTGAGTGGCGCCATCCGGTCCGTCTTTGAGGAAGACGGTGCGGGCCCTTCCGTGCTCGAAGCGACAGCACTTCCGTACCAGTCAAGTCAGCGCAAGTGCTCGCGCGGTCCGATCGTTCGAGCCGATAATCCAGTGGCGCCCACCGCTCGAGAAGGAGCAGCCATGCAATCCATCAGATTTGTTGGTGTCGGTCGCCCCGCTGAAATACAGGACGTCCCCAAGCCCTCGCCCGGCCCGGGTCAGGTGCTGATCAGGGTCGGAGGCGCAGGCGTGTGCCACTCGGATCTGCATGTCATGGAAGAAGATCTGGGATTCGAGCCGCCCTTCACGCTGGGCCACGAGAACGCCGGATGGATCGCGGAACTCGGCCAGGGCGTCACCGCGTTCAAGGAAGGTGATCCTGTCGCCGTCTATGGCCCCTGGGGCTGCGGGCACTGTCACGCGTGCCAGCTCTCGATGGAAAACTATTGCGAGAACTGGGCCGAGATCGACGGCTTCGGCGGCGGGCTAGGCCTGGACGGTGGAATGGCGGAGTATATGCTCGTGCCCTCCGCACGACTGCTCGTGCCGCTCGCAGACCTGAGTCCCTCCAAGGCCGCTCCACTGAGCGATGCGGCACTCACGCCGTATCACGCTATCAAGCGCGCGCTCCCGCAGCTGAACGCGGATAGCACTGTTGTCGTCATGGGCGTGGGCGGGCTCGGGCACATGGCCATTCAACTGCTCCGCGTGCTTGCCCCGGTGCGAATCGTGGCCGCAGATGTCGATGACAAGAAGCTGCAGCAAGCGAAGACGCTCGGTGCGGACGATATCGTGAACAACCGCAATGCCGATGAAGCGGCCGAGCAGATCCAGCAGATCGCCGGCCCGCGCGGAGCGGGCCTCGTCCTCGATTGCGTGGGAGTCCAGCCGACGCTCGATCTCGGCGCGAAACTGCTCGGTCGAAACAGCGTGTGGACGATCGTTGGATTGGGCGGAGGTCATCACGACTTCCACCACGGAAGCACGCCGTACGGAACGCAGATGAGCATTCCGTACTGGGGCTCGCGAGTCGAACTGATGGAAGTGATCGCGATGGCCCGCGCCGGCAGGATCCACGCCGAGACGACGGAGTTTCCCCTCGCCGAAGCCGTCGACGTTTACGCAAAGCTCAAAGCGGGAGAGATCACGGGACGCGCGGTGCTGGTTCCTGCGTAGTGATGCCCCGTGCGCAGCGGGAGAAATTTTCGGTCGGGGTAGTCAGGGCTTTTCGCAAACGACCCTGGACGGTTCCTCACCCTTGCCCTCGTGCTGCACGCACACGGGTCGCAGGTATTCCTGTTCGAAGAGCATGCCGGCGAAGTTGTCTTCGCGGGGGTTCTCTTCGCAGTCGAACTCCAGCGGCTGCGCGCCGTTGACCCACTGCCAGCGCTTCTTCACATGGACGGGCTCGGCCAGGTTCTCCGGGTCCTCGAACATCGCGTCGATCTCGAGGGACTTGCCGTCTGCGCTCTTCGTAACGCGCTCCACGAGATGGAACTTGTCGCTGTGGACCGAGCCGATCGTCAGCTGTCCGCGACCGTTGTAGCCAACCGTGTCGATGACGAGCGTGTTGCCTTCCCAGTGGGCGATGGAGTGCCCGCCGTAGGTGGGTTTTATCTTCTTCGGATGCTTCCCCGTCAGGTAGACCGTACGCACGTTGCGAATCTCGTCCGTGACGATGAAGACCAGCTTCCGCTCCGTTTGCAGCACGTATACCGGCGCAATGGGAAAGAGCGCCTGGTTGGCCCCGGTCGGGCGGCACATCACGTGTGGCGTGGCGAGCGAGGTGCCCCCCATCGCTTTCAATTTCGCCGCGGTGGCATCGGCGATCGCCTGCGCCTTCCGGTTCAGCTTGATGTCGGGAGCGAGCGCGAAGCGCGGCTGCCCGGGCAGGTTCACGTTGCGCCACACGCCCGTGAAGTCCCTGGGATCCGTGGTGGGCTCATATCCGGGAATGGGCGGCGGCGCCACGAATCCTTTCAGCGCGCTGCCGGGATTCTGCGCGGCGGCCGGTGAAAGCGGCAGCACCAGCAACGCGATCACGATGAGAAGACGTGCGTTCATCTTCGGGCTCCTCAAATCGCGGGCTTTCCCTGCTTGATCCGATCGAGGCACACGTCCTCCTCGATGCCTGCATCGGATTGCCGGCGATACGTTACGACGAACTCCCACGGCTTCTCGTACGTCGCCGGATCATCCACACGTATGCGGTCTTCGAGCACATTGGCGCTCTTGAGGCGCACGCGCTCGGTGAGCTGCATGTCGTCACTGTGAGGCAGGCCAGAGCGATCGATGAACGTCTCCCTGGCGAGCTGCCGACTGACGATGACGAGCGTGTCGCCTTCGAAGTGGCCGTTGGCGGTGCCAAACGTGAGCGGATACAGCGGCTGGATGTCGTTCCCGGTCATGTCAATGAGGCGCGCCCATCTATTCCACTCGTACAGGAACGCAACCTGCCGCTTGTTGACGATGATCTCGAACTTATATGGCTCCAGCATCAAGCGGGGCACGCCGGGGGACGCACACCAGGTGGTGTGGTCAAACGACAAATCGCCCTTCGCGCGCAGCGCCCGCTGCGCGTCGTACTGCTTCCTGGCATCCGGCAGCAGCGGTGGCTCCTTGCCCTCGACGGTGCGCAGCTCGCGCGGCGAATGCTCGATGAGCCAGACGCCGTCGAGAGAAGGCTTCGAGTCCGCGGCGAGCGCGGCGCCGGCCATTGCAAGCGCGGCCAGCAACACAAAGCGCGAGGGCTTCATCACGGCGCCTCCAGCGGGGGCGGCGCCGCCACTTCGTTCGAATCCGTAAATGGCGCGCCTTTGTAGAAGTTATGCGCGACACCATATAGCTCCGACCCGTCCGGCAGATAGATCGTCATCAGCGTGCCGCGCGCCCTGGCGCGCGATGGACAGAACAGCACCGTAACCTTGTCGCCTGGTGCGACGCTGTTCTTGCGCCAGCCCATGTGTGCGTTGAAAACCGGGGCGCCGAGCTCGAAGCCCCACTCGTCGGTGCCGCCAGTGTCATTGGGCACGAGCACCTGCACCCACGAATGCGGATTGGTCCACTGGAACTCCTTGACGACGCCCTTCACGCGATACGCTTTCGTGTAGTCGAACTCAGCAGTGGAGTGGTGAGCGGCTGCCGGCAGGCTCACGAGTGCCAGCAGGCTCGCCATGATCGCAATCCCTTTCTTCATGTGATCGGCACCTCAATCGAAAGTATCGAGCGGAACACGTTGCGCGATGGCTCACCCGCCGCCGCAGCGTTCAGTCATCCTTTGCCGTCATCGAACCGCGGTCGCGCGATTCCGCGCGGGGTCGTCCCGGCTCGCATCTGCTGTACTCAAATCAGTGCCGATGCCTGTGAGCAACCGTTCGTAGGCGACGGGACACCGATGGGCATTTGCAGCCTGTGATCAGCTGCAGGCGCCTCTTGGTGGTGGAGAATAGAAGCGCCGCAAAGTTACCGGCAACGCGTGAGAACACTTGCGTTTGCCAGCCGGAGCAATCTTTCGCGGAGGTATCGCGCGCATCGATTCAACGCATCCATGCGGGTGATTGATCGCGCTCGCCGCTCGCAATGGAGCAGCCCATTGTCACCGCGCGTACCGGGAAGCGACGCCTTTTCTGAGCGGTGTCGATTTGCTTCCACTGTCGCCTTCTCTCAGCAGTCTCGGTCTGCTTCCACTGTCGGCTTTTCTCAGCGGTGTCGACCTGCTTTCACGGTCGGCTTCTCTCAGCGGTGCCGACCTGCTTCCACGGTCGCCTTCTCTCAGCAGTCTCGATCTGCTTCCACGGTCGCCTTTTCTCACCGGTGCCGGCTTGCTTCCGTTCGCGGCTGCTCTCACCGGCTTGGTCTGTATCCGCTGTCGCCTTCTCTCCAACGCTCCCGACGCGGCCGCCTTGAGCAGCTTCTGGAACGTCGGACATTGAGCGTGGCTCGGCGCCGGGCACGCCGCCGCGTGCCGAAGCCCGCGGCTCACCGCGCGCAGATGCACGATGGATGCGTCGATCTCATCGGCCTTGGCCGCAAGCAGGCTCCGATCGATCCTTGCTCCGCCTTTTGAGGTGAGCATCGCGCGGATCTCATCCAGCGACAGACCCGCCGCCTGCCCCAGCGCAATGAGCGCCAGCTGGTCGAACACGTTGGGCGCGAACGTGCGCCGCAGACCCTCGCGACCGACCGATTTGATCAGCCCCTTTTTCTCGTAGTAACGCAGTGCCGAGGCCGGCACGCCGGTGCGTTTGGCGACGCCTGCGATATCCACGTTGCGCACCTTGACTTGAAGTGGACTTCAACTTCTAGACTGGTTCACGACGGTAAGCAAGAGCTCTCGAAAGGAGATTTCTCATGCCGATATCAGAGTTGACCTGGGTCGTGCTGATCGGAGTCGGTGCCACGGTCGTGCTCGACCTGTGGGTTGCCGTTCTGCGAAGCCTGGGAGTCCAGACGCTCGACTTCGCGTTGATGGGCAGATGGGTCGGGCACACGTTCCGGGGCTCGTTCTTCCAACCTTCCATACGCAAGGCGACTCCCATTCCGGGCGAGCGGGCACTCGGCTGGATTACGCACTACGCCGTTGGCATCGTCTTCGCGGGACTGCTCTTCAGCATCGTGGGTCGCGCCTGGTCGCAGAACCCTTCGCCGATGCCCGCAGTACTCGTGGGTCTGATGACGGTTTTCTTCCCGCTCTTCGTGATGCAACCCGCGATGGGCTCCGGTTTCGCGGCTTCGAAAACACCTGCCCCCTTGAAGAACTGCCTGCGGAGCATCGTGAATCACGCGATCTTCGGATTGGGGCTCTATGTGTCGGCGGTCGTCCTCGAACGAGTCATGGAGTCATCGCCATGAAGAATCTGGCAATCATCTATCACAGCGCGCACGGCCACACCGAGCACATCGCAAGGCATGTGCTGGAGGGTGCGCGGAGCGTTGCGGATACCGACGTCGGTCTCCTGAAGGCGGAGGACCTGATCCAGACGCCCGACGAGCTCACCCGATTCGACGGATACATCCTCGGCTCGCCGACCTACCTCGGCGGCGTCTCGGGCGTGTTCAAGACCTTCATCGATGCCACGGGACGCTTGTGGCGCAACCAGCAACTCAAAGGCCGGTTGGCGGCGGGCTTCACCGTTTCCTCCCTGCCAGCGGGTGACAAGCAGTCGACGCTGATGACGATGTTCACGTTCTGCATGCAGCACGGGATGATCTGGGTGGGGAATCCGTTCCTGCCGGGGCAGCACTCCGGGGTGCCTTATGAAGAGGCCATCAATCGGCTCGGGTCCTGGTCTGGGCTCATGACGCAGGCGGCACACTCTGCTGCCCCGGACGCCTTCGCGGCGGGTGACACGAGAACGGCCGAATGCTTCGGGCGACACTTCGCCCGTACCTTGCATCGTGTCGCGAAGGCGGCATGAGCTTCATGGTTCGAGGCGGTGAGGAGGCTCCGTGCTGCAAGCACGGCTGACTCTCGAGGGAAGAGACATCACCCTGCGCGAGCGACGCATCGGGTCTTCACCGTAACAGACACAGCTGGCTGGGGTGGCAGGATTCGAACCTACGTATGGCGGGATCAAAACCGGGCATAGGCCCTACGAGAATCAGAAACTTACTGATCTATCGAGATCCCAGGACCCGCAGGTACCCCCTGGAATACCCCTTCGCTGGCAATAGGCTGGCAATAGGAACCGGCGTCGGCGCCTCCATTCGCCTCGTCATCGGGCTCGGGAGAGGTTCAGGGGAAGAGCCGGCTCGCCGCGTGCAGCGGGGTTCTCCAGCGCACGATCCAATGGGTGCGACTTGCTCGCCTGCGCCCCCGCTAAGGGTGTATGGGCCAGAAGATCCTTGAGGGTTCGAATCCCTCACTCTCCATCAAATCAATGCCCCGGGGCTTGTGCAGCCTGGCGGCCTTCTCTGCCGGTTCGGAAACTCGAATTGCCTGCAGGCGGTACGTCGGAGCGATAAAAGACTTCGAAAACTGGCGCAGTTCCCGATTAGCCCGTCAGTTCGCTGACGTATTCCAATCCATCAGATGCACGATTCGCCCCTTCGGCCGCGCCGCCCGCAGATACCGCTCATCTGCAGTAATGAGCATTGCATCTGCAGTCTCCAATGCCACTGCGTGATAGTAGGTGTCGAAGAGGTGCTGCTTCAGCTCGATCGCCAGCTCGACTCCGCGCTTCAGCACCAGTGGGTCGTCCGTTGCGGCAAGCTCGAGTGCACTTAACATCGTGACATCGTCGGCGGCGGTCTGTGGACTTTCCCTCGCCAGGACAGCGCCGACCTCCGCGAGCCAGTGCGTCGGCTGCAACGCCGTCAGTTCACCTCGCGTGACGGACTCCATGAGCTGCGTCGCCTTTTCCGTCCCGGTCTCACGCTCCGGATCCTGCAGCAACCACTTGATAACGACGCTGGCGTCGATGACGACCGTCACGGCCTGCCTGCAGTCCGAGAAGCGCGGATCTGCTTATCGGTCAGAGATGGCCGCTCCGCACGGCGCTGCGTTAGCGCGCGAAAGATGCTTTCACGCTGCTTGCGTCGTTTCGCATCGGCGACCGCGTTGCGCATCAGGTCGGCGATCACCGCGCTCTTGTTCTGGTCGCCAAAAAACCTGTCGAACTCGGCCTTGACGTCGTCGGGAACACTGAAATTGACCGTTGCCATGGTGATTTACCGGTTGTTGAAAGTTTCCACAACCGGCATGGTACCATACGCGGCGCCAACTCAAGCGACTGGCGGCGGACCCGGCACGAGCCACGCCGCAAGTCTCTCACTTTCAAGTCGAGGTCCTACCGGACTCGACCCACTTCTCGTACCCGTCGAGGTCAATGACGACGCGGCCGTCCGGCGCGCGTCTCCAGACCTTTCCTTCCTCCCACTCTCCGCGCCGCATCTTGTGCTCGATCGCCTTGACCGAATAGCCGGTCATGAAGCTCGCCACGGGCGGCAGAACGTAGCGAACGGGCGTGATGATCATAGGTTTGACTTGCTCGATACTCATACAGGTCTCTCACTAACGACATAGGTTGGTTCACCAGAAACAATGGTGAGTGTCGATCGAGTCGCCTGTGGCGGACTAGCGGAGAAATGTGCGAAATCGGCCGGAAAGGCACGATGCAGGCATCAGCCACTTCGCTACGGGACGCGTCAGTTCGAGGCGAGATGCAGCACCCCGCAACGGCGGGCATCGGGTTCGCGTCAACCGCCGTCGTTGCGCTGGCCGACTGCCTCATTGCCCGTTGCAGCCAGTCGCAAAGCGTTGCACGACGTCGCAGATTTCCATGCGCCGGTGCCATCGCTCCCACATGGCTAGGCCGGCTCCGCCCACCTCCTATTCAGGATCTCGCTTGCGAGCCATTGCCAACAACGCAGCCGGTCACCGGCGTTCAACCGCCCGTACATCGCAATGAGCTCCGCTAGCGCATCGCCAGTCGCATAAAAGCAGGGAGCGGGCATCGTCAGCACCGGGGATGCGAATGCAAGGACTACGGCCGACCGCTCGCCAGGGATTTAATCGCTTCCGAGAAGCGCGAGACTGCTTATCGGTCACGCCGTAGCCATGCGGTCTAGCGGCCGGACATTCCCAGTGTCACCTTGAGCCACGCGGTGCGTCCGGGCTCGTTGATGCGTACAGGATCTGCCGGATAGCCGAAATCCGCACTGCCCGAGAGGTTGAGGTTCTCCGTGTACGTGCGATCGAGAATGTTGTCGACACCCGCAGCCACATTCAGATCGCGCGAGATGCGATACGTCGCATTGAACGAAAGGACGGCGAAACCCGCCGTCTCGCCGAGATCGCGACCGACTACGTTGCCCTGATCGAGCGCGAATCGCTGCTGCGCATCCACGGCGCGCAGCAGCGCTCCGACGGACCAGCGCGCGCTGTCGTATGCCACTGTAAAGCGCGCATCGAGAGGGGGAATCTGAGGCAGCGCTCCGCCTGTATTCCGATTTTCGCCCCACGAGTACGCGAGCGTGGCGCCGAGCTTCCACTGCGGCAGCGGCCGCAGCTCCACTCCCGCCTCACCGCCATGGATGTTCGCGTCGATCTGCGACACGCTCGACATCGGGCCCATCATGCCGCCGCTCATGTAGGTGAACAGGATGAAGTCGTTCACGCGGCCCACATAGGCCGACACCCACGCATCCACGCTAGGCGCGCGGTATTGCAGGCCCACGTCTAGCTGCGTCGTTTTCTCCGGCCCGATCGCGGAGAACGCATTGACCGAGCCCATCGGACCCATGTCGGGTGAGAAGAGCTCCCAGTAGTCCGGCATGCGTTCGGCTCTGCCGATGCCAACGTACAGGCTCACGGGAAGACCCTGCGCATCGTGCTCGTAGCGGGCGAACCCGCTCGACAGCGTCTCGCGCCGAGTCACGCCCGCGGTGGGGTTCGGCATCGGCATCATGCCGCTGGTCTGCTGCCGCTCGTCGGTTACTTCGGCGCGATCAGCGCGAGCGCCGAGTACCACACGCTGATGCTCCTGAACTTGCAGAGTCACCTCCGCGAACGCACCGTCATTCGAGAAATTGGCGTCTGTAGACCAGGGCATCTGTCGATAGGTGTCTACGCCCGACGCGCTCCGGCCACGATGGCGGCTGCTCTGCGTATCGAGCCCCGCAGTCACCTCGAGCAGGTCCAACTGCCACGTCGTCGCGACTCGACCACCGCGCGTGAGCCGGTCGACGTTTGCCGCCATCGGCATCGGCATCGCGCTCATCGGGTTCGGCGTGCGCAGCGTGTAGTTATCCATGACGTGATCGGCGTAGTTGTAGAACGCGCTCGCCTTCACTTCCTTCAGCACACCCGGCAACTGTGTCTTCTCGAAGCGCAGTCCGTAGCTCGTGCGCTCGAACTGCGAGCCGTCCATGCCGCGTCCGGCGTAACGCGCCTCACCGTCCCCAGTGCCCGCGTTGAGCTCAAAGAGCGTGCCTGCGGAAGGCGTCCAGCCGATCGCACCGTCGGTATTCCATTTCCTCCAATGCGACGGCACGGTGTGACCCGACCCGTCCTCGTAATCGTTCGCTTCGGATCGATTGCCCGTCAGGCGTGCGTAGCCGACGCCAGCAGTGCCGGAGACATCGAGCACCTGATCATTGCGGCCGAACGAGCCGCCGAGCGCATTCGCGTTCAATCGCACCACGGGCTCACCGGCTGCATTCGCAAGCGGAGCGCGTTCGAAACGCACCGTGCCCGCGGAGGCGCCAGGTCCCCACAGAACGGTCTGCGGCCCTTTCGTCACGACGAGACGATCGTAGGTTTCGGGTGCAACGTAGGAGAGCGGATTGTCCATCCGCGCGGGACACGCCCCCGGCATGAGTCCGTCGTTCGTCAGAAGATTGAGTCGCGAGCCGAACATGCCGCGCAGCACGGGATCCCCGTTGGTGCCGCCGTTGCGGATCGCGCTGAAGCCCGCGATCGGGGCCCGCGGTACGCATGCTTCGATCTCCCCTTCGACGAACGGGGATATTCTGAAGACTTCACTACCGCTGCCCGTGCGACAAAATGCCGCACGCGGGCCGCTCGAGCAGGTCATCCCGCGCAATTCGCGATGCCCGTCTTCATCCGGACGAGCGCAGCAGCGGCGTAACGATCCTTTCGAGCCGCTCCGCCGTCCATGTAGGCTTCTTCTCCTTCCAGCCGTCGTTCGCAAGCCTACCGGCGCGGTCGATCGTGAAATTGACCGGCAGACGCCAGATTCGACCGTATCCCGGCGCACTCGAGTTGCCGAGCAGACCGACAGGAAAGTGCAGCGACTCGGCGACCTTGCGCACGTCCTTCATCTGCCCGGGCTCATCCAGGCTGAAGCCGAGCACACGGAGCCCTTCTGCCGAGTGCGCATCCGCGTACTGTGACAGCAGCGGCAACT
>JBDZVF010000613.1:0-3015 GCA_040255575.1 Pseudomonadota bacterium | reverse complement strand
CACTACCGCCCCCTTTTTCTGGTCGATTCCGGAGCATTCGTGGCGAATACCAAGTCCGCTGAAAAGGCGGCCCGTCAGGCTGAGAAAAACCGCGCCCACAACGTGACCATGCGCTCGCGCATGCGCTCCGCCATTCGTGGTGTGTCGGACGCTATCGCTGCCGGCAAGAAAGAAGAGGCGCAGAAGAGCTACGCCGTCGCCGTTCCGATCATCGACAGCATGGTCAACAAGCAGATCGTCCATCGCAACAAGGCTGCCCGGCACAAGAGCCGTCTGGCGGCGCGCATTCGAGGGATGTCCTGATGAACGCCAAAGACGCAGCAACACTCCGCGCGGCCCCGCGCGTTGCCCCGACCCTGAGCCGTACGCCGGTGGGTCGTCGCTTGTTTGTTCTGCGTCTGGTGCACGACCGCGCGGCTCGCGCGGCCGCTGCCTCCGCCGCTTCGAAAAAGGCGTCCTGAGCCCGCCTCGAAGCGTAAAAGGCTGAAGCCCCGCGCTCTGGCCGTCGAACCTCGCGCTCTTCGCGTCGGCGGTCGGACCGACGCCTTTGGCTCAGAGCGTCGCGTCATCCACCGGAATCAGCTCCAGCTCGCCCGTATCCGGGTCGTCATTCACCACGTAGGTCTGCACGCCGCCGGCCGGTAGCGTCATCGTGGTGTCCAGCGCGACCGTCGTGGTGCCACCCTCCATCATCGGCACCTGGTACGTACCCGGCTTCAGCGCCGCGTAGTCGTTGAAAGCCTGATAAGCCAAGGCACTCGCCCTTCTGAACTGAGCCGCATCATCCGTCGTCTCGGTCGTCGGGGCGTTGAAGTCGAGAGACTGTCCCGGCGTCGTCACGTAAACGTCCAGCCCCGCCGTAATGCCGATGCGACTCGGCGCAGCGACCAGAAAGCGAAATGCGGCTTGCGTCGGAATGCTGCGGCGATTGTCCCCCAGCACGCTGTTCACCACCGCGTTCGCCGGGCCGATGACATAAACGCTCGAGCTCGAGCCCTGCACCAGGCCGAACTCCTTGATGAAGAGGAACTGAAGCGCCGTGGAACCGGCCGGCACACCCAGCAGATCGATCGTGCCCTGGGGCACGCGCGCGTAGTCGCTGCGGTCGCGGAACGCGAGATTGCCGAAGAGCGGCGCGTCCAGCACGGTGGCGCGGTAGACATCCAGCGCCGGCGTTTCCGCGGAAACGTGCACTACGCGCAGCGCCGCCTCATCGCCAGTGCTCGTGAAAACACCGGAGGTGCCATCGATCCCTATCATCTGAACCGGCGAAGGTCCCGGCCCAATGTTGGGCGTAATCGCAAACAAGTAGCGAATTTTTTCCGTCGCGGTGATGTCGGGTGAGGTGTAGATCACTGCGCCCGAAGCATCGCGAATCTCGAAGGTGAGACTGCTCGTGAGGTCCGACGTTGTATCGGTCGCGTCCGGGCGTGTGAGCTTCATCGTGCTCGGCGTGGTTCGCTCGCCGGGGTTGATCGTGCCGATGCTCTGCGGCGATGTGATGCCCGCGTTCGGCACGGTGACGTACACCGTCAGCGTCTGCAGCGATGCATCCGCATTCACTACCGAGACCTCGATGTTGTCGTCGAGCACTGCCGCCTGCCCGCTTGGCGTCTGAGTGACCAGGGTCTTCACTTGTCGAGCGTGCCGTACGCGAAGATCGTGTAATCGATGTTCTTCTCGTAGGTCTGACTGAACGAACCGCCGAGATCGATGGGATCCGTCGGGTCCGTGGACACGAGCGAAACCGGCCGAATCACCTGGAAACTGACCGAATGCGCGCCCGGATGCGCGGCGGACAACGTTGTGCCGGTTTGATACGTCGCACTGCTGATGACAGTCGTATCGATCTTGTACTGCACGGCGGGCGAGTTCTGGATGAGATTCACCATGCGGGTGTGAAAGCTCTCCTCCCCCTTGTTGAGCACCTTCTTGCAGGAGGTGAGTGCCAGAACGGCAACGAGGAACGCCACCGCGATTCGCATCCCATTCATATCTCGAGAGCCTCTGGTCAAAACGCGCGCCCGATCGAAAACTGGAAGCCCTCGATCTCATCGCCAAAACTGAGATCCGTCGCCTTCCTGTAGCGAAGCGGAATCGCATAGCTGAAACGGAAGAGACCGAGCGGCGCGAGCCACTGCGCGGCAATGCCCGTCGAAGCGCGGATCTGATCCAGGCTGAAGCGGGTGTCGACCGGGAAGCCCGCCTTGTCCGTGAACTTCGTGCTGCCGAGGTAATAGGCCTGGCCGGCATCGACGAACAGCGACAGTCGCGCGCTCTGCTCGAACTTGCTCGGCACCGGCAGAATCGCCTCGAGCTGCGCGCTGAGGCCCAAGTCCCCGCCGTACGGATTGCCGAACGAATCGCGCGGCCCGAGCGTCGACTCCCGAAAGCCGCGCACCGAGTCCGGCCCACCCAGATAGAAGTTGCGATTCGGCGGCACCGAAGTCGTCTTGCCGAACGGCAGCGCATAGCTCGCGTGCAACGTCGCGCTGATGGGAATCCTGTTGATGATCGGTATCAGTGGAATGCGAAAGAACTGCTGACCGAGATAGTCCGCAGTCGCGTATTCCACATCTCCGCCGGGAATCGTGGAGGACAGCGAAAGCCGCTGGAGCGCGCCAGCGGTTGGGAAGAGCGTGCGATCGCGACTATCGAAGACATACGCCGCGTTGAGCTCGAAGGCTTCGTATGTGGAGCCCGTGATGTCGAAGCCCAGGAAGCTGCTGTGAGTCTGGCGGCCGTTCTGGGAAACCCAGTCGATAAGCTGCTGGGAGCTGCCCGTGCTCGTCGCAAGCTCCACGTGAGACCACGTGCCGCCGAATCGAACCTCCTGCCGCTCGCCCACCGGGTAGCCGTAGCTCAAACCCGTGAGCCAGGTCTTCGTTGAGAAATCCGAGGACACGGAGGTGAGCTGCCTGATGTCCCGATACACGAGATCGATCGTGCGGTTGAGCCCGTCCGCGTTCAGCGCTGGGTTCGTGTGCGAGAAGCTGTAGCTCCTCGAGTACGTTC
>JBDZVF010000086.1:0-16547 GCA_040255575.1 Pseudomonadota bacterium | reverse complement strand
CATGCACAGCCCACGTGCAGGCGCAGCGCTGCTCCCTACCGCCTCGCATGGCCGCCGAACGGGGCGGCTCGTGCCGCCGCGTGGCATAACCACTGGCTGGAGGCGCCCTGTGCGGGCGCCTCACATCACCATCGGCAATCAGCGCTGAGTTGCGGCCAGCTTGTCCTGCGTCTTCGTCTCGAAGTCGCTGGCGTCGTGCCGCTCATGCAGCTGGGTCGAGGGATCGCCTGAAGTCTTGTTGACCATGCGTCCGCGCTGCACGGCCGGCCGAGCAAAGATCTTGTCCGTCCAGCGCTGCACGTTCTTGTACTCGTGCGCGCTCAGGAACTCGGCCGCGTTCCCATACGCCTGCCCCTTGACGATCTGCCCGTACCACGGAGCGATCGCCATGTCGGCAATCGTGTACTCATTGCCCGCAACGTATTCGGACTCACCGAGACGCCGGTCGAGCACATCGAGCTGCCGCTTCACCTCCATGGTGAATCGATCGATCGCGTACTCGATCTTGGTCGGCGCATACACATAGAAATGCCCGAACCCGCCCCCGAGATACGGTGCGGCGCCCATCTGCCAGAAGAGCCACGAGAGCGTCTCGGCGCGCGCGGCGCGCTCCGTCGGCAGGAACGCGCCGAATTTCTCCGCGAGGTACAGGAGGATGGCTCCCGACTCGAACACCCGGATGGGCGTCGGCCCGCTGCGATCGAGCAGCGCAGGGATCTTCGAGTTGGGGTTCACCTTGACGAAGCCGCTGCTGAACTGATCGCCTTCGTTGATCCGGATCAGCCACGCATCGTATTCGGCGCCGCTGTGGCCGAGCGCGAGCAGCTCTTCCAGCAGGATCGTGACTTTCTGCCCGTTCGGCGTAGCCAGCGAATACAACTGCAGCGGATGACGCCCTACCGGCAGCTCCTTCTCGTGCGTGGGGCCGGCGATCGGGCGATTGATGTTGGCGAACGTGCCGCCGCTCGGTTTATTCCATACCCATACCTTGGGCGGGACGTACTCGGTCATTCGACTTGTCTCCATAGCCGGAAGAGTGGCGAAGGATAGGGTGTTCCGACGCGCCGATCGAATCCCTCAACCGAGGTAACAGAAGCGTTACCGGGTTATACCGACCTGCTCGCCAGGCATAACGCGCCGCTTGCCCAGGCGATCCGAAAGCTTGCGGCACGCCACGTAGAACAACGGCGTGAAGAGCAACCCGAATACGGTGACGCCGATCATTCCGAAGAACACCGCGATTCCGAGCGCGTGCCGCATCTCGGCGCCGGCACCTGAGCCGAACGCGAGCGGAGCCACGCCCGCGATGAACGCGACAGACGTCATGAGGATCGGCCGCAGGCGCGTGCGTGCGGCATGTGCCGCGGCATCCGCCGGCGTCATGCCGAGCTGCTCTTCGGCCTGCCGCGCGAACTCGACGATGAGAATCGCGTTCTTGGCCGCAAGGCCGATCAGCACGACCATGCCGATCTGGGTGAGGATGTTGTTGTCCGTTCCACTGAAGTTCACACCCAGCATCGCCGCGAGCAGGCACATCGGCACGATCAGAATCACCGCCAGCGGCAACGTCAGGCTCTCGTACAACGCCGCGAGAAAGATGAACACGAACACCACCGCCAGCGCGAAGCTGAGCGCGCCCGCATTCCCCGCCAGCTGCTGCTGATAAGCGATGTCGGTCCACTCGAACGTGAAGCCTGCCGGCAGCCGCGCCCGCGCGATGCGCTCCATCGCGGCCATCGCCTCGCCCGTCGAGGCACCCGGCCTCGTCTCGCCCTGAACATCGGCAGCCGGATACAGGTTGTACCGGAACACCTTGTAGGGCCCCACCGCGGGCTCGAAGGTGGCGACCGAGCTCAGCGGCACCATCGCTCCGGATTGGGAGCGCGTCTTGAGCGTGCCGACCCACGCCGCATCCTGGCGGAACGGCGCATCGGCCATGGCAATCACCTGGAAGGTGTGGCCAATGAGATTGATGTTGTTGACGTACGTTCCCGCGAGATACGTCTGCATGGTCGCGAAGACGTTCGAAGCGGGCACGCCGAGCATTTCCGCCTTGTCGCGATCGACACGCGCATTCAGCCGCGGGCTGCGGCTGTTGAAGCCGACGAAGGTATTGGTGACGGCCGGATCCTTGCTGGCCGCCTCCGCGATATCCCGTGCAGCGGCCTCGAGCGCCTCATAGCCGTTGCCACCCCGATCCTCGATCATCATGCGGAAGCCGCCGGCCGATCCCAGGCCCATCACCGGTGCCGGCTGGCTGATGCGGATATCCGCGCCCGTGATCACCGAAAGTCGCTTGCGCAGCTCCGCGGTGATCTGCGCGGAGGTCTGCCCCTTGGGCAGCCGCACTTCCCAGGGATCGAAGATCGGCCACATCTGAGTCGAGCTCGACTGCAGGTTGAAGCCGTTGCCGTCGATGCCCGCATAGGTCGACGTCGCCCACACGCCCGGAGTCTTCAGGATGATGTCGACGATCTGCTGCGTGATGGCGTCGGTGCGCGCGAGCGTGGCGCCCACTGGCAGCTGCACGGACATCGAGACGCTTCCCTGGTCCTGCGACGGGATGAATCCGCGCGGCGTATCGATGATGCGCCAGCCCGCGAGGGCCAGCAGGCCGCCGTACAGGATCAGCATCACCGCGCTCGCGCGGATGGTGCGTCGAGCGACCAAACCGTATCGCTCGCTGAAGTGGTCGAACGTCCGCGCCACGCGCGCGCCGAGCTTCCCGATCCAGGTGTGCTTGTCGGCGTCGAAGTGGGGCTTGAGGATGATCGCGCAGAGCGCCGGCGTCAGGCTCAACGAGACGGCCAGCGAGATGATCGTGGCGCTGGCGATGGTCAGCGCGAACTGCTTGTAGAACTGCCCGGCGATGCCGCCCATGAACGCCGTCGGCACGAATACCGCGACGAGCACGGCGGCGATGCCGATGAGCGCGCCGCCCACCTCGTCCATGGTGACGTGGGCCGCCTGCCGCGCCGGCATGCCGGCGCGCATGTGCCGCTCCACGTTCTCCACGACCACGATGGCGTCGTCGATCACGATGCCGATGGACAGCACGAGCCCGAACATCGAGAGGTTGTTCAGCGAGAACCCGAACACTCCCAGCACCGCGCAGGTTCCGATGATGGAAACCGGGATCGCCAGGAGCGGGATCAGCGCCGTGCGCCAGCTTTGCAGGAACAGAATGACGACGATGACGACGAGGATCGTCGCGTCGAGCAAGGTCCGCTGCACCTCCTGGACAGAGGCGCGAATGTATTCGCTCGGGTTGTAAATGATCTCGTAAGCGATGCCGACCGGAAAATCCGCCTGCATCGAGCGCATCGTCTCCTGGATGGCGTCCGCCACTTCCAGGGCGTTGCTGCCCGGCGCCTGCGTCACGCCGAGCGCGACGGCCCGCTCGCGGTTCTTGAACGCATTGATGCCGTAGTTTTGCGCGCCGAGCTCCACGCGGCCGATGTCCGAGATGCGCGTGACGCGTCCCTGGTCGTCGCGCTTGATGATCACGCGCGCGAACTCATCCGCCGTGACCAGTTTTGCCGCGGTCTGCACGATGAGCTGCGAGGCCGCCGGATTGTCGGTGAACGGGGGCGCTCCCACCGCGCCGGCCGCCACCTGCACGTTGTTGTTTCGAAGCGCCTGGACAATCTCCTGCACCGTGAGATTGCGAGCGGCAGCCTTGTCCGGATCGATCCAGATGCGCATGGCATAGTCGCGCGCCGCGTTCACACCGACGTCGCCCACGCCAGGCACGCGCAGCAGGCGCTCGCGCACCTGCAGGCTCGCGTAATTCGCGAGGAACTTGCGATCCATCGCCGGGTCGGTCGCGGTCATGTGCACGATCAGCAGCGTGTCGCCCGAGCCCTTGCGCACGCTGACGCCGAGGTTCTGCACCTCCTGCGGCAACTGCGGCAGCGCTGTCTGCACGCGGTTTTGCACCTTCACCTGCGCGAGATCGACATCCGTGCCGAGGCGGAATGTCACGGTGATGGAAACGCGGCCCTCGCCGATCGACTGCGAGGACATATAGAGCATGTCGTCCACGCCGTTGATCTGCTGTTCGAGCGGGGCGGCAACGTTATCCGCCATCACCTCCGCCGAGGCGCCGGGGTAGCTCGCCGACACCGTGACGGTGGGCGGAGCGATGCGCGGATATTGATCCACCGCCAGCCGCGGCAGCGTGATCGCGCCGAGCAGCGTGATGATCACCGACACGGCGCACGCAAAGATGGGCCGGTCGATGAAGAAGTGCGCCAGTTTCACGGCGCGGACCCCTGCGCGCTGGCGCTACCGCCGCCAGCTGCCCCGCCGGAGGGCATGTCCAGGCGCCCGTCCTCACCGCGCGAAATCCCCGAGGGGAATGCGCTGATCTGCCCGGGCTGCGCGGTCACCTTGCGTCCCGGCCGCGCCCGCTGCACGCCACTGATGATGACGTTGTCGCCGGATTTGAGACCGGCACGGATCACGCGCATGTTGTCGATCAGCCGCCCCAGTTCCACCGTGCGTTGCTGGACGACCCCGTCCGCGCCGACCACATAGGCGATCTGGCGCGTCTGGTCGTTCAGGACGCTCTCGTCCGGAACGAGCATGGCCTTCACCGGCTTCGCCTCGAAGCGGCGCATGTGGCCGAACATGCCGGGCGTCAGGAAGCCCTGCGGGTTCTGCACCAACGCGCGCGCGCGAATGGTGCCGGAGCCCGTGTCGAGCGCGTTGTCGACGAACTCGATGTGCCCCTTCCAGCGAAACTCGGTCTCATCCTGCAGCCGGATGTCCACGTCGTTGCCGAGTGCCTCGCCCCCCTGCTCGCGCTTGTACTTGAGCAGCGCGGCTTCGGGTGCATCGAAGACGAAACGGATGGGATCGAGGGTCACGATGGTGGTCAGCACCGTCACGCCCGCCTCCACCAGATTGCCGGCGGCGAGCCGGTGACGCGAAATCTGCCCTTCCAGGGGCGCGGCGACGCGGGTGAACTCGAGATTGAGCTCGTTGGCCTTCACGTTGGCCTCGCCCGCCGCGACATCCGCCGCGGCCTGCAGCGCCTGCGCGGACAGCAGCTCGAGGTCGGATTCGCTGATGAGGTGGGTCTGGCTCAGCGATTTGCCGCGCCGGAGCGCCGCATCCGCATTCGCCTGGGCGGCGCGGGCCCTCGCGAGCTGGGCCCGGGACTGTGCCAGCTGCGCCTCGATGGGCCGGGGATCGATGGTGAAGAGGAGTTGCCCCTTCTTCACCTGCTGGCCATCGCGAAAATGCACCGACTGGAGCATGCCCGACACGCGCGGGCGGATCTCCACGGCATCGACCGCCTCGAACCGGCCGGCGTAGTCGTCCCAATCCCGCACCTCACGAACGATCGGTTCCGCAACGATCACGGTGGGCGGGGTTTCAGCAGGCGGCGGGCTCTTGCCACAGCCGGCCAGCATCACGCCAACCAGCAGGCCAAAACACAGCAGCCGTCTTTTCGCGTCTTTCATCCGCCAATAATCTCGCGAACAGACGCCGACTACATGGTTTGGATGCTATGGGATTCGCTGGTCGGCCGCCAAGGGATGCCGGCGGATGGGGTGACGCCCCCGCGAGCTCAGATCACGCGGCAATAACTCTTGATGAGGCGAAGGAGCCAGGAAGGCTCCACGGGCTTGGTGACGTAGTAGTCGAAGCCGGCGTCGAGCGCACGCATGCGATCGTTCTCCGTGGTCCACCCGGTGAGGGCAACGAGGAGCGGACGCTCCTCCCACGATTGCGACCGGATCTGACGCGCCACTTCGCACCCATCCAGCTCGGGCATCTGCAGGTCGAGCACGCAGATCTCGGGACGCCAGTGCGAGGCGATCGCCAGCGCCCGCCGGCCGTCGAGCGCGACCTCGGTCCGGGCACCCGTGCACTCCAGGAGCAGCCCGAGACTTTCCGCCGCATCCTCGTAGTCGTCGGCGACCAGCACGCGCGGCGGATCGAGCATGGGACGCGTGATCCGCGCGCGCGGCGGGTGGGGCACGAGCTTGCAGACCGTGCCGGCGGCGCCACGCGCTTCATGCCCGTCCGCAGACGTTTTTTCCTCAAAAATTCCAAGGCTCATCGGTCCGTATATGAGCGCACTTGTCCCACGTGGGGCAAGATGTCGTTGAACAGCAACTGCGGACGCTGTTCAACGCTCACCCAGCGGATCGCAACTTCAGCGAAGGATTACTCCGTTATCGTCGGCCTGCGGCGAGGGACGATTCGGATTCAGGTTGACGCTGATCGTGTGGACGTTCGCGATCTTGCCATTCACGAGCCGGAAAGTGTGTGAATCCGGCATGCCGTTCGTGCTGCTGCCGAAACGGCAGAAGATGTTGATCACGCCCTGCTCTTCATCGACCACGTAGTCGCGGTTCACGATATAGAGCACACCCGGCGGAATGCCGACCTCGCAGCTCGCGTTCGGATCACCGTCGCGGTTGGTGTACGCGCCACCCTCGAGGCGCGCGCACGGCCTGCCCCAGGGGATCTTCACGAACTTGTCCGAAAAAAGATCCAGGTAGTTGTTGCCGGCGTTGATGAGCTCGAGCATCGTCGCGCCGGTGCCGGGCTTCGGCGGGCTCCAGTCTTCCTTGCTCGAATACTTGAGATAGGAATTGGCGTTGAAGAGCCAGTCGCCCTTGTCGGTGACGAGGCTGTCGATGCCGGTGATCTTGCCCTTGTCGACGCTCAGTCGCGTGCCGATCACGTACTGATGCCCGCCTTCGGTCACGATCACTTCCGAAAAGGTGCGGCAACGGTCCTTGTCGTAAAGGCTGCGTGAGAACGCGATCGGCAGCGCCGTGTTCCAGAGGCCCTTGTCCGCGGTCACCTCGATCATGTTTTCGAGGTATTTCACCTTGTCCGCCAGCGCCATCTTCTTGCGATCGCCGGACTTCTGCGCGGCGAGGTAGCTGTCCACCGCGGACTGCAGGGAGGCGCGCGTGCACGTGGCGCGCGCTGGCGGTGGCGGCGGGGTTTGAGCTGGGGGTGATGACTGCTGCGCGTGTGCAGGCGTTTGAGCGACGACGCCGCAGGCGGCGACCAGAGATACGAGCCACTTGTTGTTCATGAGCCCCCCCTTTCGTGACGGCAGCGGATAGTACCGTGCGCGAGACCACCCGGCGGCGCTCAGGCGCCCGTCGCCGCAGGATGGCGGGGCGTGCGCACGTTGGCGATCAGCCCGCTTCCGCGGCGGCTGCCGACGCGAGCACGCGAGGCGCGGTTTCGCGAATGCCGAGCGCAACCAGGCCGGCGACCAGCGCAAGGCCGAACATCATCCACAACGGCGCCTGCAGGCCAACGAGGTCCGCGAGATAGCCCGCGATGGAAGGCGACAACACGCCGCCCACGATCTCACCGGCGCCCATGCAGACTCCCAGCGCGCTCGCCATGTGTCGGGCATCGACACTTTCGGACGGAATGGTCGCCATGAAGAGCGGGAAAATGCCCGTCACTCCCCATCCGCAAAAGAACATGGCCGCGAGCCCCCAGGTGGACCCGGTGTAGTACAACGCGGCGAGGGGCAGGATGAGCGCGACGAGCGGCAGGGCAATCGTCACCATCCGCCGGCCAATGCGATCCGACAGCGCCGGTATCGCGGACGAGGCAATTGTCGCGGAAATACCCAGCGTGCCCATGAGCCAGCCCATGGTTTCGGGGTCGTACTGCCGCACCTGAGTGAGATACAGGGGCATGAACGCCCAGCACACGACGAGATACGACACGAGCAGGATGCCCAGCACCGCGCACAGCACGATGTTTCGATCCTGAAGCACCGACAGCAGAGACCCCCGCGAACCAGGCACACCTTCCCGCCCAAGCGCACCCTCTTGCGTAGCAGACGCGCCGAGCGCGCTCTCAGCCGCCCGGCGATTGAGGGCTTCTTGCTCCGGCGGCTGCAAGGCAGCCCGCGGCGCTCGCTGCTCGACGGCGGCCACCCCAGCCGGCGCCCGGATCACCCACACCATCAACAACGCGACCACAATCCCCGGCGCCCCCGCCAGGAAAAACGCTTCCCGCCACCCGAACGCCGTAGCAAACGCCACCAGCGCCACCGGCGCCACAAACGACCCCAGCAGGCTCGACCCAAATCCCTGCGTCACGCCCATCGCAAGCCCCCGGTGCCGGGCGTCCACCTCGGTGGCGATGAGGGACTGGCTGATCGGCATGATCCCGCCCTCCGCCACGCCCATGAGCAACCGCGCACCGAGCATCGTCACAAACGACACCGCGAGCCCCGACCCAAAGGAGCAGACCGAAAAGGCCAGCGTCGCCAGCACGAGCAATTGCTTCCGCGACCCCAACCGATCCGAGATCACGCCGACGCCAAACGCCGCAAGCGCCCAGGTGAGCGACAACGCGCTCGCCAACACCCCAACCTGCGTATTGCTCAATTTCAGATCAGGCTGGATGAACGGCATCAGGAAGCTGAGCGCGTTGCGGTCGAACAGCACGATCCCGAAATTGAGGCTGAGCAGCGCCGTCAGCGCCACCTGATAGCCGACACTGCGCCTCACGGCTTGGCGCGAGCGTCGAAGCGGGCCAGCACTTCCCCTCCCCAACCCATGATGCTTTTCGCGCGGATCTTCCACACGCCGTCGACCTTCGCCACGACGTCGCGCACGTGCCCGCACCAATGCAGATGCGGCGGCTGCGGCGGATGGTTGATCGTGGCCCAGGCATAGGAGCGCACGACCCAGTGATCGGGACGGCCGTCCGGGTCCGGATCGAAGACGAACTGCGCCATCTGGTGCTGATGACCGGGGAAATCCGGCCGGTCGTGAAACTTCAGCACCAGCTTGCGGATCTCGTCGTGCCCCTGGCGCACTTCGAGGCCACGGTCGCGCGTCTCTTCAGTGACCAGCGCATCGGTCGTGAAGAGTGCGACATACCCCTCCGTGTCACCTGTGTCGAGCGCCCAGCTGTAGCGCGCGTAAAGCTCCTGGATCTCCAGGCGATCCTGTGTGCTCGGACCTTGCATGTGACGCCCCCCTTCTCTACTTCGAAATATCGACGTGTCGCGTCTCCGGCAGGAATAGCGTACCCACCACGACCGTCACGCCCGCCACGATGATGGGATACCAGAGCCCCTGATAAATATTCCCCGTCGTCGCGACGAGCGCGAACGCCGTGGTCGGCAGGAAGCCCCCGAACCATCCGTTACCGATATGGTAAGGCAGTGACATCGAGGTGTAGCGGATGCGGGTGGGGAACAACTCAACCAACCACGCTGCGATAGGCCCATAGACCATCGTCACGTACACCACCAGGATCGTGAGGAGCAGCAGAAGCATCGGCACATTCAGCTTCGAAGAATCCGACTTGTGGGGGTATCCCGCCTGGAGCAGCGCTGACTTCAACTCCGCATCGAACCGCTTCGCTTCCTTCGTCGAACCTGCTCCGCCCCGCTCGTAGGACGCGATGACGATCTGCCCCACGTGAATCGTCGCGTGCGTTCCCGCGGGTGCCGAGAGGTTCTCGTACGGAATCCCGCGATTCGCGAGCGCCGATTTCGCGACGTCACAGGATGTCGTGAATTGCTTCGTGCCAATGGGGTTGAACTGGAAGCTGCACTCCGCCGGATTCGCCGCGACGGACACCGGGCTTGCCGCGCTGGCTACGGCGAGCGCCCGGTTGCCGTACCAGGTGAGCCCGTGAAAGATCGGGAAATACGTGAGTGCCGCGATCAGGCAACCCGCCATGATCACGGGCTTGCGCCCGATCTTGTCGGAGAGCCAGCCGAACAGGATGAAGAAAGGCGTGCCGATCACAAGCGCGCCGGCGATCAGCAGATTGGCCGGCGTAGCATCGATCTTCAGGATCTGCGTCAGGAAGAAGAGCGCGTAGAACTGCCCGCAGTACCACACCACGGCCTGCCCGGCCGTTGCACCGAACAGTGCCAGGAGCACGATGCGGCCATTCTTCGACAAGAAACTTTCGGTGAGCGGGGCCTGCGATCGTTTGCCTTCGGCCTTCATCTGCAGGAACAGCGGTGACTCATTCAGCTGAAGCCGAATCCATACGGAAATAGCCAGCAGCACTGAGGAGACGAGAAAGGGAATGCGCCAGCCCCATGTCTCGAACGCTTCCGTCCCCAACCATCCACGGCAAGCAAGGATCACGAGCAACGACAGAAACAACCCGAGCGTTGCAGTCGTCTGGATGAAGCTCGTGTGCAAACCGCGGCGGTCATGTGGCGCGTGCTCGGCGACGTAAGTCGCGGCGCCACCGTATTCGCCTCCGAGTGCCAGGCCCTGCAGCAGTCGCAGAGCGATGAGCGCCACTGGCGCCAGCACGCCGATGCTCGCGTAGCTCGGCAGAACACCTACGAGAAACGTGGACAAGCCCATCAGCAGGATCGTGATGAGGAACGTGTGCTTGCGCCCCACGAGATCCCCGAGGCGTCCGAACACCAGCGCACCGAGCGGGCGAACCGCGAAACCCGCGGCGAACGCCAGCAGCGCGAAGATGAATGCGCCGGTCGGATTCAGCGCGGAGAAGAACTGTTTCGCGATGATCGCGGCGAGCGAGCCGTAGAGGTAGAAGTCGTACCACTCGAAGACGGTGCCGAGGCTCGAGGCGAGCACGACTTTCTTCTGGCCCGTGGACAGGCCGGCGGCCATGGACGCGTCCAACATCACCCCCCCTTCTTGTCGTTATTACTTCGGCGGCCCTGTTCCCCGGGCGGCCGATCATCGGATAAGCTTTCGCAAACGATCAGGGGGGCCTCGCATGAGACGTTCGCGCGCCGCGCTGGGATTTGTCGTTCATGCCGCATGTCTTGCGGTCCTGGGGTTCTCGCAGGCCTACGGGGCCGAGTGCGAAGAGCTCAGCAGTCTCGAGCTCCCTCATACGCAGATCACGCTGGCGCAGAGCGTCGCTGCGGGGGCATTCGCTCCGCCCGCGGGCGCGGGTGGCGGGCCCGGGGCGCCGCCGGCAGCCTATTCGCACCTGCCGGCCTTCTGCCGCGTCGGCGGCACCATCCGGCCGACCTCGGACTCCGATATCCGCTTCGAAGTGTGGATGCCGGCCGCGAACTGGAACGGCAAGTTCGTGGGCGTGGGCAATGGCGTGTGGGCGGGCTCCATCACCTACGCCTCGATGATCGATCCCCTTTCCATGGGTTATGCGACGGCCGCCACCGACGACGGGCATCAGGGCAATCCGCTCGATGCGAGCTTCGCCGCGGGTCACCCGGAGAAGCTCGTCGACTTCGGCCATCGGGCGCCGCACGAGATGACCGTCGCGGCGAAGGCGGTGATCAACGCGTTCTACGGCAAGAAGCAGAGCCGCTCGCTGTTCGTGAGCTGCTCCACCGGCGGGCGCCAGGGCTTGATGGAGGCCTATCGTTATCCAGCAGATTACGACGGCATTTCCTCGATGGCTCCGGCCAATCCGATGGTGAGCCTGATGGTGAGCTCCCTATGGACGGGCCACGCCGCGCTGAAGGATGAGGCGAGCCGCATCCCGCCGCCGAAGTTCGGGCTCGTGCACAAGGCGGCTGTGGCGGCGTGTGATGCCGATGACGGCGTGAAGGACGGCATCATTTCCGCGCCGGGGCGGTGCCGGTTCGATCCTGCAGTCCTTCAGTGCAAGGGCGCGGAGGGTGCGGAGTGCTTCACGGCGGCGCAGGTCGCGGCCTTGCGCGCGATTTATCAGGGGCCGCGCAACACGCGCACCAAAGAGCAGATCTATCCCGGTTTCGAGCCCGGCAGCGAGGCGATGTTTCCGATTCAGACGATGGGACCGGAACCGTTTGGCGCGGCGTTCACCTACTTCAGGGACCTGGTGTTCAAGGATCCGAAGTGGGATTTCCGGACGTTCGACTACGACAAGAATGTCACTCGCGCCATCCAGGCTCACGGGGACATCCTGAACGTTCCGCCGCAGGGCCTGGAGAATTATCTTGCGGGTGGCCGGAAGCTGCTCCTGTCGCATGGATGGGCGGATGGGCTCATTCCGCCGATGAGCACGGTGGACTTCTACAACGAGCTCACATCGCAGCTCGGCGCGAAGAAAACGGCGGGTGCGCGCCTGTTCATGATTCCGGGGATGGGGCACTGCGCGGGCGGCGATGGGCCCTTCCTGTTCGACGCGATTTCCACCATCGATCGGTGGGTCGAGACGGGGAAGGCGCCGGAGCGCATCGTGGTGAGCAATCCGCCGAACGGGCCGGCCCGCACGCGGCCGCTGTGTCCCTTCCCGCAAGAAGCGGTTTACGCCGGCAGCGGAAGCACGGATGACGAGAAAAGCTTCCGATGCGCGGCGCCGTCGAGGTGATGCATCGGGCACTGACTCACTTCAGCGCGCCGCGGCTCCGCCGGCCCGCTCGCGCGATTGCTTCGCCGCCTTCGCGGCGCGTTGCGCGACGCGCTCGTCGCCCAGCCGGTTCGCCGCGTACTGCTCGAACGGTTGGGTCGGACCGCGCCACTCGATCTCGTCCACGTTCGCGAACACGGGCGCATCGGCGCGCAGCGTGGCGAGGTTCTTGAAGAGCAGCGCGAGCGTGCGACGCTCGCCGCTCAAAACGCTTTCCGGAAAGCTTTCCAGCGCACCAAACTGCGACACCAGCCGCGCGGCCGTGGCCTTGCCGATACCGGGCAGGCCCGGGTAGCCATCAGCGGTATCGCCCACGAGCGCCAGGAAATCCGGGATGAACGCCGGGTCCACGCCGAACTTCGCCCGCACGGCCTGCGCATTCCGGATCGCCTGCGACTTGCGATCCACCTGAACCACCCGATCCCCCTGCACGCACTGGGCGAGATCCTTGTCCGGCGTCCAGATGGAAACCTTTTCCACCCGCGGATCGCGCTCGGCGATGGCCGCCGCGGAGGCGAGCGCATCGTCGGCTTCGAGCTCGATCATGGGCCACACCGCCACGCCCATCGACGCGAGCGCTTCTTCCAGCGGCTGGAACTGCGCGAGCAACGCGGGCTCCACACCCGCCCCCGTCTTGTACCCCGGCCACAGTCCGTTGCGGAATGATTCGATGACGTGATCCGTCGCCACGCCGAGGTGTGTGGCGCCCCCCTCGATCATCTGCAGAACGGTGTTGAGCACGCCGACGACGGCGCCGAACGGCTTGTCCTTGCCTTTGTTGAAGCGTCTCGCGCCGTAGAAGTGGCGGAAGAGCTCGTACGTTCCGTCGATGAGATGAACGATCATAGGCGCGGCATTCTACCGGCGCGGGCGAACCCCCGGCGAGCGGCCCGGCGGGCCCACGGCCGCGCGATCGGGGACGAAGCGCCTGGCTGTCAGAGCGCGCTTTCACCCTGGTGGATGAACTTGCTTCCGCACTGGTCCTTTGCGGTCGAGCTTGCTATTTGTCAGCCGACGCTGCGGGCTCCCCGCAGACGATTCGCATAAGACCAAGGGGGAAAGTTCATGACCCGCAAGAGTTTCGGCCTCTACTTCCTCGCCGCGACGCTCGCCTGCATGGCAGGCAGCGCCCATGCCGGCTATGCCGACGACCGCGCCCTCATCGAGGACCTGCAGGCGCGGTATCTCTTCGCCTTCGACTTCGGCGACCCGGAGGGCTACGCCGGCACGTTCGCGCCGGATGGCATCCTCGATTTCGGCTGGGGCGAGATCACGGGCCGCGAGGCGATCGCCAAGTTCATCGCCGATGGGCGCAAGCGTACCGAAGAGGCACGCGCGAAAACACCCGCGGGCCAGCGGCCGAGCGTGGGCCGGCACATCATCAGCAACATCGTGATCAAGATCGACGGCAACAAGGCGCGCGGCGTCGCCTACTGGTCGCACATGACCAGCGGCCCCGACGGCCGGGGCGGTGTCGATTTCTTCGGTCATTACGAAGATGAGCTCGTGAAGGTGAACGGCGAGTGGCTGTTCGCGCGCCGCCGGATCTATAACGAGGCCGTGCCGGAATGGGCCTCCCAGTACACCAACCCGGTGAAGACCCCGAGCCCGCCGCCGAAGTATCGCGCGCCGTCGAACCCGCGCTAACGCCCGGCGGCTTCGAACACCACGCGTCCGCCCACCATTGTCATGGTGGGCGTGATGCGTCGGATCTCGGCCGCAGGCCATGTAGTCGCGGTCGAGCACCACGAGGTCGGCCCGCTGGTCGTGAGAGTTGCCAGCAAGGCAAGACAGGTGGCCAGGAACTTCTTTTGAGTCACCTCCCCCGCGCAGTGGCCGTGGAGTCTGGCGTTTGGCGCCGGGGCCGTAGGAGCCCTATGCTCTGCCGCCCGCAGTCCTGATGAAGAAGGGGTTTCCCATGGCTCGATTCCCTGCACGTCTCGCATTCGCCGCCGCCTCCGCCCTCGTGCTCCTGCCCCTGACGGGAACCGCGATGGCGCAGGAACAGAACTACAAGCAGATTCTGACGGACCGGCCGGTCACGGAGAAAACCCTGCTCGACCGCATCAACATCCAGGACTTCCTCACGCGGTACTACTACGACCTGTCCGTCGGCAAGGCGCACGCGCTGGCCGAATACTTCACCGAGGACGCGGTGCTGGACGTGGACGGCATGGTCGCCAGGGGCCACAAGGAGATCGCCAAGCTCTATGAGCGGCCCGCAGGCTCTGACGCGGCGAAGCCCAAAGGCTACCGTCGCGGCAACATGATCCTCTCGAACCCCATCATCAACGTCGAAGGCAATGTCGCCACCGCGCACCTGCTCTGGACCGGCGTGATGAACGAAGGCGTGGGCAAGGCGCCCAGCATCTACGAGCAGGGCCGTGAATACACCGAGCTCAAGAAGGTGAACGGCAAGTGGCTCATCAGCCGCCGCTTCATCAGCTCCGACAGCGGCCTGCCGGACAAGTACGACTCGACCTGGAAGCCGGGCGAGCATCGCTGAGCGGATTGATTTCGGGACGGGGTGCGCGTTGCCCGTGAGCCGCCCCCGTCGCCGAGGCCTCCCCATCTCCCAAGCTGCCCTATCTCCCAAGCTGCCCCGTCCCGGAAGCGCCCCTCCCCGAAGCTGCCCCGCAAGCTGCACTCCCGTCGACACCCTGGTTCAGGTGCTCCCCGGCGGGCCCGAAGCCCTGAGTCGCGGCATCGACCTCGGCATGATCGGCGAGGCGGACCAGGGCACCGCGCGCTGGCAGCTCAGGCCATCATGTCCGGCATGTATCCGAACGATCAGACCGTGCTCGAGAACGGCATCTGGCGGTTGTGGAGCCTGGAGATCGACGAGCCCTATTTCACGATGGCCGGCTGGAAGGCCGGCTGGTCGGGCGTGAAGCCAAAGCCGCCCGGCTCGCCGCGGCCGCCCCTGAGCCCGCTGGTCGCGCGCATGGCGCCCGACATTCTGATGACCGAGCTCGGCAAGCGCGCGGAAGGCTTTCCGCATGACACACTACGGCTACCAGATGCCGCCGAGCGTGCCGGAGCGATCAGTCACGGTGGAGTGACGGCAGAGCCCGTCATTCGCACGATGTAACGATCCGGCGACTCTTCGACCGCGACGCCCGGAATGCGCGCGATGAACGCGAGAAAGGACTCCGGATCGTTCGACTGGAAGACCCCGGTGACCTGCTCGTTCCGTAACGATTCGCTCTGGATATCGATGATCCTGCGGTTGTAGCGGTTGAGCTCCGCCGCGATCTCACCGAGCGACTGATTCTCGAAGATGAGCTGGCGGCGCGTCCACGCGGTCGCCGCGACGGCATTCACGCTCGACACTTGCGGCGTGCCGTCAGGGCCTACCGTCGCAAGCTCGCCCGCACCGAGTGGCACGCGCGCCGAGCCCGCCGCGACCTCGACACGGCCCTCGAGCACGATCACCCTGGTGGCGCGCGAATGGCGATCGACGCTGAACTGCGTGCCCACCGCGCGCACCGTGACGTTGCCCGCAGTGACATCGAACGGCCGCGCCGGATCGTGCGCGACGCGAAACAGTGCTTCACCCGCAAGCAGTGTGATCTGCCGGTGCGCCTTCTCGAAGTCGACCTGCACTGCGGACGTCGTGTTGAGCGTAACGAGCGAGCCATCTTCCAGCGTGACAGAGCGCTGCTCGCCCAGCGCCGTTTCGAAGCGCTCCGGCTGCAGGTAGAAATAGAAGCCCACACCGATGAGTGCCGCCGCGAACAACGCCGCGGCGGCGAGCCGCGGCACCAGGCGCACCGAGCGCCGGGAAGGCCTCGCACTATCGGCCGCCCCGGGAAACCGCGCCACGCCTGGTGCCGCCGCTGCACGAATCAGTTCGTCTTCGGAGGTCTGCGGCCACGGCATCGACGGTGAACTCAGCAGCTGCGCAAGCCGTGCCGTCTGCAGATAGGCGCTGACACGCTCCGGCGAACGGGCGACCCAGGCGGCGAAGGCGCGACGCTCCGCTTCAGTGGCGGCGCCCTCGTTCAGGAGCATCCACCATGCCGACGCCTGCTCGCTCACCGGCGCGGCGGGATCGATCTCGGGGGTGTGCTCAGCCTGCATTCGTGCGTACCTCAACCCTTGAACGTCACACGCAGCCGCTCGAAGGCGCGCGTGAGGTGACGTCGAACCTGTCGTTCCGTCAGCTGCAGATCGCGGGCAATCTCCTTGCAACGCCGGCCTTCGCGGAACTTGAGCAGCACCACTGCCCG
>JBDZVF010000085.1:0-16570 GCA_040255575.1 Pseudomonadota bacterium | reverse complement strand
TACCTCGATCGACTGGCGGGGCTCGAGAGCATCACGGTGCTGGAACCGGGCGCCTCGGCGCCTCAGTCGGCGACGGCTCTCATGGGTGAGCTGACGATCCTCGTGCCGATGGCCGGGCTCATCGACGCGGACGCGGAGATCGAGCGGCTCGGCAAGAAGATCGACAAGATCCGCATCGACCGCGACAAGATCGCGAAGAAGCTCGCGAACGAGAACTTCGTGAAGAATGCGCCGCCGGAGGTGGTGGCGCTCGACCGCGGCCGTATCGAAGAGTTCGAGCGCTCGCTCACGAGCCTCGAAGCACAGCTCGCCCGCGTGCGCAGCCTGAAGGACAAGCCGTGAACGACAGCCGGCAAGCCGCCGCTGACCGGCCGTCGGGCCACGGCTCCGAAGCGACAGCCGGTTCGGCCGCGGGCGGAGCGACGGCCGCTGGCAGCACAGGCCGCCACGCAGGCATGTCGGTCACCAGCGCGACGAGCCGAGCCGCTTTGCTGGGCGCCATCCAGGCGCTCGAGAAGATCATTCTCGGCAAGCCGGACCAGATCCGGCTGTGTGTTGCGTGCCTGCTGGCGCGCGGTCACCTGCTCATCGAAGACGTGCCCGGCGTCGGCAAGACGACGCTCGCTCACGCGCTCGCGCACGTGATGGGCCTCGCCTGGCAACGCGTGCAGTTCACGAGCGATCTGCTGCCGGCGGACATTATCGGCGTCTCGGTGTTCGACCGGGCCACGCAGCAGTTCGATTTCCGCAAGGGCCCCATCTTCACCCAGCTCCTGCTCGCGGATGAAGTGAACCGCGCGAGCCCGCGCACCCAAAGCGCGCTGCTCGAAGCGATGGAGGAGCGTCAGGTCAGCGCCGACGTCACCACGTATCGCCTGCCCGATCCATTCTTCGTGGTCGCGACCCAGAACCCGCACGAGCAGCTCGGCACCTTCGCGCTGCCCGAATCCCAGCTCGATCGCTTCCTCATGCGCGTCACGCTCGGCTATCCCGATGCCGCGCATGAGCGGGAGCTGCTGAGGAACGGCGCACGGCGCGACCTGCTGCAGGCGATTCCGCCCGCGCTCGACCCGGATGGCGTCATCGATCTCCAAAGCGCCGTCCGCAACGTATTCATCTCGGATGCGGTGCTCGATTACACGCAAGCGCTCGTTGCACGCACACGCGAACGCGCCGATCTGAAGCTGGGATTGTCGCCGCGCGCCGGCCAGGGCCTCATGCGTGCCGCGCAGGCGTGGGCGTACATCGCGGGCCGTAATGCCGTGCTACCTGACGATATCCAGGCCGTGTTTCCGTCCGTCGTGTCGCACAGACTCGAGCGCCGCGACGCGTCCCTCGCCTCGAACGGCGTGGGCATCGCCAGCGAGCTGATCCGCGCGGTGCCCGTGCCGCCGTGAGCGCAGCACCTTTCGCTACCGGAGCACAATGAAGCAATTCCTGCGCGCCAGGATTGCCAACTGGGCCCGCCGCCGGCAGGGGCAGGACGCTCCACCGTTCACGCTTCACAGCCGGCGCATCTACATCCTTCCCACTCGGCTCGGCGTCGCGTTCGGCGCGATGCTCGCGATCATGCTCATCGCGGGGCTGAATTACGCCAACAGCGCTGCGCTGTTCCTCACGTTCCTGCTCGCCGGGTTCATGCTGGTGTCCATGCACCAGTGCCATCGCAATTTGTTGCGCGCCGTGTTCGTCACCGCGTCCGCGCCACCCATGTTCGCGGGCACGAAGGGAGTTCTCTACGTCACGCTCGGCAACGACGCTCGCTTCGTCCGCTACGGTGTCGAAATCGCCGCGCTGGATGGCCCGCCGGGCTCCGTCGACCTCCCGGTTCATGGGCAGGCTCAGGTGAGCGTGCCGCTGCCCGTGTCGAAGCGCGGCGTGTTGCGCATCGACCGCCTGCACATCTCGACGTCGTATCCCTACAACCTCTTCCGCGCGTGGACCTGGGCGCACCTGCCGCTCGAAGTGCTCGTGTATCCGCGGCCGCACGGCTCAGCACCCATGCCTACCGAGAGCGGGCACAAGGCCGGCACTCGCGCCATGGCGCTCGCGGGCGCCGATGAATGGCGCAGCCTGCGGCCCTTCCGCGATGGCGACTCGCCACGCCAGGTCGCCTGGACGGCGTATGCGCGCGGCTCGCCGTTGCTCGTGAAGGAGTACAGCGCGCTCGGCGCGGAGCTGCGCCTCTTCGACTTCAACCAGCTGCGCGAGCTCGACACCGAAGCGCGTCTGGAGCAGCTTGCGCGCTGGATCGTGGACGCTGACAGCCGCGGCGAGCGTTACGGTCTGGCCATGCCCGGTCGTTATCTCGAGCCCGACAGCGGCCCGCAACACCGCCATGAATGCCTCGCTGCCCTTGCGCGCTACGCGCAACCCGGGGAGCGCGATGCGCAGTAGGCACGGCCAATCGATCGAACCGCTGATCTGGGCGGCGGCAGCGCTCGTGAGTGGCGTTCTGCTACACATCGATCGCGCGCCCTTCTGGGTGACGGCGGCAGCGTTGCTGTGCGTGGGCTGGCGGTTCGCGCACGAGTTCCGGCCGATCCGCCTGCCCGGGCCGTTCGTGAAAATCGGCGTGATGCTGCTGCTCCTCGTCGCCGTGTTCGTGCAATTCAAGACGGTGAACGGGCTGAGCGCCGGCACGGCGCTGCTGGTCGTGATGGGCTCGCTGAAGCTGCTCGAAACACACACTCAGCGGGATCGACAGGTCGTCATCGGCGTGTCGCTGTTCCTCTTGCTGGCGGCGTGTCTCGATCGGCAGAGCCTCATGCGAGCGCCGCTCTATCTCATTCACGCGTGGATCTGCTGCGCGGCTCTGGGCGTCACCACGCGCGGCAACGTCGGCGCAAGCCGTCGCACGGTCGCGATGCTTGCGGCACGCACGCTGCTGCTCGCGCTTCCACTCGCGGTCGTGCTGTTCCTGTTCTTCCCGCGCATGGCGGGCGCGTTCTGGACATTGCCGCCCTCGGAGGCGGCGACCACGGGCCTCAGCGATACGATGAGCCCCGGCAGTATCTCGTCCCTCGGCGAGTCGGACGAGCCTGCGTTCCGCGTGCACTTCGAATCCGACGCGCCGCCCCCGGAAGAGCGCTATTGGCGCGGGCCCGTGCTGCACGATTTCGACGGCTACACGTGGCGCCAGAGTCCGGGCCAGTACTACATGCGCTCGCTGCTGGAGTACGAAGGCACGCCCTATAGATACAGCGTCACGCTCGAGCCAACCTCAGAACGGTGGTGGTTCGCGCTGGACACGGTCATGGAGTCACCCGACAACCGCCGCGTGCGGCTGACGTTCGACCAGCAGTTGCTGGCGAACCAGCCGGTGACGCGACTCGTGACGTACAACGCGGTCTCTTACACCCGAACGCGATCTACAGGGCCCATTCCGCTCATCGCCCGACGCGTCGACACGCGCCTGCCGCCCGGGCGCAACCTGCGCTCGCTCGCGCTCGCGCAAGACATGCGCGCGCGGGTGGCGTCCGATCGGCAATACGTCGCTTCGGTGCTCGACCTCTTCCGGCAGGGCGGATTCGAATACACGCTGACGCCGCCGCTGCTGGATCTCGATTCGGTCGATGATTTCATCTTCAACACCAAGCGGGGATTCTGCGGGCACTACGCATCGGCGTTCGTCACGATGATGCGGGCGGCGGGCATCCCGTCGCGCGTGGTCACGGGATACCTCGGCGGCGAGTGGAATCCCATCCGCCAGTACTACCTCATCCGGCAATCCGACGCGCATGCCTGGGCCGAAGTGTGGCTCGACGGGAGTGGCTGGACGCGTGTCGACCCCACCGCCGTCGTTGCGCCGGAGCGATTGCGACGTGGGCTGCTCGATCTCATGCCGGAAACCGGGTCCGCCGCCACGCGCATGCTTCGGCAGGTGACGTGGCTCACGCAGCTCCGGCAGACGTGGGATGCCGCCAATGACTGGTGGAACGAGCGCGTGGTGCGCTTCGATTTCCGCACGCAGCTCGATCTGCTTCGGTGGCTCGGGTTCGATTCGCCGGATTGGCGCATTCTCGGGTATCTGCTGTCTGCCGGACTCATCGGCTGGTTGCTCGTGATCGCGTGGCACGTGGGACGCACGTCCCGGAGCACGCCTGTAGACCGGCTGGCGCGAGCGTACGAGAAGCTTTGTCGCAAGCTCGCAAGCGCCGGAGCTCCGCGTGAGCCGCATGAAGGGCCGCTAGCTTATGCGGCGGCTATCGCTACTCGCAGGCCGGACCTTGCGGTGAGTGCCAATGAGCTGCTCATGAACTACGCGGGGCTGCGTTTCGGCAACGACTTCGACGAACACACGCGGCCCACCGCGATCAGCACGTTCGAGCGTGCCGTGTCGCGTTTCCGCCCGGGTCGCGGCTCCGAAGCGCCGCACTCCGGTGGCGCCGGCACGGGCTTTCCGGAAGAGTGGCGCACGATTCTCCGATCGTCGCTGCCGCTGTATAACCGCATGCCTGAAGACGTGCGCTCGGGTGTCGAGTCTCTGATGCTCGAGTTCCTTCGCAAGGTGAGGTTCGTAGGTTGCAATGGCCTCGTCGTAACGGACGAGATGCGGCTCGTCGTGGCCGCGCAAGCGTGCCTGCTCATCGCCGGTCATCGTGTGAAGCCTTACGAGGAGTTGATGAGCGTTCTCCTCTACCCCGACGAGTTTCTGGTCAGCCGAACGATCGAGGACGAGGCCGGCGTCGTGACGGAGTTCGAGGACGTGCTGTCTGGCGAGTCCCACGACACGGCGCGCGTCGTGCTCTCCTGGCGCGACATCAAGGAGCCGCTCGAGCAAGGCGATCTCTGCAACGTCGTGCTCCACGAGTTTGCGCACTACCTCGACCACAGCGTCGGTGGCGCGTTCACCGATGTGGACGATGGCCGCGATTCGCTCAAGGACTGGCACGCCGTGCTCGCCGCCGAGTTCGAGGCGCACTGCGAAGCCGTGGAAGCCGAAGAAGAGACCCTGATCGAGCCGGACGGAGCGGAAGACCCATCGGAGTTCTTTGCCTACGCGACCGAAGTGTTCTTCGAAGCACCGCAGGAGCTGAAGGAGCGCCACCCGCGACTCTACGACGGACTCAAGACCGCCTATGGCCTCGACCCGGCGGAGTGGTGAGGCAGAGACGAATCGCGGCTTGTGACCTGTGCCGCGCGCCGTCAAAGCCGCATGCCGCGAGGGTTGCGCGTCAGTCCAAATCCGCAACCGCTGCGATATGCAGCAGGCGCTCGACGGCGGCAGCCTGGCGGCGCCTAGCGTCGGGCCCGGTCGCGCGGGCGCACGCGCGTCAGGCGCGCTCGCCCAGCCGCACGCGCGTGAGGAAGATCGCGCCGACGATGAACAGGATGGACACTGACACGATCGCCAGCCGGGAGTCCCCCGTGGTCAGCGCGACGATGCCTGTGATCAGCGGTCCGAGTATCGCGGCGGCCTTGCCCATGAGGTTGTAGAACCCGAAGAACTCCCCCGCCTTGCCCGCCGGCACGAGCCGCCCGAAGAGCGACCGCGACAACGACTGCACGCCCCCCTGCACCAGGCCGATGACGATCGCGAGCGCATAGAACTCGGTTTCCGTGTTCAGGAAGTACGCGTAGCCCGCCACCCCCGTGTACACCGCGATGCCAATGAAGATGCCCGCACGCGGCCCGATCTTCTTGCCGAGCCAGCCAAACGCCAGTGCCGCCGGGAAGCCCACGAATTGCGTGATGAGCAGCGCGGTGATCAGCGCTGACTGATCGAGCCCGAGCGAAAGCCCGTAATCCACCGCCATCTTGATGATGGTGTTGACGCCATCGATGTAGCACCAGTACGCAATCAGGAACCACAACAGCGTCTTGTCGCGACCGATGTGGCGAATGGTGCCAGCCAGCTCCGCGAAGCCCGCGCGGATTGCAGCACCCGTTGGCAACGCTTCCGCCGAGTGTTTCTCGCGCACCCAGAAAAGCACCGGCAGCGTGAACACCACCCACCACACGCCGACAGTGACGAATGAGAGGCGCACGCCTTCACTCGCATCCGCGATTCCGAACATCGCCGGCTTCGTGACCATCAGCACGTTCACGAGGAACAGCACTCCGCCGCCGAGGTAACCGAGTGAATAGCCGTAGCCTGAAACCAGGTCGTAGTCCTTCTCTTCCGCCACGTCCGTGAGCAGCGAATCGTAGAACTGGTTCCCGCCCCAGAAGCCCAGCGACGCGACGACATACAGGAAGGCGGCCGCCACCCACTCGCCTTTCGCGACCCAGAACATGCCGACCGTCATGGCGGCACCCAGCACAGTGAAGAGCATGAGCAGGCGGATGCGCGCACCGCCCTTGTCCGCCACCGCACCGATGATCGGCGCCATCACGGCGACGATGACACTCGCGATGCCGTTCGCGAGCCCGAGGCGAAAAGTGCTCTCCGTCGCCTCGACCCCGGCATTCCAGAATTGCTTGAAGTACAGCGGGAAGAACCCCGCCATCACCGTGGTGGCGAATGCGGAGTTCGCCCAGTCGCAGAGCGCCCACCCGAGCACCGGACGGCGCAGGAGCACTCCGCGAGCGCGGGCCTGGAGCGAAGTTGCCTCGGAAGCCATATACCCCCACCGGAAAGAAATCGCCCGCGGCGCTTCTTTCGAGACCCTACATCAACCCGCCGTTTCGCGCGTCTCGCTGAACTTGAGATCCGGCCAGCGTTCGAGCGTCAGCTGCAGATTCACGCGCGACGGCGCGAGATACACCAGCTGCCCGGCGTGGTCGACCGCCAGGTTGTCGTACGCCTTCGCGCGGAACTCCTCGATCTTGCGCTCATCGCCCGTCACCCAGCGCGCAGTGTGCACGTTCACGCCGTCGAACACACAATTGACGCCGTATTCGTCTTCGAGCCGGAACGCCACGACTTCGAACTGCAGCTGCCCCACCGCGCCCAGGATCATGTCGTTGTTGCGCAGCGGCTTGAAGAGCTGCGTGGCGCCCTCCTCGCACAGCTGCGAAAGCCCTTTCGACAGCGCTTTCATCTTCAGCGGATCCTTCAGCACCGCGCGCCGGAAGAGCTCCGGGGCGAAGTTCGGGATACCTGTGAACGAGAGCTTCTCGCCTTCCGTGAACGTGTCGCCGATGTTGATGGTGCCGTGATTGTGCAGCCCGATGATGTCGCCCGCGAACGCTTCGTCGGCAGCCGCGCGCTCGCCTGCCATGAAAGTGAGCGCATCGGACGCCCGCGTCTCTTTGCCGAGGCGCACGTGATAGAGCCGCATGCCGCGGTCGTATTTGCCGGAGCACAGACGCATGAAGGCGATGCGGTCGCGATGCCCAGGATCCATGTTCGCCTGGATCTTGAACACGAAACCGGTGAGCTTTTCCTCGAGCGGCTGCACTACGCGTTCGCGCGCAGCGCGCGGCAGCGGGCTGGGCGCATGGGTCGTGAACGCCGTCAGCAGCTCTTCGACGCCGAAGTTGCTGATCGCCGAGCCGAAGAACACGGGCGTCTGCTTGCCGGCGCGATACGCCTCGGGGTCGAACTCGTTCGTCGCGCCCTTCACGAGCTCGATCTCCTCGGCGAAGCTTCGCGCCATATCGCCGAGGAACTCCTGCGCTTCGGCGCTCTCGAGCTTGTCGATCGTGAGGTTCTCGCCGACGCGCCCGCCCTGCCCCTCTTCGTAGGCGTAGATGCGATCTTCGTACAGGTGATAGATGCCCTTGAGCTCGCGGCCCATGCCGATGGGCCAGGTGACGGGCGCCGTGCCGATCTTCAGCACCCGCTCGATCTCATCCAGCAGCTCGATGGGTGGGCGGCCGTCGCGATCGAGCTTGTTGATGAACGTCATGATTGGCGTGTCGCGCAGCCGGCAGACCTCCATCAGCTTGATGGTGCGCTCTTCGACGCCCTTCGCGCAGTCGATGACCATGAGCGCGGAGTCCACGGCCGTGAGCGTACGGTACGTGTCTTCCGAGAAGTCTTCGTGACCCGGCGTATCCAGCAGATTCACGATCGAGTCGCGATAAGGAAACTGCATCACCGAGGACGTGACGGAAATTCCGCGCTGCTGCTCGAGGCGCATCCAGTCCGAGGTCGCATGGCGCGCGGCCTTGCGCCCCTTCACGGTGCCCGCCATCTGGATGGCGCCCCCGAAGAGCAGCAGCTTCTCGGTGAGCGTGGTCTTGCCCGCGTCGGGGTGGGAAATGATGGCGAAGGTGCGTCTTTTCTGTATTTCCCTTGGAGTTCCGTTGGTTAGGTCATTACTCATGCAGCACTTTTCTGAGATCCTGTACGCGAAATTTCAATACGTTGCCTGGGTGCCCTGACGGTGGGGAGGCGCAACGCGCGGGGCGTCAACGCTCGACGATCATTCGGGCGATTCATATTCGGTGAAGGCACGCCAGCCGCTCATTGTACCGGGCTCGTCAAGTCGCGCGCCGGCTGGACAGTGCTAGTTGAATGCGTCCGGCTGCTCGAACTTCACACGGAACAGCAGCGTGCCGGCGGTCGGCTTGCCGTCGGCACCGGCAGCCGGAACGTAGCTCCCGGCCATTGCGAGCTCCAGCGCGGCTTCGTCGAGCCGCGCCACGCCGGACGTGCCCGCCACTTCGGCGCGCTGGATGCAGCCGGTTTCGGAGATGGCTGCGCGGACGGTTACGGCACCTTCCACGTCATTCTGTTTAGCCGCAACGGGGTAGAAGGAATCCGAGGACGGGAAGTCGGGTGCGAGGCTCGCCTTGGCGCGGCCCTTTGTCGGCTGAGTTGGTGGCGGGCACGGCTTGTCGCCGCGCGTAAGCGCGCTCACTGCGACCGGGTTCGGCGCCTCCGCCTGGGCCTGCACCAGACGTGCGCGTTCCGAGTTGAAGAACGCGACCGGCTCCGCGATGAGCTTGAAGAAGCGCTGCGCGGCGACGCCGGGCGGCTCGGGTTCGGGCAGGTTCAAAACCGCGTCCAGCTCCTGCGACAGGCGCGCATAGGTTGCGGTCACACGATCGCTGATGGCCGCGCGGTCTGCATCCGTCGCGCGCAAGAGCCACGGGCCGAGCTGGTACTGGTGATAGATGACCGGCTGTTGTGCGTTCAGGAAGTTGGTGATCGCGGAGGCCTTCGCTCGCTCGGCTGTGAGGATGGCGGAAGCCTCTTCGAAGGTCTTCTGCAGGCCCGGCGTGTCTTTCGCCACCGATTGCTTCTGCGCCTTGTCGCGCAGCGCTTCGAGCTTCTCTTTCGTGGCGGCGGTGAGAACGTGCCGCTGCCAGTAGTACTGCAGGTCGTGACCGCCGAGGTCCTGGCCGGAGTACGAGTTGTAGACCACCGCGGTGAGATTCATGAAGCCATCGAAGGCGTTGTCCCATTCTTCGAGGGTCGTGATCTTCACCTTTCCATCGGCGGTGGTTTGCGCGTCTGCGGGCGCGGTCGAGGCGGCAGGTGTTGAAGCGCCTGCTGGTGTTGCGGAGCTCGCTGGCGTTGCGGAACTGGCCGGTGCGTCGGCGGCTCCGGAAGCGCCTGCCGGCGCGCCCTGCGCAATGACGAGTGACGTGTTGGAAAGAGCCATCAGCATCGCCGCACTCACCAGCGCGCGCGAAGGCGCACGCAGCGGCTTCAGAATCGACATCGTTTTTCTAATCCTGTCTAGACCGAACGCGATCGTCGCCCGGGTAACACGAGTTTCAGCACCGAGGCATCCTCGCGCCCGCCGATCGCCTGATAGTACCCCCGACGAATCCCCACCTGCTCGAAGCCCATCGACTGATACAGCCGAATGGCCGCGGTGTTCGAAGGCCTCACCTCGAGGAACGCCTCGCTCATGCCGGCGGCGCAGGCGCGATCCACGAGATATTCGAGCATGCGACGACCGACGCCGCGACACCGAAAATGAGCATCGATGCACAGATTGAGGATGTGCGCTTCCCCGGCGCCGACGCTCATCACGCCGTAACCGACGACCTCATTCTCCGCAACGGCCACGCGGCACACGTACCCCACGCGCAGGCAGTCCCGGAAGATGCCCTCGCTCCACGGGAACTGGTAAGCCGCGCGCTCGATGGCGACCACCGACGGCACATCGGTCTCGACCATCGACCGAATCACCACCTCGGGCGTCGTCAACAATTCCGGAGCGGTTGCCATCACTCTTCCTGCGAAACCAGTCGTTGGAAGGTGCTGCGCGCGAACTTCAGGTCTTCCCACGCTTTGCGCTTGTCAGCGGGGGTACGCAGCAGGTAGGCCGGATGATACGTCACGATGAGCGGCGTATTCAGCTCGCCAAAGGAGTGCAATTGGCCCCGCAGGCGGCTGAGGGGCGCGTCGGTGCCCAGCAGGTTCTGGGCGGCGATGCGCCCGACGGCGAGCATGAGCCGGGGCTGGAGCAGCGCGATCTGGCGCAGGAGGTAGGGCAGGCAGGCCGCCACCTCGTCCGGCTTCGGGTCGCGGTTGCCGGGGGGGCGGCTCTTCAGGATGTTGGCGATGAACACCTGCTCTCGCGGCAGCCCGATCGCCGCGAGCATGGCGTTGAGCAGCTGGCCCGCCCGGCCCACAAAAGGCTCACCGCGACGGTCTTCCTCGCCACCCGGGGCTTCGCCGATGACGAGCCATTCGGCGCGGCGGTTGCCCACCCCGAAGACGCCCTGGGTGCGCGTGGCGTGGAGGCTGCATCGGGTGCAGGTGAGAACCTCGGATTTGAGGGCTTCCCAGTCCGCTTCGGTGTGCGGGGGCACCGGGGTGCCGGCGGCACGGCCCGGACTGATGACGGGGATGCGAGCCAGGGCGGCCGTTGCGCCTGCGCCGGCACTGCGGCGCTCAGAGGGCGCGGGCTCGCCGGAAGCGCTCCCCGTCTGCGCCGCGGTCGCGCCATGGGTGGCCGCGAAGGTACTAGCGGGCGCGAAGGCACTACCGGGCTCGGCCGCACGTGCGGATGTCGCATCGCGTGCGGATAGCGCATCGTGACCAGCTTCGACCGCGTGCGCGGGCGCCGCGTCAGCAGCGGCGTGTGCGGGCGCCCCGTCGGCAACCGCGCGGGCGGGCCCTGCGTCGTGAGCCACTTCCATGGCTGGGGCCAGCGGCGGCGGCGGCAGGTCGCGTCGCTCCCAGGCCTCGACGCCCAGGGCGCGCAGGTATTCGAGCCGTCGCGCGCGATCCATCAGGACATCCCCGCTGGCGCGCCGCGCACCGCGCGGCGAATGCGCCGCCCGACCCACAGCACCGGCGCCGACAACGCATACGTCATGAAGATCGAGAACAGCATCGTTGGCGGATCGATCGCGATCAGCACGAAAAACACCGGGACGATGATCATGTACGCGCGCTTGATGCGCTGGTCGATGTCGAACTTCTTGAAGCTCGGAAAGCTGAAGCTGCTCACCATCAGGAGCCCTGCGAACACCGCGATCAGAAACGCTGCAATCAGCCCGAGAAGCCCCGGCTGCTGCAGCGGCGGCTTGCTCGAGAACCACACGAATGCCGCGACGATCGCGGCGGCCGACGGGCTCGGCAGCCCCTCGAAGTAGTTCTTGTCAGTGGTCGCGGCGCGCGCGTTAAACCGGGCAAGCCGAAGCGCAGCGGTGACCGCGTAGAAGAATGCCGCGAGCCAGCCGAACCGCTCCCATTCCTTGCCGTACTCCGCGATGCGCACCACGCCCCACTGGTACGTGACAATCGCCGGGGCCACGCCGAAAGCCACCATGTCGGCGAGGCTGTCGAATTCCTTGCCGAAGGCGCTCTCCGTCCGCGTGAGCCGGGCGATGCGACCATCCAGGCCGTCGAAGATCATGGCGACGAACACCGCGATCGCCGCGGGCTGGAAGTCTCCGTTCCCCGGCTTCGCCGCATCGATCGCCGCGACAATGGCGTAGAAGCCTGAGAACAGGCAGCCAGTCGTCAGTAGATTGGGCAGGAGGTAGAAACCCCTGCGCGGGGGCGGGCGGGTGTCGGATTCCATCGGGCCGGATGGTAGCAAGGCCCGCCGGTAGCGTGGGTTGGGCGGTGGAACGGGCGCTGAACGGCTGCCACAGAAAGCCGTCACTCGACGCCGGCTGAAGAAGGCACCCTCGGCCGGCAGCCGTCCGGCCTACGGAAACACGCCTCCGGTGCGCACCCGCTGCCGGCCACGCAAACACGCCCCCGCGCACACTCGCCCGCCAACGCCGGCCCGCCCTGCGCACCCTGCTAAGATGCCCGACCTTTGTCGTCCGACCTCGCACGAAGAAACGGAACCGATGCGCCTGTCCCAGTACCCCATCCCCACCCTGAGAGAAACGCCTGCCGAGGCGGACATCGTCAGCCAGCAGCTCATGCTGCGCGCCGGGCTCATCCGCCGGCTTTCCGCGGGCATCTACACGTGGCTGCCGCTGGGCCTGCGCACCCTGCGCAAGGTGGAACAGATCATTCGTGAAGAGATGGATCGCGCCGGCGCGCTCGAGCTGCTGATGCCGGCGATCCAGCCGGCCGAGCTGTGGCAGGAGACGGGCCGCTGGGACAAGATCGGCGCCGAAGGTCTGCTCCTGCGCCTGAAGGACCGGCACGACAACGACTACTGCGTCGGCCCGACTCATGAGGAAGTGATCACGGACATCGCGCGCCGCGAGCTCAAGAGCTACCGCCAGCTGCCCGTGAACTTCTACCAGATCCAGATGAAGTTCCGTGACGAGATCCGCCCCCGTTTCGGGGTGATGCGCTCGCGCGAGTTCATCATGAAAGACGCTTACTCGTTCCACATGGACGAAGCGTCACTGCGCCAGACCTATGCGGACATGCACAAGGCCTACACCGCGATGTTCACGCGCATGGGCCTGAACTTCCGCTCGGTGGAAGCAGACTCCGGTGCCATCGGTGGCAAGACGTCACGTGAGTTCCAGGTGCTCGCCGAGTCCGGCGAGGACGCCATCGCGTACTCGGACAGTGACGATTACGCCTCCAACATCGAAACCGCCGAAGCGGTCGCGCCCGCGACGCCACGCGCCGCGCCCACCGAAGAACTGAAGAAGGTTGCGACGCCGGGCGTGAAGACGATCGACGACCTCGTCAAGTTCCTCGGTGTGCCCGTGACGAAGACGGTGAAGACCCTGGTGTTCGAGGGCAAGGATGGCGGGCTCGTCGCGTTCCTCCTGCGTGGCGACCACCAGCTCAACGAGATCAAGGTGAGCAAGCTGCCGCAGGTGTTCACGCCGCTGCGCGCGGCGAGTCTGGACAGCGTGCGCCGGGCCTTTGGCGCGGGCTTCGGCTCCCTCGGGCCGATCCTGACGCCCGCGCCCGGAACGAATGGCACATCGGATGTCGTGCAGACGCGGCCTGCGAAGATCGATCCGCATTTCCCGGCTGGCGAGCCCATCACCTTCATCGTCGATCGCACCGTCGCCGCCATGAGCGATTTCGGCGTGGGCGCGAACGAAGACGGCTTCCACTACACCGGCGTCAACTGGGGGCGTGACCTGCCCGAGCCCGCCCACATCGCCGACCTGCGCAGCGTGGTGGAAGGCGACCCGAGCCCCACGGGCCACGGCACGCTCAAGATCGTGCGCGGGATCGAGGTCGGGCACATCTTCCAGCTGGGCAGGATCTATTCGGAGGCCATGAAGGCGACGGTGCTGGATGAATCCGGCAAGTCGGTCACCCCGTACATGGGCTGCTATGGCATCGGTGTGACGCGCATCGTGGCGGCGGCCATTGAACAAAATCACGATGAGCGCGGCATCATCTGGCCGGAGCCGATCGCTCCCTTCCACGTGGTGCTCGTGCCCATCGGAGCCCAGAAGTCAGACCGTGTCCGCCAGGTTGCCGACCAACTCTACGCCGAGCTCAGCGCCGCAGGCATCGAAGTGCTCTATGACGACCGCGATGCCCGCCCTGGCGTCAAATTCGCGGATGCGGAGCTCATTGGCATTCCACACCGGGTGGTCGTGGGCGAGCGCGGCATCGAGGCCGGCAAGCTCGAATACCGCGGCCGGCGCGACACCGAAAGCACGGAGTTCCCACTCAACGATGCGCTCGCGTTCATTCGCTCGCGAATGGGGAAGTAACGGCACGCGGTTGCGTGCGCTCGCCGTTGCATCTGCATTGGCCTTGGCTGCGGCAGCCGCGGAGGCGGTGCGCACCACCCTTCGGCACGCCAGCGCCCTCTTCCGCGTCGGCGGCGCAGCCGCCATTGTCTTGCTCTTTCTCTTCGGCGCGTCCGCGCACGCCGACCAGCAAAAAGATCCCGAGCTGCGCGAAGTCGTGCAGCGGACCATCGCCCAGGCCGAGTGCTTCGAAGACCGCTACGAAAGCGAAGTCTGGTACAAGATGATGGAACCGCGCCTGCGCAAGCTCGTGAAGGATCACGACGAGCGCATGCTCATCCTCAAGGAAGTGATCTGCGAATCCCAGCGCGCCGGCGAAGAGCGCCTGCCGCCGGGCCTAGTGATGGCCGTGATCCACGTCGAGAGCCGCTTCGATCACTACGCCGTCTCGCGCGCGGGCGCCGTCGGGCTGATGCAGGTGATGCCGTTCTGGCCGGAGCAGCTCGGCATGAAACGGCACGAGCTCATCCGCATCCCGCAGAACATCCGCATGGGCTGCGCGATTCTTCGCTTCTACCTGCGCAAAGAGAAGAACAGCATCACCCGCGCCCTCGCCCGCTATAACGGCAGCCTGGGGCGGCGTGACTACTCGGATCTCGTGATGGCGGCATGGACGCGCTACAACGGCGCGGATGACATCGGCATGGCGCCCGCCAGGGCTAGCCGGTAGTAAACCCTTCCGGATGCTCGTGCGGTTGAAGCGCGATCTCGTTCGCTTCGACCGACGTGACCTTTGACGCGGAAGAGCCCGTCCACAACCACTCGATGAAGCTCTCGACGATCTCGGGGTGCCCGACCGCGAGCACTTCCACGCGACCGTCGGGAAGATTCCGCGCGTAGCCGCGGATCCCGAGCTCACGCGCGCGTTGAGCCGCGGTGGCGCGATAGAAGACACCCTGCACGCGGCCGCCGACCAGACATCGCTTACAGATCACGCGCTCGCTCCTGGATCAGCACTCGCTCCTGGATCAGCACTCGCTCCCGCATCACACGCTCGCTCCTCGTTCGTTGCAGCGCAGGCATTTCTGCGTGTTTGCCATCGATTTGCAGCAAGCCACGCGAGCCCCGCTCCTTCACACTTCGCGCCACTCGTGAGGCCCACGCTTCACGAGCAACCCAAACCGACTCAAGGAAGGAGTTTCTCATGAATACGCCCGACTGTTCCCTCGCCGACCACCAGGCCTTCTCCATCGCGGAGCTCGAAGCCCGGTTCGAGATGCAGGCCGTGCCTCTCGGCGGCCCCGTCGCCAACCCGGACTGGCAGTGCAGCTGCACGTTCACGTTCTGAGCCACTCGAGGCCCTGGGGCTCGCCGCTCGGCGGCGGGCCCTCTTCAACCCCATGAACGACACCATCACACCGCGGCTGCGGCCCGACGTCGAGCTGAAACCGTTCGACGAATACGAAGGCGACGAACGCTTCATCGTTGCCGTGGACGATCGCCATTTCGTCGTCAGCTCAGGCGTCGCGTTCGTGCTGGACGCATGCCGCGCGCAAAGCACGCTCGCGGCGGTGGCGCAACGCGTCTCCGCGCGCCTCGGTTTCGCGGTGTCGCCTCAAATGGTAGGCGACGTGCTGAGCGCTCCGGTTCTCTCGGATTGCTTCCACGTGCCAGAACAGCGCGCGCAGGTGCACTGCCCCGTCCGGTTCCGGCAGCAGATCGTGCCTGCGCACGTGCTCCGGCCCATGCTCGTGCCGATGCGTTGGCTGTTCACTCGGCCCGCTGCGGCGGCAATCGTCACCACGCTCGTGCTCATCGAGCTCCTCGTCATGCAGGGCGAGCACGCTGCCGTTCCCCCACCGCTTTCCGGTGCGCAGATCGTGTGCTCGGTGGCCCTCACGCTGCTCGGTGTCGTCGTGCACGAGCTCGGGCATCTCACGGCCTGCGCACGCTTCGGTGCGCGACACGGTGGCATCGGCCTCGGCGTCTACTGGTGCATGCCCGTGCTTTATGCGGAAGTGAGCGGCGCCTGGATGCTGCCGCGTCTGCAGCGCGCGGCCGTAGACGCGGGAGGCGTGTACTTCCAATGCGCGTACCTCATTGGGCTCGGTGCCCTGTATCTCGCGTCAGGCGCACAGCCCTTCCTCGAAGCGATGGCGTGGACGCATTTCCTGATGCTCCACACGCTGAACCCGGTTCTGAAGTACGACGGCTACTGGTTGCTGACGGATCTCGGCGGCATGCCCAACCTGCACGAGCAGATCCGCAGCAGTGCTCGTCAAACGTGGCAAGCCCTTCGTCGTGCGGCAACCAGTAGTCTCGAGCGCGCCGACACGCAACATGCCAACACAGGCGCGCACGGCCCGACGATCAGGCAGCTCGTGCTCCTGAGCACCTTCGGCGTCATGGCGGCGATCTACTTTGCCTACACACTCCTCATGTTAGGTACGGACATCGGGCGCAGCGCCAGTGAGATCGCGCACCGCTGGGCCCTCCGCGATAGCGCCCCGTTCGGGCACTGGCACGTCGCGGGCGAATCCGCACTGCTCGCGCTGCTCATCGTCATCGCCCTGTCGCTGGCATTCCTGCTCGCTCGTTCCATCCACCGCCTCGGAAAGGATCCTCAGACATG
>JBDZVF010000084.1:0-16589 GCA_040255575.1 Pseudomonadota bacterium | reverse complement strand
TTCGGCTATACCGCGGAAGCATTGCCGGTGTGGCACTTCTACCCGGTGCCGCACGCGGCTTTCCGCGCTCTATTCGAGAGCGTCGGATCGAACGGCGGGATTCAGCTGCGCGACAGCCGCGCCGTGCATCTCTGGAACAACCGCATCGAGCGCGATGGAAGCAAGCATGCGAGCTTCCCCTCCGACTCGCCATTCGAGCAGCTTTGGTCGCTGTACGTTAAAAGCGCTTCGTGAGCACGAGAGAGTAGCCGGTGATCGTATAGAAACTGTCGGGCCGCACGGCGCTGGTCGGATCGTCTCGTAGCACGTGATCACGAGCGACCTTGGTTGCTCGACGTGCGTCTACACCGATATCCCAGGTCGGAAAGATGTCGCGCCATTGCAGGCCGAGTCCGTAATAGAGGCCGTAAGCCGGCGTGGCAAGGTCATAGCGGGAAGCACCTACGAACACGCTGAGAGCGAGTGGATTCTGGAACCGGTAGCGGTAATCGATTGCTCGCACGCTGAGCAGGTTGTGGCTGTTTACCTCATCGAGCTCCAGGCGCGCGCCGAGGTCGCTGCGATCCGACACTGCCTTGCGGACACCGATTGCGACGTGCGGCGCCAAGTTCTCTTCCGGGATGGGGGGCTGTATGGCATCCAGATCGATGCGCACATGGTTCTGTGAGGCGCCGGCCTCCACGAACACTTCGACCGTCTTGTCGTAGGACTCCGAGAACTCCAGATCGCTGCCCGAGCCGCCGGAGCCACGAGTGCCCATGAAGTCGTTGACGCGAAAGAATGCACTTACGCGCGAGAAGCTGTCGCCGAACACGTTGCGTCCGGCATAGATCTCGCCACCGACGGTGAAGGCGCCCAAGGGCCGTGCGTAGCTGACCGAGCCGTCATAGGCTGTCTCGTAAGGAAAGCCGTAGTACTCCTCATTCTACAGGGCGCGGATGCGCCCGTCGACCGTCCCGCCGAAGGGTGCGTCCCAACCCAGCCGGATCATCCCGCTGCGGGCGCCCGTGGCACTGTTGAACTGGCGCTCATCACCTGCCCAGTGGCCGATTACGTTGCCCTTGTTGGTGAGGCCGTCGCCATAGACGCCGTTCACGTACCAGGCGTTCTGCCATTCCGACAGCTCGATGGTCAGGTCGAAACGACGCCACAGGCGCGGGAATCGTATGCCGACGGACAGCGCGGAATTGCCGAGCAGATAGTTCTTGCCGGCTGACGTGTCTTCGCCGGCGTACTCCATGTAGAGGGAGAAGGGCACCCGTCCCGGAAACACCATCGAACTCGTGATCGAGGCAAGCTGGTTACCAAACTGCTGGTCGCTCGTCAGCTGCGCATTCGTGTTGTCGTAACGCGAGGGGCTGAAGAACGCGCGCAAAAGATCACTTATAGAACCCGGTCGGCCGGCGCCCCCATACTGCAACTCCCGGTTGATACCGAGCGACCAGCCGCTAGCGGGCTCGATCGAGACGTGCAAGCCTGACAGACGGGGTCGGCCGGTGCGCGGGGCCCCCTCAAAGTCGATCTGGTGCGTTTCAGACATGCTCGCCATGAAGGCTTCGTAGTGCAGCCCCAGGCGCGTGAGCGGCCGATAGTTCGATAGGGTGATCGAAGGCATCGTGGGTGCGTGAGTGCTCAGGAGCATTGCACTGTCCGTGAACGGGGACAGCCAGTGCGCGCGGTAGCCGATGTCGAGCTGCACGACATCCAGGCCTAGGCTGAGCATGGTGCCATCCGGCACCAAATCGCCTTGGTAGGCGACTGCGCCGAGACTCAAAAGCGCGTAGTCCGCAGGCTGCCAATAGCCACGAGCAATCGCTTCCCAGTTGGATTTCGTGGTGAGCCCGTAGCGATTGGGTATCGTTTTATCGGCCCCCGAAGCAGTGGAAGCTTCCACGATCGCTTCTGTCACGCCAGCGTTGCGCATATAGCGGGCGAGATAACGGCGCACCTCGTTACAGACGGTCACGTCCTTCTGGCAGGCGACGGGCAGGGCATCCAGCACGGTTGCCGTGGCGATAGGTCGCGTGAGAACCGCTTTCTCGCCGAGGATCAGAACCCGTTCGATCTGCTGCTCGATGGACGGGTCTAAATTGAGTGGTAAATAGGGACTGACGCCGCGGGCGACTGCAAGGGGGGCGATCAGACCCAGTAGGCCGCAGGCGGCGTAGCGGGCTCTCTTCATGGGCGCGGAGTATTGCACAGGCCGCTGGTAGGGTAAGCTCAATGGCCACCAAATCATCGCGACGTCCAGTACAATCGCGGCTCGCGCGGGACGGCCGACGGTAGTCCCGCGCTCGCATAAAGCTATAAGGAATTCGTGCAAGCGATGCGAAAGTTGCTTCTCGCCGCGGCTGTGGTGGTGCTGCCGTGGATGCTGGCCGTTTATTCACCGGTCATCGCGCAGGTTCCCACTCCCACGCCGGAACAGCTCGAGCTTCTGAAGAACCTTTCTCCGGACCAGCGTGACGCGCTCATGACGCAGATCGCCGGGGGCGGCACGAGCATCCTGGGCGGCAACAGTAGCACGACAACCAATCGGGATCGGCAGATCAATGCGCAACCTGACAACGATCTGCAACGGGCCCAGGCCGAGGAATTACAACGTCGGCTCGAGGCGCGGCGGGACCCCGATGATGCGCCCCTGAGAAATGGCCTGCCGGTTCTGCGGGGTGACGATTCGGTCATCATCAACATCGACCTGAAGCGGCCGCGGCCCGAACAGAGGCAGACTCAAGTTCCGGTGGGTCCCGCAGCGGGCGCCGTCAACACCCCGCTCGGCGTTCCTGGTACAACGCCCGCGGTGCCGGGCGTTGCGAATGGAATGGACTATGGCACGGTATCGGGCAATGCAACTCCGGCTCAGCAGCGAGAGCGCACTCCGGAGCTCACGAAGGAAGAGAAAGAGAGGCGGCAGAAGCTGGTCGATCTGGTTCGCTCCCGCAACCCTTACCGCCTCAGCCCGGAAGGCGTGCTGCAGCTGCCGGGCTTTATCGGCATTCCGCTCGCCGGGCTGACTTCATTTGAGGCGACGGTGCGCCTGCAGGCTGACCCCGATCTGCGCGACTACGATGTCAATCTCATCCGCCTGCCGCTGAAGAAGATCGGGACCGAAGCCCTGAAACCGTTCGGTTACGACCTGTTCTATCGCGCACCGTCCACATTCGCTCCTGTCACCAACGTGCCCGTGCCGGCGGACTACATTATCGGCTCCGGCGACCAGCTCGAAGTACAGCTGTACGGCAATCAAAATCGCACCCTCACGCTCGAAGTCGGTCGCGACGGGACCATCAGCTTTCCCGAACTCGGTCCTATCGGCGTGAGCGGGCAGCGCTTTACCAGCGTGAAGGAGAGCATCGAGGCACGGGTTGCGCGACAGATGATCGGCGTGCGCGCGAGCGTTTCGATGCGCGATACGCGCTCGATCCGGGTGTTCGTGCTGGGTGAGGCGACCCGTCCCGGCTCGTATACCATCAGCGGCCTTGGCACGATCACCTCGGCGCTGTTCGCTTCCGGCGGTGTGAAGCCGATCGGCTCCCTGCGCAACATCCAGCTGAAGCGCCAAGGCACGCTGGTGCGGACGTTCGATCTCTACGACATGCTCATTCGTGGCGACTCGACGGACGACGCTCGGCTCCTGCCCGGCGACGTCGTGTTCGTGCCCCCCATCGGCGCCACGATTAGCGTGGAGGGGGAGGTGCGTCGCCCGGCGATCTACGAAGTGAAGAACGAGACGTCGGTATCGGATGTTGTGGCACTCGCGGGCGGTTTGACTGCGGAGGCCGATCGCAACAAGGCATCGCTCACGCGCATCGACGAAAAACAGCAGCGCGTTGTCGTTACTGTGAACCTCGCGCCGGGCAACACGCGATCCCAGGTACTTCGCAACGGCGACGTACTGCACGTGTCTCGTTTGAAGCCGACGCTCGATTCGGGCGTGGTCGTCGAAGGGCACGTCTTTTCTCCCGCGACATACGCTTATCGCGAGGGCCTGCGACTCAGCGATGTAATCCGGTCAGTGGACGATCTGCGGCCGAACGCGGACATCAACTACCTGCTGATCCGACGCGAGTTGCCGCCCAATCGCGAAGTCTCCGTACTATCGGCCAACCTTGGCGCGGCGCTCAATTCGCCGGGCTCGCCTGCGGATGTGCTGTTGATGCCGCGCGACCGTGTGACGGTCTTCGACCTCGAGACGAGCCGCGAGCGTGTGATCCGGCCGATCATGAACGAGCTGCGCACGCAGTCAAATTTCGGACGGCCCTCTGAAGTGGTTACCGTAGACGGGCGGATCAAGGTGCCCGGCGAGTACCCGCTAGAGCCCGGGATGCGGGTGAGTGATCTGCTTCGCGCTGGGGGCAGTCTCAGCGACTCCGCGTACGGAGGCAAGGCGGAGCTAACGAGGTATCGCGTTGTGAACGGCGACTCACGCCGCACTCAGCAGATCGAGGTCGATCTTGCTGCTGTCCTTCGCGGCGATCAGGCGGCGGACTTGCTGCTCCAGCCGTTCGACACTCTCAGCATAAAGGAGATGCCGGACTGGAGTGCGCAGGGCTACGTCATGCTGCTGGGCGAGGTGCGCTTCCCCGGCCGGTATTCGATCAAGCAGGGTGAGACGCTGAAGTCCGTGCTCAGTCGTGCGGGCGGCCTTACGGAGTTCTCGTTTCCCGAGGGCAGCATCTTCACGCGTGAGGAACTGAAGGAGCGCGAACAGAAACAGCTCGATATCTTGGCGGATCGGCTGCAGAACGATCTCGTGACACTCGCGCTGCAAGGCGCTGCGGCAAATCAGGCGCAGGCCGGCACGGCCCTGTCTGTCGGCCAGGCGCTGCTGGTTCAGGTACGTGGAGCCCAAGCCGTTGGCAGGCTGGTGATCGACCTGCCGCGCACGATGCGGGCGTCGCCCGGCTCCGGCGACGACATTATCCTCCGCGACGGCGATCGGCTCATGGTGCCCAAGTTCCAGCAGGAGGTGACGGTCATCGGCGAGGTGCAAACGACGACGTCGCACCTGTATCGGCGTGAGTTCAGCCGAGACGACTATATTGCCCAGAGCGGTGGGGTAACCCGCCGGGCCGATAAGGACAAGATCTATGTCGTTCGCGCGGACGGCAGTGTCGTGGCCCAGGGGGGTGGGCGCTGGTTCAACCGCAGTGGTGTGGATATCAGGCCGGGCGATACCATCGTAGTGCCGCTGGATACTGAGAGAATGCCCGCACTGCCATTCTGGCAAGCCGTCACGCAGATCATCTACAACCTGGCGATCTCGGCGGCAGCGGTCAATTCTTTCTGATTGGCGTTCTGATGAGAATAAATATGGGATGCGGTCAGTCCCCGGTCGCCGGGTGGGCCAACTTCGACAATTCGCCGAGTCTGCTCCTCGCGCGGCTTCCGCGGGTGACGCGGGCGTTACGGGTACTGGGACTCCTTTCGCAGGACCAGGTTCGCTTCGCCGAGTTTTGCCGCGGGCATGACATCCGTCGTGCAAACGCCCAGCGTATCCCAGTTGGCGATGGAGCGGCGGACGTGCTGTACAGCTCGCACATGCTGGAACATCTGAGCCGCGGCGACGCGCGAGTATTCCTCGCTGAAGCGCGTCGCGTGCTGCGCCCCGGAGGCACTCTTCGCCTGTGCGTTCCGGATCTCAGGATACTTGCCGAGGAGTATCTCGCGGATGGGGATGCAGACCGTTTTGTCGCAGGATCGTTATTGGCGGTTGATACCTCGACGTGGGTGAAACGGATCCGCATGGCTGTTTACGGCAATCGAGAGCATCAGTGGATGTACGACGGCCGCTCGCTTTGCAAGCTCATCGAGAGCTGTGGTTTCACGCACGTCGCCGTGGTTGCGCCCGGCGAAAGCCGCATCCAGTCGCCTCAGCCGCTGAATCTCCGGGAGCTAGCGGAGGTCAGTGTGTACGTGGAGGCAGAGAGGCCGGCCAACTAACGCGTTGACACGTTATGACGCATCCCCCTAGACTGATCCGTTCATTTTTGAACGCACCAGCGGGAATGGCGATGGGCTCGGAAGAAACGCGTTATCGGCTGCTGCGCCTCATTGAGGAGAACCCCGAAATGAGCCAGCGGGACGCCGCCCGTGCACTCGGCGTTAGCCTGGGGAAAGTGAACTACTGCTTGCAGGCGCTGATGAAGCGCGGCTGGATCAAGGCCTCGAACTTCAAGAACAGCAACAACAAGGCCGCATATATGTATCTACTTACCCCGCGCGGGCTCGAAGAGAAGGCAAGACTCACGGTGCGCTTTCTCGCGGTGAAGATGCGTGAATACGAGCAACTTAGGGAGGAGATAGAACAGATGCGCCGCGAAACCGGTTCGGCACCGGGCAACGCGGGGTCGCGCGGTGGTTGAGCCAGTTTCGTCAGGCAGGCCAAGCGACGTTGCGGTGAACGATGCAGACGCAGCTGCTCGCGAGCTCAATCTCGCTGCGCTCGTGCGCATCACGTGGGAAGCACGGCTGCTCGTCGTCACCCTTACGGCTTTCGTGGCAGCTGCTTCGATCGTGTATGCGCTGCTTGCTACGAAGATATACACCGCCGAAATCGTCGTAACGGAAACACGCGACTCGGAATTGGGTTCCGCCTCGGGGCTCATGAGTCAGCTCGGTGGCTTGGCGAGTGTTGCCGGCCTGAATCTCGGCTCGAGCAACAATCAAAGCCTTCAGTCAAAGGCGGTTCTGCAATCGCGTTACCTCTCGGAGGTCTTCGTGACGCGGTATCACCTGCAGGACGTCTTTCGCGAAGGCGAGCAGACGCCCCCGACGCTTTGGAAAGCTGTACGGCAATTTCGTACCAATGTCTTCAAGATCCGGGAGGATGTGCGCAAAGGCACGACGACAGTGACCATCGAATGGCGGGATCCGGCCACTGCGGCACGCTGGGCGAATGACTACATCGCGCTGGCCAATGAACTGCTGCGGAAGCGGGCCATAGACGATGCCACGCGCAACATCGACTATCTGAACAAGCAGATCGCAACCACAAACGTCGTTGAGCTGCAGAAAGTGCTGTACCAGCTGGTTGAGAGCCAGACGAAGACGCTGATGCTGGCGAGCGGGCGAGCGGAATACGCTTTTACCGTCGTCGATCCTGCCGTTCCCGCTGAGCAGCGATCCAAGCCGATGCGCACGTTGATCGTGATCTTCGCGACGGCACTCGGTGGCCTGTTCGCGGTACTCGTGGCCATTGCGCGCCACGTGCTTCGGGTACGGCGATTGTCGCGCTCGTGAGGCGGTTGGCAGCGGATGTCTTCCGAGCAATTCCAAGGGCCTCGAGGGTCCGGCGGTCGCCGGCGGCTGCTACGCCTCGGGAGCGAGCTTGGTTGGATCTTGCTAGGCAACGCCGCGGTCGCGACAGGCTCGATAGTGGGCATTCGTGTGCTGACGGAGCTGCTCGATCCGAGGACCTATGGTCAGGTGTCATTGGGAATGACGCTCGCCATCTTCGTGAACCTCATCATCATGGTCCCGGTGTCGAATGGCAGCCTGCGCTTTTACGCGCCAGCAGTGGAAGCAGGCCAGCTGCGCAGCTTTTTGAAAACTGTACGGCTGCTGTCATGGCAGGCGGTGGCCCTCGTATGCGTTCTGATTCTGATCGCATCGCCTGCGCTCTACCTGTCGGGTCACGCTGCGATGGCGACCGTTGTGTGTGCGGCACTTGTTTTCGGCGCTTTGAACGGCTTGAATGGAATCCTGAACGGTATCCAGATTGCGGCGCGCCAGCGCTCGATTGTGGCTTTCCACCAAGGCCTCGAAGCGTGGGCTCGATTCTTCATCGCTGCGGCGTTGGTTCTGGTGCTAGGTGCCACCAGCACCGTTGCGCTGGCGGGCTTCGCGCTTGCAGCGCTCCTCGTCGTGGGTTCTCAGTATCTTTTCTTCCGTCGATCCCTTCGCGCCAGCGTAACGTCGGATGATTCCGGAGATGGAGATTGGTACCGCACGATCTGGACGTACTCCTGGCCATTTGCATCGTGGGGGATCTTCGGCTGGGCCCAGCAGAGTGCAGACCGGTGGGCACTCGGCTTGTTTTCTTCCACAAAGGAAGTCGGTCTCTATTCCGCGCTGTTTCAGATCGGGTATTACCCCGTGACTCTGCTTAGCGGGTTGGCCGTGCAATTCATTGCGCCTATCTGTTACGCCCGAGCCGGAGATGCCACCGACGCAGCACGCAATGCATCGGTATCGAGGCTTTGCTGGGGCGTCGCCGGGGCGGCATTGCTTGTGACGATGTTGGCAATGTTGGTCACGCTGTTCTTTCACTCTGGGATTTTTGCGTTGCTGGTGGCCAAGGAATACGCGGAGATCTCACCCTTGCTTACTCTCATGGTTGCAGGCGGAGGTCTGTTCGCTGCAGGGCAGGTCGTTGCGCTTATCTTCATGAGCCAGATGAAGTCCCGGCAGCTGATGATGGCGAAGATCGTCACCAGCGTGATCGGCATTGCGCTCAGCTTTGCGATGGCTTACGAGTGGGGCGCCCGCGGCGTCGTGATCGGCGGGCTGGTGACGGCGGCTCTGTATCTTGCCTGGATGGTGGCGCTGCAGATCATCACCTCCAGACGGGCATTCTCTAGAGCACGTTCCTGATGCTGAGAAGAAACTTAAATGAAATGAATCGCCAGGCCTGGCTGCGCCGGACGCTGGGCGCGCTGGCACCCGGCGCCCGGCTTCTCGACGCGGGTGCGGGCGAATTGCGCAATCGCTCCCTGTGCAAGCATCTCACTTACGTATCGCAGGATTTCGGTCAGTATGACGGCAACAACGCCAAGGACTCCGGTTTGCACAATCCCGGCTGGGATACCAGCCGCGTGGACATCGTCTGCGACATTACCGCCATTCCGGAGTCCGACGCATCCTTCGACGCGATCCTCTGTACGGAAGTGTTGGAGCACGTTCCTGACCCAACCCGCGCTCTCGACGAGTTCGCGCGACTGCTCAGGCCAGGCGGCACGCTGATTGTCACCGCGCCATTCGCGTCTGTGGTCCACATGGCGCCGTATTACTTCTGCTCGGGGTTCAGCCGCTACTGGTACCAACATCATTTGCATCGTCGCGGCTTCATCATTGACGAGCTCAGCGCGAATGGTGATTGGTTCGAACTCTGCGAGCAGGAGTTGATGCGCCTCGGCCCAGCAGCGCGTCAGTACAAGGACCGGAGCTGGCCGCTGGCCTACGCCATCGGTGCGATGAGCGCGCTGTACTTCAGGATCCGCGGCGGGCGGCGCGCGGACGACCTGGCCTGCTTCGGCTGGCATTGCGTGGCTCGCAAGAGCGCACGAAGCTCCCTTTCATGAGCGCCCGGCAATCACTGCTTCGGTTGCACTGGGTGCTCAGTACCCAGTTCGGCCTCGATCCCCTGCGCATGCTGCGTTCGTTGCCGTCGTTGTTGCGCTTTGGCCGAGACCTGCGGCGTTTTCGTGCGGATTACACCGGTCGCGTCGAGCTCGTTCCCTGCCTTCACGACTGGCACGAAGAGAGCGGCACCACGTCTGCCGAATATTTCTGGCAGGACCTCATCGTGGCTCGCATGATCTACGCTGCGGCTCCCGAGCGTCATGTCGACGTCGGCTCGCGCGTGGATGGATTCGTTGCACACGTCGCAAGCTTTCGCGAGATCGAGGTGATCGACGTGCGTCCGAACACCGCGGTGGTGCCGGGCGTCCGATTTCTGCAGGCAGACATGATGTCGGGCGCGGGCTGTCCAGACGAATATTGCGATTCGCTTTCATGTCTGCATGCACTCGAGCATTTTGGGCTCGGCCGCTACGGTGATCCGATCGACCCCAGTGGCCATCTTCGAGGGATCGGCGCCATGGCTCGCATGCTCAGGCGCGGAGGCAAGCTTTACCTTTCCGTCCCGATTGGAGTACCGCGTGTGGAGTTCAATGCCAACAGGGTGTTCGATCCCCGCGAGATCGTCGCCGCCGCCGCAGCCTCCCGGCTGCGGCTCGAGCAGATGCAGGTGATCCGCGGCGGCGTGATCAGCGATCTAGGGCTGCCGGTCGAGGCGCAGTTCGCCGAACTCGCTTCGCAGCGCTACGCGCTCGGTGTGTTCGTGCTGTCCAAGGGGCAAGTCATGGCTTCAGATGCAAGTGCCGGAGTAGTTGGATGAGTAGATTGCTGGTAACAGGTTCGAGTGGGCTGATCGGAAGCGAAGTGGTGGCTTTTTTTGCTGCCATGGACCATGAAGTCCACGGCGTCGACAACAACATGCGCGCGCAGTTCTTTGGTCCTCAGGGCGATACGCGATGGAATCAGCAGCGCCTGGAGAAGGCGCATAGGTCCTTCCGCCATCACGAGCTCGACATCCGCAACCGCGCGGGCGTTGCCGATCTCGTCCGTGCTGTGCGGCCGGATTTCATCGTGCATGCCGCTGCGCAGCCTTCGCACGATCGTGCGGCTGCCATTCCGTTCGACGACTTCGATGTCAACGCCGTGGGTACGCTGAACCTGCTGGAAGCGGTGCGCCAGGCCTGTCCGCAGTCGCCCTTTATCTATCTCTCCACCAACAAGGTGTACGGCGACGCGCCGAATACCATCCCGCTGGTCGAGAAGGAGACCCGCTGGGACTACGCGGATGCCGCCTTCGCTGAAGGTATTGCCGAGACCTTCACGATCGACCAGTCGAAGCATTCGCTCTTCGGGGCCTCGAAGGTTGCTGCGGACGTTATGGTTCAGGAGTACGGCCGCTACTTCGACATGCCGACCTGCTGCCTCCGCGGTGGCTGCCTTACCGGTCCAAACCATAGCGGCGTTGAGCTGCACGGGTTTCTCAGCTATCTCGTCAAGTGCAACCTCGAAGGCAAGCAGTACACCGTATACGGCTATAAGGCCAAGCAGGTGCGAGACAACATCCACGCGTATGACGTTGCCCGTTTTGTGTGGGAGTTCGTCAAGGCGCCGCGTCGGGGCGAGGTCTACAATCTCGGCGGCGGCAAGCAGAACAGCGTGTCGATGCTGGAGGCCTTCGCGCGGATCGAGGCGATCTCCGGAAAGAAGATGAACTACGTCTACAGCGACCAGAACCGCGCAGGCGACCATATCTGCTACTACAGCGACCTGCGCAAGATGAAGGCTCACTATCCCGCCTGGTCCATCACCAAGACGCTCGACGATATCTTCACCGAGATTGCGGAGAGCTGGGGTAGACGCAGCCGATGAGCAGGACGATCACTGTTCATCTCATGGGTGGGCTCGGCAATCAGATGTTCGAGTACGCAGCGGCACGGGCGCTCGCGCTGCGCCAGGATGCCCGACTCTACGTCGACACGGTTAGCGGATTCGTTCGCGACAAGGTGTACAAACGGACTTTCGAGTTGGGCGCGATGCCGATCGCTGCCGAAGCAGCGAGTAGTGTTCGACGCCTGCCGTTCTGGCTATCACGTGCAAGAGATCGATTTGCCGGGGGCGCTGCGCAGTCAATACAGAGAAGCCCATGGGGTCGCTTGGTGCGCGAGACCCAAGCGCGCTACATGGATGAGGTAGCCACGCTCAGAGACTTCTCTGCTTGTTGGATGTACGGCTACTGGCAATGCGAGCGCTACTTCGAGGATGCACGCGAGCAACTCGCCAGGGAGTTGAGTCCACCGGCTCCGACGGAGTCCAACTTCCTCGCGCTAGCGGAGAAGATGCGCACATGCGAATCCGTGGCCGTCGGCGTCAGGCTCTTCGAAGAGGTGCCCGGAGCGAGCAAGGAAGGCGTAGGCGGACTTACTCCGATGAGCTTCTACGATGACGCCATCTTGCAGATGGTCGAGCGCGTGGCGAACCCGATGTTCTTCGTGTTCTGCACGACGCAGTCGCCGCAGCTTCGCAATATCCGCTTTCCGGGTGAGGTGCACTTCATCACCCACGATAATGGGTTCCACGGAGCGATCCCCAGGCTATGGCTGATCACGCAGTGCAAGCACCACATCCTCTCTAATAGCTCCTTCTACTGGTGGGGGGCGTGGTTGGCGGAGCGACGGCAGGCGGGATCGCAGATTATCGCGTCCGATCTCTACCCGAACCAGGACACGGTACCCGCGCGCTGGCGCGGGCGCTGATACGTCTCCATGGCTCTCGTCGCCACGCGCTGCTTGTCCGCTCCCGGCTCTGCCGGAGCCTCGATGCCGGTGCCCCTTGGGCAATGGATGCTGCTTGTGGTGCTGCTTGCTGCAAGTGGCGCCACACTCATCGCCACAGTCGACGAAGCCACGGCGATGACCGTGGCCGTGCTCGTGGCCGTAGCCACGATCGGCCTGCCTCTCTGCCGCGCCACTCAGTTCGCTACGGGCGATCCGAGGCTGCATGTGCTGGGGTATTTCTGGCTCATCAAGCTGGGCTTGACCCTATTCATCCTCTATGCCGGCTGGATCCCGCAGCTCGACCGTTCAACGTCGACGATGTGGGGATACGACCCGCAGCGCTACTACGCAGAAGCGTGGGAACTCATCCAGAACGACTGGTCACCCGATTTCCTATCACTCAACTACGTCGGGGTCCTGTTCTACTACGCCGCGATATTTCGCGTGCTCGGCCACAATCCCGTTATTCCTGCGCTGATCAATTGTTTCATTACGCTCCTTGGCAGTCTCTATCTAATCCGCGTCTGCTATGAACTGCGCTCGCGGCCGGAACCGCGCGACTGGTGGCTCGGGTGGGTGCTGCTCCTACCCGAGTTGCTTTGGTTCGATGCCTTGACGTCACGTGAGACGCTGATGGGGGCATTGCTCGTCGTCTCCCTTCTGACGATCGCCGTCTATTTCGCGCGAGCCCGCTTGAACCTGGCGACGGTGTTTGCAATTTGCGGTCCCTGTGCCCTCGCCATTGCCGCTGTGCGTACCAGCATGCTGCTTCCTATCGTGGCGGCAGTCGTGGTCATGGCTCTCTTTGTCCGGCAGTCGAAGCGTGGCCAGTTCGCTAGCAAGTTCCTCCTCGCGGCGGGCGCCGGTGTGCTGCTCGTCGCTGCTCCGGTGCTGGCGAACCTCATGGGAGCGTACGACTTCGATCTGCAGAGACTGTTCCAGGCAGCGACAGCAGCTAGCATGATTGCGGAGAGTGCCGACTTCGAGTGGAGCAACAATTCGATCGGTCTTCTCTTGGTACCTGAGGGACCGCTGCAAGCCATCCTGTTCCTGCTGCCGCGTATGCTCGTCAATCTGGTGGTGCCTCTTTCGACAAGAGGCGTGTCGCTCGACGCCCTCGTTGCCGGGAACTGGAGCGAATGGCAGTGGTTCCTATGCTCGATCTCTGCGCTCATCAATGTACTGGCAATGCCCTTCGTGCTGGCATCACTGGTCGCCGCCATCAGAAATCGAAAGAGCAACCCGGGCCCGCTCGCGATCCATATTTGCTTCTGGCTGGCATTTATGGCGGTGGCGGGAGGCAACCTCATCATCGTCGAGCGCTATCGGGTAATGGTGACACCGCTCTTCTGGGCGTGCGCGTGGCTCGGTTCGAGTAGCGATGCACGAAAGTTCGTCGTGCCGGCCACTATCACATGGATCGGCTTCGCGGGAGTGGGCGCCATGTTCTACATGATGCTCAAGCTCCTGTGAGAATCCTTCTCGCTGGTGCATGGGAGTGGGGCATTTACGAGGAAGCATCGGCCCGCGCGCTGGTCGAGCTCGGCAATGAGGTGCATCCGTTCGCGTTCAAGGATTTTTTCGCGGGTCGATGGGGCCGATATCAGAGCGCGCTCGCAACCTTTCGGGGACCGGCAGCCGCGTCCCTCAATCGAGCGCTGATTCAGGCGGTGCGGAGGATTCAGCCTACCCTGTTGCTGGCGTGGCGTGCCGTGCACGTGTGGCCGGACACGTTACGTGCGATTCGGGCACAAGGCTGTCACCTCGTTTCGTACAACAATGACGATCCATTCGCCCCAACTCGCCCGGGCGTTCCATGGCATCACCGGTTCCTGTGGAAGTGGTATCTCGCCGGCCTGGCTGAGTACGATGCCAATTTCGTCTATCGTCCGGCGAATGTTGCAGAGGCGGCCGCACTCGGCGCCCGGAACGTCGCCGTGCTGATGCCATACTTCATTTCGGACCGGCATCATCCTGTCGTGCTGAGCGCGGAAGAGCGGAGGCGTTTCGGTTGCGAGGCGGTCTTTGTAGGTCATTATGAGCCAGATGGCAGAATCGAGTATTTGCGAGCGCTGGTGCATGCGGGCGTCGATGTGAAGTTGTTCGGCGGTGTTTACTGGACCGAGCGGGTGTTGGGAGATCTTGCCGCGCATTTCGGCCCGGTGCAGCCCGCGGAAGGCGCGGACTATGCTCGCGCACTTGGTGGCGCCAAGATGTGTCTCGCCTTCCTTTCGAGGATCAACCGCGACGTTTATACGCGCCGCTGCTTCGAGATTCCTGCCTGCGGCAGACCACTCGTTTGTGAACGCACCGAGGAACTGCGGAGGCTGTTTCGGGAAGATGAGGAAGCGATTTTCTTCTCATCGCCGGCGGAGCTGGTCGAAAAAGTACTCTGGTATCGCGACCGCCCCGGGGAACTTGAACGGATCGCTGCGGGCGGCATGCATCGGGTCATTGAGGACGGACACGACGTGCGCGGCCGTATGCGCGAAATGCTGGAAAAACTAGAACGCTTTCGTGCTGCGAATCACGAAGCTACCGCCGAACGAATTTGATGACCAAGGGGAATTGAAATGCGATCTGATGATGCGCGCGTGCTGGTGACCGGCGGCGCTGGTTTTCTCGGCAGCCATTTGTGCGAGCGACTGCTGGCTACCGGCAAGGATGTACTATGTGTAGACAATTTCTTCACAGGCTCGCGCGCCAATGTCGCTCACCTCGTCTCGCAGCCGGGTTTCGAGCTCATGCGCCACGACGTCACTTTCCCCCTCTATGTGGAAGTGGATCGCATCTACAATCTTGCTTGTCCGGCGTCGCCGATCCACTACCAGTTCGACCCGGTGCAGACGACGAAGACCAGTGTGCACGGGGCGATCAATATGCTGGGGCTCGCAAAGCGCGTAAAGGCTCGTATCCTGCAGGCTTCCACAAGCGAGGTGTATGGCGATCCGGAGATACATCCACAGCGCGAGGATTACTGGGGGCGCGTGAACCCGATCGGCCTGCGCGCCTGCTACGACGAAGCAAAGCGCTGTGCGGAGACCCTGTTCTTCGACTATTTCAGGCAGCATAGACTCGAGATCAAGGTAGTACGCATCTTCAACACGTATGGGCCGCGCATGCATCCTAATGATGGCCGCGTCGTGTCGAACTTCATAGTGCAGGCGCTGCAAGGTGCGGATATCACTGTCTATGGGGACGGCAGCCAGACCCGCAGCTTCTGCTACGTCGACGATCTGATCGCGGGTTTCATGACCATGATGGATAGTCCCGCAGACTTCGTCGGGCCCGTGAACCTCGGTAATCCGGGTGAGTTCTCCATGCTCGAGCTGGCCGAGAAAGTGATCACGCTGACCGGCAGTCGTTCGAAAATCATCTTCCAGTCGTTGCCTGCGGACGATCCGCGCCAGCGTCAGCCGGATATAACGCTGGCGCGCACGAAGCTGGGTTGGCAGCCGAAGGTCGCCCTGGAGGACGGATTGAAAGAAACGATAACCTATTTCCGCAAGTTACTCAGTGAGTGATCGTGCCGGGAGCATCGCGCCGGATCCACTGGCTCAGTTGGCAGCCAACTCCGTACAACGACAGCCTGTTCCGCGCACTGGCAGCGGATCCCGGGCTCGACCTTTTGGTGCATTACCGTAGCCCGCTCGTCGATTCGCATCCATGGCGCTCGCCGCTGGCGCAGGGATATCGCGCGCGATTCTACCGGCTCGTGCTTGGCGTGGACTGGCACGTGGTTAGTCTTACCCTGCGTGAGCGAGATTCTTTTTTTGTGATCGGTGGCTGGGATCATCCCACAAGCCAATTGCTGCTCACGCTGTTGCGGATTCTGGGTGGGGCATATGCGACGTGGTGCGACACGCCGGATCTCGCGCGCGCCGAGCGAGGCTTGCGCGCTCGCGTTCGGGCGGCGTGGCTTCGCTGGATCTTCACGGGAGCCGAGCGCGTAATGGGCACCGGCGTTCCGGGCACGGCTGCCCTGTGCCGCATGGGTGCTGCACCCGTAAAGGTCACCAATTTTCCGTACTGGATCGATATCGGCGCCTCACTGGCGCGTGACTCCCGGCACACGCGCGTTGTGCGCATCGTGTCGTCGGGTCGTGTTGTGAATCGAACCAAGGGTCATGACATCGCGGTGCGCGCGATCGCCAAGGTGGCGGCGCGCACGAGCGTACCGTTCGAATACCTGATTGCCGGCACCGGACCGGACGAAGCAGAGCTGAAGTCGTTGATTGACACGTTGGGCGTGCCGGGGTGCGTGAAGATTTTGGGCTGGCTGGAGCCCGCACAATTACGCGAGCTTTACGCCAGCGCCCAACTCCTGATCCACCCCTCGCCGGTACACGAGCCATTTGGTGTTGTAGTGATCGAAGCCATGGCGGCGGGCATCGTCGTGCTTGCATCGGACTGCACCATCGCCGCGCTCGATCGGATCGAGAGCGGAGGCAACGGCTTCATCCATGCCGCGGGTGATGTGGAGACGCTCGCGGAACAGATCCTGACGCTGCTCGA
>JBDZVF010000612.1:0-3034 GCA_040255575.1 Pseudomonadota bacterium | reverse complement strand
AGTGCTGTATGGCGTGCTTGCGTTCGGGGTCGACCACTACACCGGGCGCATTCTCTCGTGGCTGGCGGCGGCCACGTTCACGTGGGGGCTCAATCGCAACTACACGTTCCGCGCGCAGCGAGACGCGGGGCTGCTGAGGCAATGGAGCCGGTTCCTCGCAGCCAACGCGGTGGGCGGGCTCATCAACTGGACGATCTACGCGCTGCTCGTCAGCGTTTCGACGCTTGCCTTCGCGCACCCGGTGATCGGCGTAGCGGCCGGATCGCTCGCCGGGCTCGTCGTGAACTTCACACTGAGCCGGCATTTCGTGTTCAGCACCGAGACGGGGACGCGCCGCATCGACTGGACGCTCGTGGCGCTGCCTCTGATTTCGCTGCTCTTCGTGTTGGGCGCGAAAGTGAATCCGTGGCCCCGCGACTTCTGGTTCGAGACGCAGTACTTCCTTTTTGGACACTACCCGGGCTACGACAACTACGCGCCCGTCTCCGCGCCCGCATTGCTTTACGGGCTAGGGCACGCAATTGCGGTCGTGATGGGGCTCGACCTGACGGGAGAGTTCTACGTCGACGCAGCTCTTCAGAACCTGCTGGTGCTGCTTGGTGTGTGCTTCGTCTACTTCACGCTCAAAACCATGCGACTTGGCACGCTTGCAGGTCCGCTGGCCATCGGGCTCCTCGTGTCACTCCTGGCGATGAATCTGCCGCAGGCGTTCTACTCGGAGAGCGTGGTCATCTTCATGATGTCTGCTGTCATGCTGATCGTGGCCGTGATGCCTCCGCACGCCGAAGCAGGCGGCACAAAGTTCTGGGTTCTGGCCGCGACATGGGGCGTGCTGGTCGGGCTTCTCGTCCTCACGAGAATGACGCCGATCTTTCTGATCCCGGCCGTCGCGTTGCTCTACTTTCGCCGCATGCCGGTGCGCCGAATCGCGCAGCTCACCGGCGTGGCCGTGGCCGCATCGGTGCTCTTCATCGGTGTGACGGTGCTGGCCAATCACGCCCGGTTCGGTCGCTACGAGCTCACGAACTCATCGGGCCGTCATGTGTGGCAGGGGGTTATCGCGATCACCGACAACGCGCAGTTTCGCGGCTTGAACTGGTGGGAGGTGCCGCCGGAAGGATTCTTCATCACGAGGCAGGACCCCCGCGAGCCTCTGCTCGCCGTGCTATCCAGGCAAACGATCCGGGAGAAGCCGGGGCAATACCTGCTGCAAGGGGTGAAGAAGTTCGTGACCACCATCACTGTTCCGCCGTACTACTTCGGCACGGGCGGAACGAAGGGCCACACGAACCCCCTGAACCGAACGGAGCTTCTGCCATCGATGGCGTCCGTGATGCACGCGGGAGCGTATGAGAAGGTCGTGCATGGAGTCATGCGCAGACTCTACATCGCGTTCAAGTGGATCTACCCCGTCACCATCGTTGTGATCGGGGTGACCTGGGTCGCGCTCATCGTCCGGCGCGAGAGACGGTCGGCGGGTCCGCTGATCTCGTTCTATTCGTTCCTCGCGCTCGTCTTCTTCGGAACGCTCTGGTTCAGCTGGCAGGTGGAGATCGAGAACTCGCGCAACGCGGTGCCCAACATGCCGCTGTGGGCGATCATGCTGGCCATGGCCGTGGAGTATTGGCGCAGGCTGATCTTCAAGCCTCGTGAATCACACTGATGCCGTCGATCCACGTGCGCCGGATGTGCATGCGATCGTCCAGCAGCGCGAGATTGGCGCGGTAGCCCGGCGCGATGCGCCCCAGCTCGTGGCCGAGACCGAGATAGTCGGCGGGGTACTGGCTCGCCATGCGCAGTGCTTCCGGAAGATCCAGGTCGAGCATCGAGACGGCATTCCGCACGGCCGTCGCCATGTCCAGCGCTGTGCCGGCGAGCGTGCCTTGATCGTCACGGCACACGCCGTTCAGGACGCGAATGGTCCTGCCCTGGAGCACGAAAGAGTCGGCGCTCGATCCGACTGCTGGCATTGCATCTGTCACGAGCACGAAGCGGTCGTGCCGCTTGCAGCGTAATGCGAGCTTGAGCGTGATCGGATCGACGTGATGGCCATCGACGATGATGCCGCACCAGGTGCTCTCATCGTAAAGCGCCGCGCCGACGGCGCCAGGCTCGCGCGGCGCGAGCGGCGACATCGCGTTGAAAAGATGCGTGAAACCGCGCAAGCCGTGTGCGATGGCGCGAGTGGCTTGCGAGAACGTCGCGTTGCTGTGGCCGGCGGCAACGATCACGCCGCGTGCGGTGAGCTCGGCGATCACCTCGGGGGTTGTCATTTCAGGCGCGAGCGTCACCAGGGTCTTGCCTGCATGGAGCGAGCAGAGCAGGGGAACGATGCTCGACTCGAGCTTGCGCAGATGCCTGGCATCGTGCACACCGCGACGAGCCCGATTCAGGAACGGGCCTTCGATGTGTATGCCGAGCACACCTGGAACGCCCGACGCGATGGCCGCCTGCACGGCCGCGATCGCTCGAGCGATCACATCCAGATCGTCACTGATGAGTGTGGGCAGGAACCCGGTCGTGCCGAAGCGCCGATGAGCGACGCCGATTGCATCGATGGAAGCGCTGTCCGGCCCATCGTTGAACAGCACGCCTCCGCCGCCGTTCACCTGCGTGTCGATGAGGCCGGGCGCGAGAAGGTGGCCCTTCAGATCCTCGACGCGCGCATCCCTGGCGCGAGGGTCGTCCGGCGCAACGAGCGCTTCGATACGCGCGCCATCGAGGATGACGGTGCAGTCGCTGCGCACGCCGTCCGGCGTGAGCACCCGGCCACCCATGAGCGCCGTGCGCATCAGAGCGTCTCCGTGATCTTGCTCAGGCTCGCGGGCCGATCGGGATCGAACCCGCGACGGACGGAGAGACTCGAGATCATGCGATACGCGCTTTGCACGGCCAGGATCGGCCCGATCTCCGCCGCGCATTCGATGCTCGGCAGAGCGTGTGGGCCGGTGGATGTCGCGGCGTCTGCGATGAACACCGGCGTGCCGCGCGCCACAAGCTCGCTCGCGAGCGCTTCGAGACCCGGGCGGGTGGC
>JBDZVF010000083.1:0-16646 GCA_040255575.1 Pseudomonadota bacterium | reverse complement strand
CTCGCGAGCGACCGGGTGAATCTCTGCGCGCAGTTCACCGAGCTTGGCGAATATGAGCGCGCGGTCGAGCTGTGCCGGGCCGCTCAGCCCCTGCTTCAATCTCTGCGCGATGACGACCGGAACGCGCAGGGCCGCGTGGACATGGCGGGCTTCCGATGGAACATGGCGTACGCGCTGCTCGGCGCGAAACGAATGAACGAGGCCGAGCCGATCCTGCTGGAGAACATCCGCACACTGCCGGAGATCGCGCGTGAGAACGATACGGTTCAGATCCAGTATCTGCTCGCCGCGAGCGAGCAAGGGCTCGGTGCGGTTCACGCGCATCGCGCGACCCGCGCAAACGCCGGCAGCGCCGCGCAGGTGCGCGCGTGGCGAGCGGCGAAGGAGTGGTACGAAAGAGCGCTGCCGAGATTCGAGGCCGTGGGCAAGCAGGTGACGCTCGACTATCCCGACCGCACGCCGATGGATGAAGCCATCGAAGGGCTGAAGAACAGCACCGAGGCGCTCTCGCGGCTCGAAGGCGCACCAGCGGGCGCTCCTGCCCGCGAGCCTTAACTCGGCGCGGTCGGAACGTCCTTAGAGCGGAAGCACCCGGGCTATATACTCCGGGGCATGAAGCAGGCCACCACCGTCCTGAAATTCAGCACGCCGGGGCGCGGACTGAAGGAAATCACGGCTGAGATCGCGAAATGGCTTGGCAGCCAGCCGTGCGACACGGGCCTGCTGACCGTGTTCTGCCGGCACACCTCCGCCTCGCTCCTCATCCAGGAAAACGCGGCGCCCGAAGTTCGCACAGATCTCGAACGGTTCTTCGAGACGCTGGCGCCAGAAGATCCCTCGCGCTACGCCCACGATGATGAAGGGCCCGACGACATGCCCGGCCATCTGCGCACCGCTCTCACCCAGGTTCAGCTTTCCATCCCCGTGATGGACGGGCGCATGGCACTGGGCACGTGGCAGGGCGTTTATCTTTTCGAGCATCGGCGCCGCCCCCATACACGGGAAATCGCCCTGCATCTCCTCTACGAATGAGCGCCCATGCAACTAGGTTTTGAGCATACGTACGCCGCGCTGCCTGCGCGGTTTCACGCCGCCGTCTCCCCAACGCCTGTCGCCGACCCGAAACTCGTGATCTTCAACCGGCCGCTGGCAGCCGAGCTGCGGCTGGATGTGGATGCCGTGGAACGGGACGCCGCGGCGATTTTCTCGGGCAACCGGCTACCGGATGACGCGAAGCCGATCTCGATGGCGTACGCGGGCCATCAGTTCGGCAATTTCGTGCCGCGGCTCGGGGATGGGCGCGCGATCCTGCTCGGCGAGCTGCGCGATCGCGACGGGGTGCTGCGGGATGTGCAGCTCAAGGGCTCCGGTCTGACACCGTTCTCGCGAACCGCGGACGGGCGTGCCGCGCTCGGGCCCATGCTGCGGGAGTATCTGATCAGCGAGGCGATGCATGCGCTGCATATTCCGACCACGCGTTCGCTTGCGGTGGTCACGACGGGCGAACGTGTGTATCGCGAGGACGTGCTGCCCGGAGCCATTCTGACCCGAGTGGCGTCGAGTCACGTGCGCGTCGGGACATTCGAATATCTCGCTGCACGCCGTGACGTCGATGGGATCCGCGAGCTGCTCGATTACGTGATTCAGCGACATTACCCGGAGCTGCGAGGTTCGCAGAATCCTGCGCTCGATCTGCTGAAAGCCGTGTCGGAACGGCAGGCCGCATTGATCTCTCAATGGATGCTCGTCGGGTTCATCCACGGCGTGATGAATACCGACAACATGGCGATCTCGGGAGAGACGATCGACTATGGGCCGTGCGCGTTCATGGAACAGTACAACCCGCGCACCGTGTTCAGCTCGATCGACTACAACGGGCGCTATGCGTACGCGAACCAGCCGACGATCGGGCAATGGAACCTCGCGCGACTGGCGGACACGCTGGTTCCGCTGATCGATGCGGATACGGAGAAGGCGGTGGGGCTTGCGAGGCAAGTCATCGAGAGTTTCATGGGGATATTCGACGCGCGGTTTCTCGACGGGATGGGCAGGAAGATCGGGCTCGCCTCGGCGGAGGATGGTGATACGGAGCTCATTCGGAAGCTGTTATCGACCATGCATGGGGCCGCAGCGGACTTCACCCTCACGTTTCGGAGGCTCAGCGCGGCGGCAGGCGCTGCTCACCCGGCTACGGGTGATGTGGCTGCCGGCGATGCGGCCGCAACTGATGCGAATGGTAACGACGCGGATCGTGCGTTTCGGCAGCTTTTCGCCGGCGCGGCGGACGTGGCCGCGGGCGTGGAGGATTGGCTGCGCGAGTGGCGGGGCCGCCTGGCGCGAGACCCGCAATCTGCAACGGAGCGCGTGGCGATGATGCGCCAGGTGAATCCCGTGTACATCCCGCGAAACCATCGCGTGGAAACAGCACTGAGCGCGGCCTCGGATCGCGGCGATCTCGAGCCGTTCCAACGCCTGCTGGAGATCGTGCAGAACCCGTACGAAGAGCAGCCAGGCGCGAGTGATTTCGAGCTGCCCGCCGCGCCGGAAGAGCGAGTGCTGAACACGTTCTGCGGTACCTGAGTCGCTGCGAGTAGCGGCGCACGGCTACTGCGCCGCCCGCGCACCTCGCCTGGCGCCGCCAACCGCTGCAGCATATCGCCGCGGCGACTCCCGAAAAAAACGCGGGCGAAACCACGCGCACTCGCCTGCGAGCCTTTCCCGCTCAGCGCGATTCGCTATCGCCACTACCGCGCCGGCGTTCACCTTCAGGTCGCGTGTCATCGTAATCGCCGAATGGCGGGGTATTGCGTACGGCTTCATCCGTCGAGCCGGTCCGCACTGCCTTGTCCGCATCCGCGATATCGCGCTCGATACCGCTCGGCTCATCGCCCGCGCCCGCCATCGGGCGGCGGTCCTTGCGCAGGTTGCGATCCCGTCCGTCCTGGTCGGGCACGTTCCAGGTTTCGAGCCCAGGCCTTTGCTCATCCGCCATGGCTGCTCTCCTCGTGCACTGGGCGAGGCACGCCCACAGTGCGAGCAGCCGCAAGACTCGTACCGCAGAACTCTTGTCCTCACGAATCGCCGCCCTCAGGCACGGGATCTGCGACCGGAAAGCGCGGACCGCGTCCCGATGACAGGCTCACGCGCCGTGGTCGGAAGCAACAAAAAGGAAACGTGATGAATCGTTACCTCGCGAGCGGCGCGCTGATGCTCGGCGCCGCGCTGTGCGCCCCTTCACTCACGCGCGCAGCCGGATTCTCCTTGCTCGAACAGACCGGCAGCGGCATCGGTTATGCGTATGCCGGGGCCGCCGCCGCGCCCGATGACGCGAGCGTGATGTTCTTCAATCCAGCGGGCCTCGCCCTCCTCGGCAAACCCGAAGTGACCCTCGTCGCGCACGCCATCGATCTCGAGACCAAGTTTCACGACAAGGGCTCCACTCTCCCGCTCGCCGGGCTCGGCGCGCTCCCGCAAGGCGCCACGCGTGACGACGCGGGCGATGTCATCCCTCTCGGAAACGCGTATCTCGCCTGGCCATTGAACGACAACGTCGCGTTCGGCGTGGCGATCAACACCCCCTTCGGCCTCAAGACGGAGTACGACGATCCGTGGGTCGGCCGCTTCCAGGGCATCAAGAGCGAGCTCACGACCATCAACGTGAACCCTGCAATGGCTGTGAAGCTGAGCGATGCGGTGTCTCTCGGCTTCGGTGTGAACTTTCAGCACGCCCATGCCGAGTTGACCAATGCCGTGCTGCTCGGCCCGGCAACCGAGGGGCGCGCACGCATCGACGTGAACGACAACGCGTGGGGCTGGAACACCGGCGCAATCTTCACGTTGCCTAGCGCAACGCGCATCGGCGTGAGCTATCGCTCACAGATGGCTTACACCCTCACCGGAGACACCAGCGTGTCTACGATCACGGGCATGCCGATCGCCGCGGCAAGCGGCCCCACCAGGGTCGGCATCACGTTTCCGGATTCCGCGGAGCTCAGCGTCGTGCAGCCGCTGAACGATGCATTCGAGCTTCGGGCAGACGCGAGCTGGATGAACTGGAGCAAGGTCGGCACGGTGTTCGCGACCAACACCGCCACCGGCCTTCCGCGCGACGTGCTGCATTTCGGCTTCAAGGACACGGCGCGTGTCGCCGTGGGCATCGGCTACAAACGCAACGATCAGTGGAGCTTCCGCGCCGGCACAGCCTGGGATGAGAGCCCAGTCACCGACGAAGTGCGCACCGTGCGCTTGCCCGACAGCGATCGCTGGTGGCTGAGCGTTGGCACGCGCTGGCAGCCGACGCAAAACCTGACACTGGACGCGGCGTACGCACATCTGTTCATACGTAACGCGGATGTCGCACTGACGCGGGAGCAAACAGGCGCTCCCGCGTCGTTCGCCAGCACGGTGGTCGGTGGCTACGACGCCTCGGTGAATATCCTGAGCCTGCAGGCCACGTGGGCGTTCCGCTGAAGCGGCGCGCCCTCACCAACCCGATGGCATCTCGTAAGGAACTGTCGTGAGCACCGCTTCGATCTGCCGGATGTTGCCGTCGACGACCTTGAACACTTCCGCGATGTAGAACGACATCGGTTGCCGAAAGGTCTGCGGCACGTCGGAGACCTTGTCGGGATCGGGCGTGTTGGTGAACTTCGCCACCGTGCCGTTGTGGTCGAAGTAACCCCAGCCAAACGCGAGCCCCTTGGTGCGATCCACCACCACGAAGCGGCGCTCGCGGATATCCGTCACGATCGTCGAGAAACCGGTGTCGAACTGCGACTTGCAGTCCATCCACATCATCGAGCCCTTCGCGGCCTCCGGGTTGTTGGAGGTGATCATGCCGTTCTCCCGCCGCTGGCAGTCGGGCGAAAACGGAATGCCCTTGCTGCTTTCTTCGGTATCGAGCCCGGTGAAATAGGTGTCGCTGATGCGCGCGAGCTCCGCGCGGGACAGCCGCTTGTTCTCGGGGATGACCTGCGCCATGAGCGGATGCGGCTCGGTGTTTTGCCGGGCGCCGCCCGGCGGCCCGCCACCGCCACCCGTGCTGCGATTCACCAGCGTCTCGATCTCGGACACTGTGCCGTCCGGCTCCACTTTCAGGCGCACGCCGTACCAGTTGTTGTTTCCGTTCTCGCTGATGCGGCCGATCAGGCCAACGGCGCCAGCCTCATCGTCGATCACGTCGAGGCGATAGGTCGGCATGGCTGATGCCGTCTGCCACAGCCCGTCTCCCAGCGTGAGACGTACACCATTTTCCGTGTACTTCACATTGCGGGTGGTCGGCAGGCTTGCCGGATCGTGCTTCGTGAGCGCCTGAAGGTAGGTGCTCAGCACTCCGGCAAGGCATTCCCGGTTGTGGTCGCAGTCTTTTCCGGCCGCATGGGCGCCGCTCGCGGCAAACACGAGGGCTACGGTCATACCGACTCGTCTCATGAATCCCCCCTGGATGATGAAGAGCCGTCGTTATACTGACGTATGAGGATGTTCGCCGCTTGCCTGCGCGGGAACAACTTGCCGCCATGCTCTAGTCCATTGTGGAAATGCGAGCTGGTCAGCCCGCGCCGAGCGCATCGAGAAGCTGGCGAGCGAACAGCGGGCCCGTGCCCTTTTCCTCGTGCTTGAAGTACACGTAGGCGTCGGTCATCCCGGCGGTCTTTTCCTGGATGACGTTTGCCCAGCGCTTAATGTCATCGGACTGGTACCCCTCGTCGCGCAGGCGGAAATACGCATACCGCGCCGTCATCACCACCGGCGTGTGGGAGTTCTCGCTGTCCGCTACACAGAGCGCGAGATCGTTCGCCCTCAGCCGCTCGTACACGGCATCGTCCATCCAGGATGAATGCCGGAACTCGAAGGCCGCGCACGTGCCCGCGGGAAGCGTTTCCAGGAACGCGTCCAGCAACCCGAGATCCTTCTTAAGGAAGGGCGGCAACTGGAACAGCAGGGCACCGAGCTTGGGCCCGAGGATGTTCGCCACTTGCAGGAATCGCTGAGTCGCGTCCGCGCAGTCCTTGAGCTTCGCGTGGTGAGTGATCCGCTGGGGCGCCTTGAGGGTGAGCTTGAAACGCTCGGGCGTCTGAACGCTCCATCCCGACACGACGCTTTCGTTCGGCATGCGATAGAAGGTGTTGTTGATCTCGACGGTCGAGAAACGGGCGGCGTAATACGGCAGCATCTGCGCAGGCTTCATCTTCTCCGGGTAAAAGCTGCCCTTCCACTCGGGATAGTTGTACCCGGACGTCCCCACCCAGATGTTCATCGGACTCACGCTCCTGCCCCCGACGGGGAACGCAGCATACCGCTCGCAGTGCGGACGCGGCAGATACGTATGGTGGGGAGCCTGGCGGCGGAGCCGGCAAACGGCTTCACCGCGGCAGGAACCGCCAGAACGCCTCGAAAGCAATCCACCTGACTTAATCCGCACGACATATGCGCGGACATCCAGTGCAGTTGTCCGCAGTCAGGACGCCGTGTCTCAACTGCGACAGCTACTGCCCCAGTTTCCACGCTCCATAAGGTTGACTCCAGATCGAGACAGGCCGACACTGCCCGCCGCAGTGACAAGGGCAAACCCGTCGAAAGACGGGGACGCAAAGCCACCGGTCTAAGGGCGGGATGCCTACGGCAGCGGGGTCGCCACATCGCGTGTTCACACGCGCGTGCACCTTCCGCATTCGTGCGCTCCCGCTTCAGAGCCGGCCTGCTGGTCTCGCAGTTACCGGGGAGCGTCATGACACATAGCAAGCAGTACATGCTCACACTTTGTGAGCTGTCGGCTCCGACCCGCATCCGGACACCGGATTCGGAGACGATGCGCCAGTTCCGCTTCTTCATGAGCCGCTCGCGCGATGCGGGCGGGACCGAGACGCTCCGTCTGCACATGGGCTACTTCGAATCGCTCGGCCAGGCGCAACACTGGGCACAGACGATGCGCGCGCGATTTCCGTCGGCCAAAGTCGAGCCCGTGCCCCTCAGGATCCTGCAGCAGCGGGCCCCGGATACGCCGACCATCGCGCCCGCGGCCGACGTGCCGGTGATGACGGACACGCAGGTGCTTCGGGTGCTCGAGGCGCGGCGCTTCACTCCGGTGGAAAGCACGGAAAGAGAGAATGACGTTCGCGGCATTTCGCTCGTCGCGCCCGATGAAACGCAAACGCGACGTGCGCTGAAGGAAGCAGTCATCCAGGGCGCGCCCGTGCTCTTCGCCGTGCAGATGGTGGAGTCCGCGGCGGACATCGATCTTGCGAACATTCCGTCTCTCTCCATCTTCAAGGCGTACACGCTCTACAAGACGAACGTCACGCGCGAGCGCCGCGCCGTGCACTCACTGCGGCTCGGCTTTTTCAAGGACGCCATCTCCGCCAGGCAGGTGGCCTACTACGTGCGATCGCACTTTCCCTCAGTCGCAGTCGTGCCGGTGACGGAGCAGGAGCGCGATCAGGCCAAAGCCAGTCCCATCCCGTCGGCCAGTCTGTCGGACTCTTTCCAGCGATCGCTGGACGAGGCGCTCGAGAATGCCTCCCAACCCGCCGTCGCGCGTGCGGCCGGTTCAGCGCAGCGGACGTCCGCATCTCCGTCACATGCCGTCGCGTCCGCGCCGGCGCCGCTCCGCTCGGTTGTCTCTGCCGCGAAAAACATGCCGACGCGCACCGCTTCGGGCAGACGCCCGGCGGACAGCCTGGAGCAGACACTGGAGCTCCTCGCCGCCAGCGAGATGTGGAACGATCCCGACTCACACTCCGAAACCGGCGTGCGCCACCTGAAGCTGGAAGTGCAGAAGCGGAAATCGCGCGGCTAGCACCGACTCCCAACGGGCCGACCTCACGCTCCGACATCCGGACGACGATCTCACGCGCCGACATCGACGGCACGCGGTGCTCGACCTTGACGGGAGGCACATCACCTTCGACGGCGTGAGCGCATCGCCCTTGCATCAGGACGACTTTATGCTGGGTTGATCCGGGCACGCGCGGGTTGGAAGACAGCCTTCCACCCCGCGCGCTGGCGACCGTTCAGAGTTCGTTCAGAAAAGCGAACGTACATTGCGCCACGGTCGCGATTGCGCGATCACCTCATCAGGGAGCCGTGGTTATGTACCTCCGACTATCCGCTATCGCCGCCGTGTGCGGCGTTCTGCTCTTGTCAGGATGCGGTGGCGGCGACGATGGAATCGCCAACGGGCCGCAAACCTTCACTGCTCAGATACTCAGTGATCCCGTTTTCGATGGCGATATCGAACAGGTATCGCCCGGCGTCTACACGGTCACGCAAGGCATGTCCTCTTCGGTGCAAAGCGTGCTCGTCGGCATCGATCCGGTGGGGGGCACGGAGTTTCGTGCCTTTCTCGACTTCCCGCTGGGCGGCGCCGACGGCGTGCCGGGCGATGCGCTGATCGACTCCGCGTTCCTCGAGATCTATGTGAACAACCTCGATCCCCTGACCGGCCGGCTGCCGCTTCGGGTGGATCTCGTCGAGTTTCAACCGCCGACGCTCGTCTCAACAGACTTCGATCGTTCCGCGCTGCCTGCACTGGCCTCCGTGGTGCTGACTCCAGACATCTCTCGCGCAGACGTCGACACGTATGTGCCGATCGATGTGACCCCGCTGATGCGCGAGGCGCAGCGACTGGGAGTCGCCGATTTCCAGGTGCGCATCATGGAAGACCTCGGCCCGGCCGTGCCCGTGCTGATGGTCATCGATGACTCGACCGGCTCGGATCGCAGCTCCTTCGCGCCGCTGCTCACCGTCACGTACTTCTGAGATACCATCGACCGATGCAGCACGCGCTACCGGTCACCCGCCAGGAAAACTTCGCCGGCTGGTATCAAGCGATCGTCGATCAAGCGGATCTCGCCGAGGAGTCAGGCGTCCGCGGCTGCATGATCATCAGGCCGTGGGGCTACGGCATCTGGCAGCGCATGCAGGAACTGCTGGACCGGCGCATTCGGGAAACCGGCCACGAGAACTGCTACTTCCCCATCTTCATACCGCTCAGCTTCATCGCGAAGGAGGCTGAGCATGTCGAAGGCTTCGCCAAGGAAATGGCGGTGGTCACCCATCATCGCCTGAAGATGATCGACGGCGAGCTGCAGCCGGACCCGGACGCAAAGCTCGAGGAACCGCTGATCGTGCGGCCCACCTCCGAGACGGTCATCGGCGCCGCCTTTCAACGCTGGATTCGTTCCTATCGAGACTTGCCGCTGCTCCTGAATCAGTGGGCGAACGTGGTGCGCTGGGAATTGCGCCCTCGCATGTTCCTTCGCACCGCAGAGTTTCTCTGGCAGGAGGGCCACACGGCGCATGCCACCGAGCAGGACGCACGCGAAGAAACGATGCGCATCCTGGAGCTCTACCGCGCCTTCGCCGAAGACGCGCTGGCGATGCCGGTGATCGCCGGGGAGAAGCCGCCTCACGAGCGATTCCCCGGAGCCGATAGCACCTACTCGATCGAAGCCATGATGCAGGATGGGAAGGCCTTGCAGGCGGGAACGAGCCACTTCCTCGGGACGCACTTCTCACGCGCGCAGAACATTCGGTATCAGACCGAGAACGGCGATCTGGCTTACGCATACACGACGAGCTGGGGTGTATCCACCCGACTCGTGGGCGGCGTCGTGATGACGCATGGTGACGACGATGGCCTGCGCCTGCCGCCGATCATCGCGCCCAGGCAGGTCGTGATCGTGCCGATTCTGCGGGACAAGCCCGAAGACAACGCCGTTGTCGACTATTGCGAGACGCTGGGAACTCAGCTGCGAGCGCTCTCCGTTCTTGGCGAGCCGCTGCGCGTGCAGGTGGATCGCCGCGCCGCGCGGCCCGTCGACAAGCGCTGGAGCTGGGTGAAGCGAGGCGTGCCGATCATTTGCGAGATCGGCGGCCGCGATGTGACGGCCGGTGCGGTGTCGTTCAGCCGTCGCGATCGCTTGCGCAAAGGCGAGAAGATCGATACCGCCAACCTGCCGCGTGAGGAGTTCGTGGAAAAAGTGGCATCGCTGCTCACCGAGATTCAGGCGGCCCTCCACGCTGAGGCGCAGGAGAGGCTGCGTGCGAACATCCGCTCAGACATCACGACGCTTGCGGACCTGGAGAGCCACTTCCAAAGCGGCGAGAGCGAGTTTCGCGGATGGGCTCGCGTCCCGTGGTCTCGGCCTTCGGGGAACGCCCTGGAGAGTGTGCAAGCCCAGCTGAAAGCCTCCAGGCTCACCATTCGCAACGCGCCGATCGAGCAGGACGCGGTCGGTGGCAAACGCTGCATCTTTACCGGCGAGCCCGCGGTGGAATACGTGTTAGTGGGGCGCACCTACTGAGCATGATCGGCGGGTGTCCTGAGGGGTGGCGAGTCATGCGCTCCCTGAACCAACCCGCCGCGGAGCGCGAGCGGACCGGCGCTCGCGAAACGCGGGGCCGGCCGCTCCATCGATCACTTAGTTCCAATCGTTGCGTGAACGGAACTCTCTGGCCTGCCGCTCCGCTTCGTCGCGGGCCATGCCATAGCGTTCCTGCAGCCTGCCGGCGAGCTGATCACTCTTGCCTTCTAGCTGGTCGATCTCATCGTCAGTGAGCTTGCCCCACTGCTCCTTGATCTTGCCTTTCACCTGCTTCCAGTTTCCGGCCATGCGATCGTTGTTCATGAAGTCACTCCTTCCGTTCGTCGGAAGTTCAACATGGAGCAAGGCGCATGCCCTTGTGGCCGAACGGCAACCGCCCAGACCATGCAACTGAGCGCTTCGCTTCGCGTTAGATGCACATGGAACATCGTTGCGGAAATCGAAAGATCCTCGACGCGCGCGTCACCGTCAGCACCCGCAACGGGCTCGTTGCGCGCGGCGTGCTACAGAACGTCAGCGCAAGCGGAGCCCTCGTGGTATCGCCACTGCCTCTGCCGCTGCACACCCGCGTGCTCGTGCAGATTGAATCAGCGAACGCGCATCAGCCGTTCTGCCGTGTGTCGCTTGCCGGAGAGGTCGCCCGTATCACGGAGGACGGCTTCGCGATCGAGTGGGCTGAGTTCGCGCCCCACACGTTGCAGGTCGTCCTGCGCGCCACCGAGAAGTGGCGCCACGACCGCAAGGCCGACGTGGGCTAGAACGCGCGAAAGATGGTTCAGCGGAAGGCCTGTTCAGAAGGCGGCGGCCATCGTTCAAGGTCGACGGCCGCCCTGGTCCGCTGCGTTTAGCTCTGCTCCACTACTGGTAGCTCTTCTCCGAGTCCGAGGCATTCGCCTGGCGCGAGCTCGCGAGGCGCTGGGCCATCTGCTTGTGCTCCTCGAGCGTCGGCAGTGTCTTCTTCGCGAACGCCGCGAGCTCCGGGTCAGCACCCGTCACGGCCCCCTGAAACAGCGCCACGGCCTTGGCATGGTCGGCATTCATGTGCTGGCTGTACGCATCGTCGAACGCCTTGCCGCTCTTGGCGTTCAGACTCTGGAGCACCATCTTGTGCTCGGCATCGAGCTGCGTGGGCAGGGTCATGCCCTTCTCCTTCGCGATGGAAGCGAGCTCTTCATTCGCCTTGGTATGGTCGGTGACCATCTTCTGCGCAAACTCTCTCACCTTCTCATCCTGCGCCTTGGAGGCCGCGATCTTGCCGAGCTCGACTTCGGCCATGCCGTCGATCGCCGCCTTCTTCACGAAGGTGGCCGGCACCGCGCCATCCTGGCTCGCCATCTTCAGCTGCGAGGACGTCGGCTTCATTTCAGCCGTTTCCTTCTGATGGGGGCTGGAAGCCGCGGCCGCTTCAGGGCTCTGGCTCGCAGGGGCTTCGGTGCTCTCCGTGCCCGTGCCTTTGCGCTGGTGGGGTGAGGAAGCGGTCTCCGGATCGCCAGGGCCGCCCGGGGGCGCCGTGTTCTGGGCCTGCGCTGCGCCGGCGCCAACGAGGACACCCGCGAGAAGAATCGTCTTTGCGTATTTATCCATGTTGGTCCTCCAGTTTGAGTAAGCGCCTATCTAAGAGTGACGCGCTCACCTCGACCAGCGGACCGCCGCCGCATCCGCGGTGGGACCTCTCCTACACAGCGAACACGACGGCCACGCTTTTCATTGAGGACGCGAGAAGGCATCCTACGCGCCGTCGCCATCGGAGCGACTTTTCAATGACAACAACGGCGCCCAGGGCTGGATTTGGCCGGATGCCGAAGCGACGGGGATCTATTTTTTTCGCACGATCGCACTGAAGCCGCCCACCCCGGGCGGCTTTTTTGTTGTGCCCTAGCCGCCGGGGGTGCGAGGCGCGCGCTTGCGGTGTTGGGTCTGTGAGGCGCTGATTGCCGCCGGATCCGCCGCGAGCGCCAGAGCTTGAGCTGTGGGGCGCAGGAAAATCCGCATCCCGTAGCGCTCGCGCGTGCAGTACCCCTTGCGTTCGATGGCGTAGGACAGCGTCCCCACCGCAGCCGGCGTGATGCCCAGGGCGCGCGCCAGCCCAGTCGGGGGCGTGCCGAGGGGTCCTGCTCCACGCAGGGCGATCACGAAGCGCACTTCAGCAGGCGTGAGATCGTTCGACATGCCATTCCCTCTGCGAACCCTGGCCTTCGGACCAGCCCGATGGAGTGAGGCTAGCGGTTCGCGACTTGGGCATACATCCGGGTTTTTCGCGCCGGAGTGCGCTAAAGCGAACCGCCGACGGCACTCGCGTGCACGCTTTCAGCGTAGCGCGGCTCGATGAAAAGCAAAAGCCGGGTAAGGGAGAGTCGCGTGAAGGCCAGGTACCGCAGCCAGCCCACTTGCCGCGGGTCAGTGGGTGCGGGCCCTGCTTGATGGGCACCGGCAAGCCCGCTAGGAGCAGTGTGACCTCCTCGCAGAGAGTCGCGACGTCTTGATTCAGCCAGCCCTGCTCGCTCTGAAAGCGCCTCGCCACCGCGCAGGCGGGCACGATGCCGCCACCCACTTCGTTGGAGACGAGGATCACCGGACTTTCCGTGGCTGCGAGCCAGCGCATGAACGTGTCGCGCTCGTGTGACCCGGTAGGAAGGGTTGCTGTGGGTTCGTCTTCGCGGACGTCGTTCAACAGGGCATTCGATAGCCACAGGGTGAGGCAGTCGATGATGAGGATGGGAACGCGCCGCGCCCAGCACCAGATGTCGAACCGATTTCACGTAGTCACTCCACTTCAGTCGAACTACCATCGCCCTCCGACAATCGCTCGAGAGTCATCCACGTGCTCACTCCGTCGCTCGCGCCTCGCACCGTCACGACCGAGGATCTGCAACACCGCCTCGACACACGCAGGAAGCCGCAAGGCTCGCTGGGCAAACTCGTGCACTCATCGCAATTCTGCAGGGGCTGACGTGACCCCGTCCGCTCGCTTCTCGCACTTGCAGGCGCTCGAAGTTCGCATTGGCCGCGGCCCCACTCGCCCGGCCTCGAAAGGCACCCGCCCATGCCCGCGGTGATGATCCAGGGCTGCGGCTCCGACGTCGGCAAGTCTGTGCTCGTCGCCGGCCTGTGCCGGCTACTCACGAATCGCGGCCATCGCGTGCGCCCTTTCAAGCCGCAGAACATGTCCAACAACGCGGCGGTGACCGCGGATGGCGGCGAAGTCGGCCGTTCCACGGCACTGCAAGCCCTCGCCTGCCGCACGGAGCCCACCGCAGACATGAATCCCATTCTGCTGAAGCCCCAGAGCGACATCGGCGCGCAGCTCATTGTGCAGGGTCGGCGCGTCGGCACGCTGGACGCGAAAGCGCATGGCCGCGACAAGCGAGCCCTGCTTCAGGCCGCAATCGAGTCATATGGCCGCCTGGAAAGCGACTGTGAATGGATGATCGTCGAAGGCGCCGGCAGCCCCGCTGAAACCAACCTGCGCGCGCACGACATCGCGAACATGGGCTTTGCGCATGCGGCCAACCTGCCCGTGGTGCTCGTGGGCGACATCGATCGCGGTCACGTGATCGCCTCGCTCGTCGGCGCGCACGCCGTGCTGGATGAGGCGGATCGTGCGCGCATCCGCGGCTTCATCATCAACAAGTTTCGCGGCGACCTATCGTTGTTCGATGACGGGCTCGCGACCATTGAGACTCGCACCGGTTGGCCAGCGCTAGGCGTGGTGCCGTGGATGCCAGAAACACTGCGGCTGCCACCGGAAGATGGCATGCAGCTGGAACGGTTCGCGAGCGCGCCACACGCCGGCGCGCGCGTGAAGATCGCTGTGCTTCATCTCCCTCACATCGCGAACTTCGATGACTTCGATCCGCTCATCCAGGAGCCGCAAGTGCAGCTCGTGCTCGTGAAACCAGGCGAGCCGCTGCCGCTCGACGCGCAGCTGGTCGTGATTCCGGGCAGCAAGACGACGATTCCAGACCTGGAGCACCTGCGCGCACAGGGCTGGGATCACGATCTGCATGCTTACGTGAGGCGCGGCGGGCGCGTGCTCGGCGTCTGCGCGGGATATCAGATGCTCGGGAAAGTGGTGCGCGATCCGCTCGGCATCGAGAGCTCGACACCATTCACCGCGGGCCTCGGGCTGCTCGACATCGAAACGACCCTGGGCTCGCGGAAGACTCTTCGCATGGTTTCAGGTACAGACATCTCGACGGCCGCGCGGGTCGACGGCTACGAGATGCACGTCGGCGCATCCACAGGCGAGGCGACAGAGCGGCCCATGATTCGATTCGACGACGGTTCGCATGATGGGGCCGTCAGCGAGAGTGGCCGCTTATTCGGGTGCCACGTGCACGGGCTGTTCAACTCTTCTGCCTACCGAGCCGCCCTGCTGGCGGCAGTGGGGGCGCGCTCGTCAGGCGAAGATCATTCGGCGACCGTCGATGCCGCGCTGGATGAAATCGCCGCTATTCTTGGGCGCACGCTGAGCGTTGAAGCCCTGCTGCGGATAGCGAGCGCGCGCGGATAGGCCAGCTCGCGCGGCTGCGTCGCGGATGCGTCGCGACTGCGTCAGCCAGATGCGTCAGCCACCGCGGATGCGTCAGCCGGCGCGAATGCGTCAGCCACGACGCCCAGCGCGAATGATCCGCCCCTAGGGCGTCAACACCGCCGCGCCACGCAACTTCCCTTCGGCCAGCGCGCGCAACGCCTCGGAGGCGCGTTCCAGCGGAAACGCCTGCACCGCCGGGTGCAACTCCACCTCTCCGGCAATTCGCATGAACTCCCTTCCATCCTCATGCGTGAGATTCGCCACCGAGGACACCGATCTCTCACCCCACAGCAGTCGGTAAGGAAACGAGGGAATGTCGCTCATGTGAATGCCGGCGCACACCACCCGTCCCCCCTTGCGAACCGCGCTCAGCGCCGTGGGCACGAGAGCGCCCACCGGGGCAAACAGAATCGCGGCATCGAGCTCCTCCGGCGGCGCCTCGTCCGATCCACCGCTCCACGCCGCACCCAGCTCGCGCGCGAAAGCCTGCGCATCGAGATCCCCCGGGCGGGTGAAGGCGAACACTTCCCGATCCTGCGCGACGGCCACTTGCGCGATGAGATGCGCCGCCGCGCCGAAGCCGTAGAGGCCAATTCGTCCCGCATCGCCGGCCGCCCGATAGGCGCGGTGGCCGATGAGCCCGGCACAAAGCAGCGGCGCCGCCTGGACATCCGAATACTGCCGCGGCACATGAAGCACATAGCGCGCATCGGCGATGACGTACTCGGCGAATCCACCGTCAACCGTGCAGCCGGTGAACTGCGCACGATCACAAAGATTCTCCATGCCGGCGCGGCAGTAGCGACATTCGCGGCACGTGCTCGCAAGCCAGGGAATGCCGACGCGATCGCCGATTTCCCAGTGCGACACATGCGGACCGCGTTCGACGACGTGCCCGACGATTTCATGGCCGGGCGTCACGGGATAGTGGGCGTTCGGCAGTTCCCCATCGACGAGATGCAGATCCGTGCGACACACGCCGCAGGCAGCCACCTTCACGAGCACTTCATGAGTGCCGAGAGGTCGCAACGATACCTGCGCCGGCTCGAGAATCCTGCTCCCCGCACTACGGGCGCGCATGGCCCGCATGGTTTGAATGGCTTGCACGTAACCTCCGAGGCGACTCTCTCAGCAAATGTAGGCCGCCTCGGCGGAAAGCGCATCAATGAAAATCAAGGTGCGGCCGCGGACCGTTCGGCCGTGGCGGCCGCCACGCGCGGGAGGCGAAGCTCGTGCCGCTCCCGACGCCAGGAAGCCGGCGTCTCGCCGACCACGCGGCGGAACCAGCGCGTCAGGTGCGACTGGTCGCTGAGGCCGCAACACACCGCGATTTCGCTGAGCTTGTATGGCGTGTTCAGCATCATTCTCTTGGCCACCTCGATTCGCGTGCGCATGACCCAGGCGTGAACCGTCATCCCGAAGGTCCGCTTGAACGCGCGGCTGAAATGGCTGCTGCTGAGGTGAACCACCTGCGCAAGCTCCGCCACCTTGAGCCGGCCTTCGACATGCGCTTCCACATAACGGGCTGCACGATTCGCCTGCCACGTTGCGAGCCGGCCGTGTGTGATACGGGTGTGTTCCGGGACGAGCTTCAATTCAAACACGTCGACTCTCCGATGCTGCATGAGATGAGCGCTGATCCTGCGTGGAGGATCCCGCGGCTCAAACCCCCGCATGCTCGGGTCTGCGCTCCCTCGTCGGGGGGAGTCGTTCCTCTCACGATACAGCTCTGTTGCGCGCTGGCTTGCGGCCCAACGCTGCTCCCCACGGCGCGCGGCGCCGGATTC
>JBDZVF010000611.1:0-3044 GCA_040255575.1 Pseudomonadota bacterium | reverse complement strand
GCCCCTACAATACGCACCCGCTCTCCCCAGCCACTCTGCAGCTCCACACACCCTCATGCGTTTTGCGCGCCCATTCGATGTCATCGTCATCGGCGGCGGCCACGCCGGCACCGAGGCCGCCCTCGCCGCCGCGCGCATGGGCGCCGCGACCCTGCTGCTCACCCAAAGCATCGAAACCCTCGGCCAGATGAGCTGCAATCCCGCCATCGGCGGCATCGGCAAGGGCCACCTGGTGAAGGAGATCGATGCCCTGGGAGGCGCCATGGCGCGCGCCACAGACCGCGCCGGCATCCAGTTCCGCACCCTGAACGCCAGCAAGGGCCCGGCAGTCCGCGCCACCCGAGCCCAGGCGGACCGCCAGCTCTACAAGCGCGCCATCCGCCAGCTGCTCGAGAACCAGCCGAACCTCTCGCTCTTCCAGCAGGAGGTCGCGGATCTCGTGGTCGAGGGAGGCCGGATCCGCGGCGCCGTCACCATTTCCGGCATTACTTTCGAAGCGCCCGCCGTGGTGCTGACCGTCGGCACGTTCCTCGGCGGCCGCATCCATGTAGGCCTCGACAATTACCAGGGCGGCCGTGCGGGCGACCCGCCTTCGAACAAGCTGGCGGCCCGGCTTCGCGAGCTGCCCTTCCGCGTGGGCCGCCTGAAAACCGGCACCCCATGCCGCATCGACGGCCGGACGATCGATTTCTCCGTGATGACTCGGCAGCCGAGCGACACGCCCGTGCCGGTGTTCTCGTTCCTTGGGCGAGCGAGTGAGCATCCGCAGCTGATCGATTGTTTCATAACGAGCACAAACGAGCGCACCCACGAGATCATCCGGGCCGCGACCGACCGCTCCCCGATGTTCACCGGCGTGATCGAAGGCGTCGGCCCGCGCTACTGCCCCTCGGTGGAAGACAAGGTCGTGCGCTTCGCCGAGAAAACCTCGCACCAGATCTTCGTTGAGCCGGAAGGCCTCGAGACGCACGAGGTCTATCCCAACGGCATCTCCACCAGCCTGCCCTTCGATGTGCAGTGGGAGTTCGTCCGCACCATTCGAGGCTTTGAGAACGCCCACCTCACCCGCCCCGGCTACGCCATCGAGTACGACTTCTTCGATCCGCGGGACCTGCGCGCCTCGCTCGAAACCAAGTTCATCGGCGGCCTGCACTTCGCCGGGCAGATCAATGGCACCACCGGCTACGAAGAGGCGGCGGCGCAGGGCCTCATCGCGGGTGTGAACGCCGCGCTCCAGGTGAAGGGTCGTGAGCCTTGGGTGCCCAAGCGCAGCGACGGCTATCTCGGCGTGCTGGTGGATGACCTCGTCACCCGTGGCACCCGCGAGCCCTACCGCATGTTCACGAGCCGCGCCGAGCATCGCCTGCTCCTGCGCGAGGACAATGCGGACCTGCGCCTCACGCCCAAAGGCCGCGAGCTCGGCCTCGTCGATGACGAGCGCTGGGAGCTGTTCCAGCGCAAGCAGGAACTGTCGGACCTCGAGGTCGCGCGGCTCAACCGCACGCGGGTGCATCCGGCCGAGATTTCAAACGAGTGGCAGCAGCGTGTGCTCAAAGCGCCGCTGGGCCGTGACAACTCCGGTTTCGAGCTGCTGCGTCGGCCGGAAGTGGATTACGCCTCGCTGCTCGAAGTGATCGAGCCCCCAGAGTGGCTGTCGTCAAAGTCGAGCGATGTGTCGACAATAGACGATCGTTTGCCGCCGCAGATCGTCGCCCAGGTGGAAGTGCGTGCGAAGTACGCCGGCTACATCGAGCGGCAGCAGGACGAGATCGATCGTCAGCAACGCAATGAGGAGACTACGTTGCCCCCGAACCTGGATTACGCCTCGATCGCCGGACTCTCGACGGAAGTGCGCCAGAAGCTCGCGGAAGCGCAGCCGGGCACGGTCGGCCAGGCCTCGCGCATTCCCGGCGTGACGCCCGCAGCGGTGTCGATCCTGCTGGTGCACCTCAAGAAGCGCAGCCTCGCTGGGCGGAGCCGCGTGGCATGACGGCGTTCAGGCAGAAGCTCAACGACGCCTGGGAACGTAACAACTCGCTCGTATGCGTGGGGCTCGACCCGGAGATCGAGCGGTTGCCGCCGAGCATTGCGGCGGAAGCCTCGCCCATCTTCCACTTCAATCGGGCGATCATCGACGCGACGGCGGATCTGGTGTGCGCCTACAAGCCGCAGTTCGCGCACTACGCAGCCTATGAGGCTGAAGATCAGCTCGAGCGCACCATCGACTACATCCATCAGAATCATCCGCACGTGGCGGTGATTCTGGATTCGAAGCGCGGCGATGTCGGCAACACAGCCGAGCGGTATGCGCTCGAGGCCTTCGAGCGCTACAAGGCCGATGCGGTGACGGTGAATCCGTACCTGGGTGGGGATTCTCTGGAGCCGTTTCTCAGGCATTCGGACAAGGGCGTCATCATTCTTTGCCGCACATCCAATGCGGGCGCGCGGGATCTGCAGGACTTGCAGGTGCAGGGGGGGCGGCGGCTCTATCACGTGGTGGCTGAGATGGCGGCTACGAAATGGAACTCGCGGGGGAATTGCATGCTCGTGGTTGGCGCCACGTATCCGCGGGAGCTGGCGGAGATTCGGGAGATTGTGGGGGAGATGCCGTTTCTGGTGCCGGGAGTGGGGGCGCAAGGAGGGGATGTGGCGCAGGCGGTGCAGAACGGGCGCACGCCGGATGGCAGGGGGCTGGTGATCAGCTCGTCTCGGGCGATTCTGTATGCCTCTGGGGGGGATGATTTTGCGGCGGCAGCTCGGAAGGCTGCCGTGGCGCTTCGCGATCAGATTAATGCGGCTCGGGGAGTAGCGGGCTGATCGGGTTCGTGCGGGGGGTGGTCGCTTCCTCGTCAGGTTGGCGCGGGGCGGTGGTGGGCCAATCAGAATGATGCGGACCGTGGCAAGGGGTTTGGGGCTGCGGTGGCTTGCCATGAACGAGGGGGCGCCTGCGCAGGCGGCGGCTCGCGCGAGGGGAACCCCGGCGGGGGACGCTCAAGGCTCCATGCTCGCTCTTCGAATGTTCCCGACATTCGAAGCCCCCGCCG
>JBDZVF010000610.1:0-3046 GCA_040255575.1 Pseudomonadota bacterium | reverse complement strand
TGCAGATGGCTGAGATGAGCAAGTTCATCAACGATCCGCGCGCCGCGATCGCCGAGAGTCTGCGCGGTTTCGCGCGATGTCACGCCAACGAGGTCGTGCTCAGCGAGCGGCCGCGCTTCGTACGGCGACGGGAGCCCAATCCGCGCAAGGTGAGCGTCATCAGCGGCGGCGGCTCGGGGCACGAGCCGCTGCACGCGGGTTATGTCGGCGTCGGGATGCTCGATGCGGCCGTTCCGGGCGAGGTTTTCAGCTCGCCGTCGCCGGACCAGATTCTGGCCGCGGCACAGGCGGTGAGCGGCCCACCGGGCGTGCTGTTCCTCGTGAAGAATTATTCCGGCGACGTGATGAACTTCGAGATGGCCGCAGAAATGTTCCGCGGCAACAGCCGGCGCGTGCTCATCGAGGACGACATCGCCGTGGAAAACTCCACGCACACCGTGGGCAGGCGAGGGGTTGCCGGAGCGCTCGTGGTCGAGAAGATCGCTGGTGCCGCCGCCGAACGAGGCGCGGATCTCGCCACCTGTGCCCAGGTGGCGGAAGAGGTTGCGGCACGAACTCGAACCATGGGCGTCGCGCTTGGTGGATGCCGCGTGCCCACGGCCGAGCGGCCGAACCTCGAGATGGCGCCGGGTGAAATGGAGCTCGGTGTCGGCATACATGGCGAGCCGGGCCGCCGGCGAATGCCTCTGCAACGCGCGGACGCCGTGATGGAAGCGCTGCTCACGCCGATTCTCGAGGAGTGCGATCGCGAGAGCCACGAGCCCGTGCTCGTCTTCGTGAACGGATTCGGCGGAACAGCACTGATGGAGTTGTATCTGCTTTATGACGCCGCCTGCCGCATCCTGGACGCGCGCAATGTCCAGGTCTGTCGCTCGCTTGTCGGTAACTACGTTACCTCGCTCGAGATGCCTGGCGCGTCCGTGACACTCACGCGCTTGTCGGAGCCGCTGCTCTCACTGTGGGACGCAACCGTTCAGACGCCCGGCCTGAGATGGGTCGGATGAGCACAGTCGCCAGAGACACCGCCGCATTCGCAAGCTGTCTGCACGCAGTTTGTGGGGCATTGCAGGCGAGCGAAGCCGAGCTCTCGGCGCTCGATCGCGCGATCGGCGATGGCGACCATGGCGCGAACCTGAATCGCGCGGCGCAGGCGCTGATTGAAGCGTCAGAGGAGCTGTCCGCATTGCCGGTGTCGCTGGCGCTGGAGCGGGCCGGCATGCTTGTCGTGACGAGCGTGGGTGGTGCGTCCGGTCCGTTGTATGGGTCGATGCTTATTGCGTTAGGGCGCGCGTGGCCGGCACTGCGGAGTGCCGAAACAGTCGCTGATGCGTTGGACCAGGCCGTCGACGCCGTTCGCAAACGAGGGCGTTCGACCGTTGGCGAGAAGACGATGCTCGATGTGCTCGTCCCCGCGGTGCGTGCCTTCAGGCTGTCGGCTGCTTCGGGAGATCTCGGCGAGGCGTTGCAATCGATGCTGAGTGCCGCGGATTCGGGTCTCGCCGCCACGAAGCCGTTGCGCGCGACGAAGGGGCGCGCGGCATACGTCGGCGAGCGAGCGATCGGCCACGTTGATCCCGGCGCAGCATCTGCGCGGTTGTGCCTGCATGCGGTGGCGGGCGTGTTGCTCGCATCGCGGCGAGAGGAGAGGCTTTTGTGAAATCCAGTGTCGGCATCGTTATCGTTTCGCACTCACCGGACGTTGCGCGTGGCACGGCCGAGATGGTGCGTCAGATGGCGGGCGCCGAGGTGCAGGTAGCCTGGGCTGGAGGTAATCCGGCGGGTGGGCTCGGCACCGACGTCACCAAGATCGTCGCGGCAGTGAACTCCGTGTGGTCGCCTTCGGGTGTCGCCGTGTTCATCGATCTGGGCGGCGCCGAAACGAACTCCGAGATGGCGATCGAGATGCTGGACGCCTCGCGTCGCGAACGTGTCGTCATCTGTAATGCGCCCCTCGTGGAGGGGGCGATCATGGGGGCCGCCGAGGCAGCCGCCGGCTCCGATCTGCAGCAGGTCAGGCGTGCTGCGGAGGAGTTCCTGCGTACATGACCGATCGCATCAGGGAGGAGGGCGCCGCCGTTGAGGGTTCTGCCATCGTGGTTTCTTCAACCGGGCTTCACGCGCGTCCCGCAATCAAGCTTTCGCGCTTGGCGCGGCAATTCGAGTCGCGAATCGAGGTCCGCGTGAGCGGCGAGGGCGAATGGGTCGATGCGAAAAGCATCGTGCGGCTGATGGCGTTGCGGGTGGCAAGCGGGCAACGGCTGGACTTCCTCGCTCGTGGCAAGGACGCGGGGCCGGCAATAACGGCATTAAGCAATCTGATAGGGCGCAACTTCGATGAACCGGACGGGCATGCCGGCGACTGAGCGGCGGTTGCTTGGCCGCGCCGCTTCACGGGGATATGCCCGCGGGCGCATTCACGTCCGCCGGGCATCCCAGGAAGCTCAGGCCGGGGAGGCCGCAGCAATCGACTTGCGCTCGGCCATGCGCATCGCGCTGGCTGAGTTGCGCGGCTTGCAGCAAGCCGCCGATTCGACCGCTGCCGACATTCTGCAATTCCAGATCGAGCTGCTGGAAGATCCTGAGCTCACGGCGGGCGCCTTCGCCGCCATCAGCGAGGGGACAGCCCCCGCGGTGGCATTCCGGGCAGCGATGGACAAGCACCTGCGTGCCTACGAAGCCCCGGCGCCGGAATATCAGCGAGAGCGGGCCGTGGACGTTCGCGATCTGCGCGACCGGGTGCTGCGCGCGTTCAGCGGGCGGGCGGAGATCGCTCCCGTGCTCCCCGAAGAAGATTGCCTCCTGATCGCGGATGACCTCACTCCCTCGGCGTTCGTGCAGTTAAACTGGCGCTATATAAAAGGGGTCGCCATCCTGGGTGGTAGCCCCATGAGCCACGTGGCCTTGCTGGCCCGCGCACGGGAGATTCCGTTGATCGTCGGACTGCAGGACACCGAATCGGACCTGGATGGCCGCGAGGCATTGCTCGACGGCGATACAGGCTGTCTGGTCATCGACCCGAGCGAGCGCTCGCTGCGTGGCTGGCGGC
>JBDZVF010000609.1:0-3047 GCA_040255575.1 Pseudomonadota bacterium | reverse complement strand
CTCGATCCCCACGAATGGTACGAGCCGCGCAGCTGCACGAAGAACGCGTTCGTGAACAACGTTTCCCCGAGATAACCCTGCGGAACGAGCGCGAGGCTGACGCCGGGCATCACGAGGAAGTCCGTGCCCGCGTTCGCAGCGGCCGCCTGCGTCGTGGTGTTGTTGAACGTCATGAAGTACACGCGCTGCCAGCGACCTGCCACCTTCGTGATGCTGGGCTCGAATTTGAGATCCTCGGTGTCGGCGTCGGCGAGCTGCTTCTTCGAGTACGTGGTCTCGAAATCGAGCTTCTCGAGCGCCGGGTCGCCGATCGGGATGATGTAGTGCGACTCGAGGCTGCGCTGTTCCGACGCCGCCTGGGCCTGCACGTTGAAGCGGTGCCCCGCCTGGTTGATCCGGCGAGCTTCCCACTGCAACGTGCCGCGAATGTCCGTATCGGTGCCGTACCCGAGCCCGAAGGAGTAGCGGTTGCGGCGGTTCGCTTGCGCGCGGATGTTCACGGGCACCACGTGCTGCTCGCGGTCCGGCTCGGCGGGCAGCACCTCCACGTTCGAGAAATACTGGCTGTCGTCGAGCGCGAACTGCGTGCGCAGGATCTCAGTCATGTCGAACGGCTCGTCCTGCCTGTAGCGCATGTAGCGGCGAACGAGCGCGTTGTCGATGACGTCCTGCTCGATCTCGGTGGGGCCGAACCGGTAGCGATTGCCGGTCTCGAGCTCGAGCACGATGCTTGCCTTGTGGTTCGGCGGGTCGACCATGAGCTCGTTGCGGGTGAGCTTCGCGTCGAGGTAGCCGTAATTCGCCGCGGTCCGCTGCAGGTCGCCTTTCACCTTGTCGTAGGTCGCATGGTTCAGGCGGTTGCCCGGGCGCAGCGGCAGGTTGTCGAGCAGGCGGGTGAAGAGCACGTCGTGGGAGCCCGGGCCGAGAACGTGCACGTCAACGCGATCGAGCAGCACCGGTTGACCGGGGTCGATGTTCACGTTCACGCGCCAGTTGCCGCCGCCGAGATCTTCCAGGGTCGACTGGGTTCGGGGCTCGTAGTAGCCGAAGGGCTTGAGCGCGGCGGCCACTTCGCGATCCACCCGGTTGTGGAGGCGCTCGACCGCGTCCGGCGTGAGGCTCTCGCTCTTGCGGTATCGATCGAAGCTCAGGTAGGCGAGCACGTTGGCCCGCAGTGTCTCATCGACCCCCTTCACTTCGATTTCGACGTTGGCGCGCGCAAGCGGCGCGCACAGCGCGAAGGCGAGGGCCAGCGACAGGCGCGAGCGCCACATCGCGAGCACAGGGGATCTTCGTTGCGCCATCGCGGCCTTGGGGGTACGCAAAAGAAGTGGATTCTAGTGGGTGCACACAGCGCGCGCCCGGGGTCTTGTTGAGAGCCGCGCAAGCCGCGCGCGGTTCCATCGCGAAATGTGAGCGGTTTGGGCATCGACGGAAAGCGGCGCGCCGCACGCCATCAGGCGGGCCAGTCGCCCGGTTTCAGCACGATCTGCGTGTCGCCGCTCACTTGCCCGGCGGCGTCGAAGCGTCGCTCAGCCATCACCACAGCGCCCGACGGCTCGATCAGCAGGATCGTCGAGCAGCGTGTGCCATAGGTCGGGTGTACGACAAAAGGTGACGAGAGTGTGCGTTCCCACTCCGCGGGAAGTCCGGTGGCCGGGGAGCCTTCGGGCGCGGGTGTGCGGTCGGCCAGCATGGTGAAGAGACGCTCGACGATGTTGTTGCCGGCGCCGCCGCTCGCGCTCTCATCCGCGAGCCAGCCCTCGAAGGCCCGGCGCACGCGCTGGAGTTTGGGCCAGGGCGAATCCAGGAACTCGTTGCTGAGGCCGTGCACGCCCGCCGGCAAGGGCTGCGCGAAGCGGTCCATGCGATTCGAGGCGTACCACAGTTGCCCCGCATCGCCGACCAGCAGATTGAAGCCGGAGTATCCGGGCGCATCGGTTTCGAGGCGGGCGAGGTAGCTTTCCGCGCTTTGCGGGGTGCCGAGGTAATCCGGAATGAGCCGGCCGCGGGAAGGCGCCGAGCGGCGCGGCCGCTGCAGCTCGCGGAAATTGGTGACCACGCCGAAGCGGCGCGCGCGATCGAGCCCGAGCCAGGTGCCACCCGCCTTCTGGTCACGCCCCGCGAGGATGTCGTTCGGAGGAGGCCACTTGGCGAGCGGATCGGCGGGACGCTCGTGATACTCGTCGCGATTGGCGGCGAGTACGAGGCGATAGCGCGGATGCGCGTTCCACGCGAGGACCAGCAGACACATGACTAACGCCCTTCAGCGTCGGAAGCCACGGAAGGATGCCGCAGCCAGGTGGTGATCAGCCGATAGGAGATGGACTGCGAAGGCGGCAGGACCGGCGGACCCTCCATCAGCTCTTCCCGGGTGAACCAGCGGGCATGCTCGAGCTCGTTGGTGACGCGCACCGGCTGGGTCGAATCGGCCGTGGCATGAAAGCCGACCATCAGCGATGAGGGGAACGGCCAGGGCTGCGAGGAGTGGTAATTGACCGCGCGCACGCGCACGGCCGTTTCTTCCAGCACTTCGCGGGCGACCGCGTCTTCGAGGCTCTCGCCGGGCTCCACGAAACCGGCGATGGTCGAATAGCGCCCGGCGGGCCAGCTGGCTTGCCGGCCGAGGAGGCAGCGATCCCCATCCGCCACCAGCACGATGATCGCGGGGTCGATGCGCGGGAAGGACTCGTGGCCGCACCTCAGGCAGCGCATGACGTGACCGGCGCGCTCCGGCACGAGCCTGGAAGCACACACTCCGCAGAAGCGATTCCGCGCGCGCCAGATGGCCATCGCGCGTGCGTAGGCGAGCAGGCCGCCCTCTTCCGCGGGGAGTGTATTGGCAAGAGGACGCAGCTCGTCGAAGCGCGCGCCGGGCAGCAGCTCCGGTTCCGAGTCCTGCGTGCTGATGGGGCCAAGGTCGAGCAGCACCGTGCGTGTGCCGCGAAACCAGCCCAGCAGCACGAGCTGGGATTCATCCGCCGCCTGGATGAGCGGGTGATCGCCCCTCACGAACGCGATGTGCGGCTCTGGCTGCTCCAGCAGGA
>JBDZVF010000608.1:0-3048 GCA_040255575.1 Pseudomonadota bacterium | reverse complement strand
TGCGTCACCACCGCCAGCAGCGATTGCGCGAGGAAGCTCTTGGTCTGCTCGCGTTCCTCGATCGGCAGCGCGTCGATGATGCGGTCGATGGTTTTGGCGGCACCCGTGGTGTGCAGCGTGCCGAGCACGAGGTGGCCGGTTTCCGCGGCCGTCATCGCCATCGAGATGGTCTCGGCATCGCGCAGCTCACCGACGAGGATCACGTCGGGATCTTCGCGCATGGCGGCGCGCACGCCTTCGGCGAACGTCGGAATATGGGTGCCGAGCTCGCGCTGGATCACCTGGCTGTTCTTGCTCCGGTGCACGAACTCGATCGGATCTTCGAGGCTGATGATGTTCAGGCGCCGCGTCTGGTTCAGGTGGTCGATCATCGCGGCGAGCGTGGTCGACTTGCCCGTGCCGGTGGAGCCGGTGACCAGCACCATGCCCTGGTGGTAGTCGCAGAGCTTCGTGACGATGGGCGGCAGTTGCAGCCTCTCGAGGGTCGGCACTTCCGTGGGGATCGCGCGGAAGGTGGCGCCGATGCCGGTCTCCTTGCGGAACACGTTCACGCGGAAGCGGCCGCCTTCGGCGGAGACATACGAGAAGTCGATGTCGTGGCCCTGGGCGAAATGCTCCGCCTGGTTGCGCGTGAGGATCTCGGTGAGATAGCCCTCGAGCTCCGCCTGACGCAGGTCGCGGAATTTGATGGGCATGAGGTCGCCATGCATCCGGAGCATCGGCGGGACGCCGACGGCCAGGTGAATGTCGGAGCATCCCTGCTGTGTGCCGAGTTTCAGGAACGCATCGATGCGCGCCAAAGTGCCTGCCTTTTCGAGGGGTTACGACGGTCCGGCAGATGTAACGCGCAACCTGCGTCGTGATCAAGGAACCGGGGGCGAAAATTTGACCTAACGCACGGGAAATCTCAACCCGGGGCTGGGGAGCGGTGGGGCTGATGCGTGTGTGCGGGCGGGGGCGGGAGCGACCGGACCGGCTTTGATCGGGTGGCGCGGCGACGGGTCGCGCGCAAAGGGTCCTGGCGGGGGACGCTCGAGGCTCCATGCGCGCTCTTCGAATGTTCCCGACATTCGAAGCCCCCGCCAGGACCCTTTGCGCGCGACCCGTCGCTTTGGCGCGGTGGTTCCGATAGGTGGGGCGTCGGAGGCGGGGGGTAAGCGCCGGATGCGGGTTGGCGTCGGACGCTGGGGAGGCGTCGGATGCGCTGGGTTAGGCTCGGACCTGGTGGTCGTGGGGCGGGGAGCGTCTACATGTATTTTTCGAGGGCGCCGCGCAGCTCGTCCATCGTCTGGAAGCGCTTCGTCTTGTCGACCGCCATCGCGCGGGTCACCACGTCGCTCAGGCCGGGCGGCAGGTTGGGGTTGATTTCGCCGGCGGCGCGGGCCTTGCCCTGCACGTGCTGGTACATCACGGACATATGGTCGCCGCGGGAATAGGGCGGCACGCCAGTGAGCATTTCGTAGAGGATGACGCCGACGGCGTAGATGTCGGCCCGCTCGTCCACTTTCTTGCCGAGGATCTGCTCCGGCGCCATGTATTTCGGCGAGCCGATGACGTAGCCCGTCTTCGTGAGCTGCGTGTCGCCTTCGCGCTGCGCGGCCGCGACGCCGAAGTCCACAATCTTCAGCAGCCCTTCCTGGTTGATGAGCACGTTCGCCGGCTTCAGGTCGCGATGGACGATGCCGACCTGGTGCGCCACCGCCATGCCCGTGCAGATGTCGCAGCCGAAGCCGAGCGCGCGACGCAGCTCCATCGGCTTCTCGTTCACGATCTCGCCGCCCAGGGTGTGCGACGGGAAATACTCCATCGAAATGGCGTAATTGCCCTGGATGAACAGGAAGTCGTAGATGCGGATGACGTTCTTGTGCGTGATCTTGCGCGAGTAGCGCAGCTCGTGGACGAAGCGCTTCATCACCTCTTCGTCCTGCGACACGTTCGGGTTCAGGAACTTGAGGATCAGCCGCTCGTCGACGACGGTGTCTTCCATCAGCAGCACGGTGCCGAAGGCGCCGCGGCCGATGCGATCGATGTACTTGTAGCGGCCCTCGATGATGTCGCCCGACTTCAGCTGCGAGATGTCGAGCTTCGCGGCCGCTTCGGCCTGGCGGGCCGCGGCGGCGATCGAGCTCTCGGACATGAGCATCGTGCGCTGCTGTTCGGTGGTGGCCACGCCGGCCTGCGGTGGGCGCACGGCCGATGGCGGCGGCGTCCCGATGGTCCCCGGCGGGTAAGTGGGCGGCATCGCGGTCGGCATGGAGCTGCTGACGATGCGGTTGTCGAGCTCCGCGAGCGCCTGATGGGCCATGCGCGAAATGGTCTGGTCCGCAAGATTCGCCTGCGCCTGCAGCTCCGCGCGCACCTGTTCCGCACGCCGCTCGTCGGTGAGCTTCGCAACGGCCTGGATGGCCTCCGCGCGCACCTCGCGTTCCGGGCGCGCAAGCAAGGGCAGAAGCGCGTCCACCGTCTTCGCATCCCCGAGCTTGCCGAGCGCGCGCACCACGATGGGCATGGCCTTCGGGTTCGCGGTGGTGAGCATCTCCGCAAGTCGCGGCAGCGCCTTCTTGCTGCCGATTTCGGCGAGCGCATCGACGGCGCGCTCGCTCACCCACCAGTCCGAATCGCGCGTGGCCTTGATGAGGCTGTCGACCGCGCGCTCGTCCTTCGTCTGGTTGAGGATCTCGATGGCCGAGCGGCGCACGTCCTCATCCTTGTCCTGCACCAGCGCGAGCACGGCTTCGATGACGCGCGGCCCGCCGATCTTGCCGAGCGCATCGGCGGCGCGGCTGCGCACCCACCAGTCGCTGTCTTTCAGCGCGCCGAGCAGGTGGCGCACCGAATTGGCGTTCCCCACTTCGTTGAGCACTTCGACGGCGGCGCGACGGGCGTATTCGTTCTCGTCCTTCAGCACCTCGATGAGGTACTTGATGGTCTCGGGATGGTTCGCCTTGATGACGACATCGATCGCCTTGTTCTGGACGTCGATCTCCGGGTCGCGCAGCAGCGCGGCGACGCGCTCGATGTCGATCGGGCCGTCCATGCGCTGCAGGG
>JBDZVF010000082.1:0-16721 GCA_040255575.1 Pseudomonadota bacterium | reverse complement strand
GTCACGCTGCGATGCTGCTGTACTCTCTGCTTTATCTGACCGGCTACCCGCACGGTATCGAGGAGATCAAGAACTTCCGTCAGCTCGGCAGCCGCACCGCCGGCCACCCGGAAGTGGAGCAGCACCTCGGCATCGAGACCACGACCGGCCCGCTCGGGCAGGGCCTGGCCAACGCGGTGGGCATGGCGCTCGCGGAAAAGATGCTCGCGACCCAGTTCAACCGGCCGGGCTTCGAGGTCGTGAACCACCACACCTGGGTGTTCCTGGGCGATGGCTGCCTGATGGAAGGCATTTCGCACGAAGCCTGCTCGCTGGCCGGCACCCTGGGCCTCGGCAAGCTCGTGGGCTTCTACGACGACAACGGAATTTCCATCGACGGCAAGGTCAAGGACTGGTTCACCGACGACACCCCGAAGCGCTTCGAGGCGTACGGCTGGCACGTCATCCCGAACGTGAATGGCCAGGACAGCGACGCCGTGGCCGCCGCCATCAGGCAGGCGCAGGCCGAAACCGGCCGCCCCACGCTCATCTGCTGCAAGACCGTGATTGGCTGGGGCGCGCCCAACAAGCAGGGCACCCACAAGGTTCACGGCGAGGCGCTGGGGGTGGATGAGGTCGCTGCCGCCCGCAAGGAGCTCGGCTGGACCGCAGAGCCCTTCGTGATCCCGGAGCCGATCCGCAAGGAGTGGGACTGCCGGGAGAAGGGCAAGGCCGCCGAAGCGCGCTGGCAGGGCGTTTTCGACGGCTACCGGAAGGCGTTCCCCGACCTTGCCGCCGAGCTCGAGCGCCGCTGGAAGGGCGAGCTGCCGAAGAGCTGGCCCGAAACCGTGGCCAGGGCGTATGCCGAGGCCGCGAAGCAGACGGCGGCGCAAGCCACCCGCCAGTCCTCCCAGGCGACGCTGAACGCGCTGAATCCGGGCCTGCCGGAGTTCTTTGGCGGCTCCGCGGACCTCACGCCCTCCAACAACACGACCACGAAGCTGTCGAAGCACATCACGCACGACGATTTTTCGGGCAACTACCTGTCGTACGGCGTCCGCGAGTTCGGCATGACCGCGATGATGAACGGCATCGCCCTGCACGGCGCCTTCATTCCCTACGGCGGCACGTTCCTCACGTTCTCGGATTACGCCCGCAATGCTGTGCGCCTGGCTTGTCTCATGCGTCAGCGCGTGATCCTCGTATACACGCACGACTCCATCGGCCTCGGCGAGGATGGCCCGACGCACCAGCCGATCGAGCACATCCCCAGCCTGCGGGCGATGCCGCACATGAGCCTCTGGCGGCCCTGTGACGCGGTGGAGACCGCCGTGGCCTGGGTGCTCGCCGTGGAGCGCACGGACGGTCCCACGGCGCTCGTGCTCACGCGCCAGGCGCTGCCTCAGCAGACCCGCACGGACGCGCAGAAGGCCAACATCGTGCGCGGGGGCTACACGCTGATCGACAGCAACGGCACCCCTGAAGCGATCGTCATCGCCACCGGCTCGGAGGTCGGGATCGCGGCCGACGCCGTGCGCGCGCTCAATTCGAGCGGCAGGCGCGTGCGGCTCGTTTCCATGCCGTCAACTGAAAGCTTCGACGCGCAGGACGCGGCCTACCGCGAATCCGTGCTGCCGCGGGCGGTGACGAAGCGCGTGGCGGTCGAGGCGGCGGCCACGCAGACGTGGTGGAAGTACGTGGGCAGCGAAGGCAAGGTCATCGGCATCGACCGTTTCGGCGCTTCGGGCAAGGCGACGGATCTGTTTCCGCATTTCGGCTTCACGGCCGATAATGTCCAAAAGCACGTCGAACAACTTTTCACGAGGTAAAGAGCGAATCATGGCTATCAAGGTGGGCATCAACGGTTACGGGCGCATCGGGCGCAACATCCTGCGGGCGCTGTTCGAGGCGAAGCGCACGGGCGAGATCGAGATCGTCGCGATCAACGACCTCGGGGATGCGAAGACGAATGCCCATCTCACGCGCTACGACACGGCGCACGGCAAATTCCCGGGCGAAGTGAGCGTCGAGGGCGACTCGATGGTCGTGAACGGCCAGCGCATCAAGGTGCTCGCCATGCGCGACCCGGCACAGCTGCCGTGGGGTGATCTCGGGGTGGATACCGTGCTCGAGTGCACGGGCCTCTTCGCGAACAAGGCGAAGGCCGGCGCGCACCTGAAGGGCGGCGCGAAGCGCGTGATCATTTCGGCTCCGGGCGGTGAAGACGTGGACGCGACCATCGTCTACGGCGTGAACCACAATGTCCTCAGGAAGGACATGACGGTGATCTCGAACGCCTCCTGCACCACCAACTGCCTTGCGCCCGTCGCCAAGGTGCTGAACGACAAGATCGGCATCCAGTCGGGCGTGATGACCACGATCCACGCCTACACCAACGACCAGGTGCTGACGGACGTGTATCACTCCGACCTGCGCCGCGCCCGTTCGGCCACCATGTCGCAGATCCCCACGAAGACCGGCGCCGCCGCGGCCGTGGGCCTCGTGCTGCCCGAGCTCAAGGGCAGGCTGGATGGCTTCGCCGTGCGCGTGCCGACCATCAACGTGTCGCTCGTCGACCTGAGCTTCATCGCGAAGAAGGCGACCAGCGCCGATGAGATCCACAAGGCGCTGAAGGAAGCCTCGCAGGGCGCTCTCAAGGGCATCCTCGCGTACAGCGACGGCCCGCTGGTGTCGGTCGACTTCAACCACGACCCGCACTCGGCGACCTATGACGCCACGCTCACCAAGGTGATCGACGGCAACCTCGTGAAGGTCTGCGCCTGGTACGACAACGAGTGGGGCTTCTCGAACCGCATGCTCGACACGACCGTGGCCTGGTCGAAGGTGTCATGAAGGTCCTTCGGATGACCGATACGGATCTGCGCGGCAAGCGCGTGCTGATCCGTGAAGACCTGAACGTCCCGATCCAGGACGGGGTGGTCACGAGCGACGCGCGCATCCGCGCGTCGCTTCCGACCATCCGCTACGCGCTCGACCAGCACGCGAAGGTGTTCATCCTGTCGCACCTCGGGCGGCCGGAGGAGGGCGTCTACTCCGAAGAGTTCTCGCTCGCGCCCGTTGCCGCGAAGCTGTCAGAGCTGCTCGGCCAGCCGGTGGCCCTGCGCAAGGACTGGCTGAACGGCGTCGACACGCCGCCCGGCACCGCCGTTCTCTGCGAAAACGTGCGCTTCAACAAGGGCGAGAAGAAGGACAAGGAAGATCTCGCGAAAAAGATGGCCGCGCTCTGCGACGTGTATGTGATGGATGCCTTCGGCACCGCCCACCGCGCGGAGGCGAGCACCCACGGCGTCGCGAAGTTCGCCAAGGTGGTAGCGGCCGGTCCGCTCCTCGTCGGGGAACTCGAGGCGCTCGAGCGCGCCCTGCACGCGCCGGCCCGCCCGCTGGTCGCGATCGTGGCCGGTTCCAAGGTGTCCACCAAGCTGACGGTGCTCGAATCGCTGCTCGCGAAGGTGGATGAGCTCATCGTTGGGGGCGGCATTGCCAACACCTTTCTGGCCGCCTCGGGTGTGAACGTCGGCAGGTCCCTGCACGAGGCGGAGATGCTGGACGTCGCCCGCAAGCTGCTCGCGCAGGCCAAGGCCAAAGGCACGGAAATTCCGCTCCCGACGGATGTGGTGGTGGCCCGTGAGTTCGCGGCCACCGCCCACGCGGACGTGCGGCCTGTCGCCGAGGTGCACCCGGACGAGATGATCCTCGACATCGGCCCGGATACGGCCGAAGCCTTGAGCAAGGTGATCGAGAACGCCGGTACCGTCGTGTGGAACGGCCCGGTCGGCGTGTTCGAGTTCGACCAGTTCGGCGAGGGCACCAAGGCCATCGCCAACGCCATCGCCCGCAGCAAGGCGTTCTCGCTCGCCGGTGGCGGGGACACCCTGGCCGCGATCGAGAAGTACGGCGTCGAGGACGGGATTTCCTACATCTCGACGGGCGGCGGTGCATTCCTTGAATTTGTCGAGGGAAAAACACTCCCGGCCGTTGCGATACTCGAGGCTCGTGCGGCAGCTTGACCGCATGCGCGGGCCGCACGGAGCACGGGCTCGTTGCCGGCGGCGTGCAGCCGCCGGCAAGCGTGCAGGGGGGCTGCGATTAACTTAGGAAACGAATGTTGAGACGTACGAAGATCGTGGCGACCATCGGTCCTGCCACAGACGACCCCGCGATTCTCACTGAAATGGTCCATGAAGGCCTCGACGTGGCGCGCCTCAACGCCTCGCACGGCACCCGCGAGGACCAGATCCGCCGCCTGAAGATGCTGCGGGAGATCGAGCGGAAGGTCGGCCAGAGCATCGGCACGCTGCTCGACCTGCGCGGCCCCAAGATCCGCATCGAATCCTTCCAGGAAGGCAAGGTCATGCTCGAAGAGGGCAAGACCTTCGTGCTCGACACCATGCTGGACAAGAAGGCCGGCACGGTGGACTCGGTGGGCATCGCCTACAAGAACCTGCCTCGGGATGTATCACCGGGCGACACCTTGCTGCTGAATGACGGCAACATCGTGCTCAGCGTCGAAAGCGTGAACCCCACGCGCGTCGTCACCCGCGTGAAAGTGGGTGGGGAGCTCTCGGACCGCAAGGGCCTCAACCGCCAGGGCGGCGGCATCTCCGCGCCCGCGCTGTCCGATCAGGATCGTGAGGACATCAAGTTCGCCGCCGAGGCGGGCATCGACTACATCGCCGTCTCCTTTGCGCGCACCGCCAACGACATCGAGCAGGCCCGCGCCATCGCCCGCAAGTGGGGCAGCAAGGCGCGCATCCTCGCGAAGATCGAGCGACAGGAGGCCGTCACCAATCTCGCCGAAATCGCGGATGCGTCCGACGCCGTCATGGTGGCTCGCGGCGACCTCGGCGTCGAAATGGGTTACGCCGAGCTCACCGGTCTGCAGAAGACCATCATTCAGGAGTCGCGCACGCGCAATCGCGTGGTGATCACGGCGACCCAGATGATGGAGTCGATGATCCACAACCCGATCCCCACGCGCGCCGAAGTCAGCGACGTGTCGAACGCCGTCATCGACGGCACCGACGCGGTGATGCTCTCCGCCGAGACCGCAACCGGCCGCTACCCCGTCAAGGCTGTGAAGGCGATGGCGCAGGTGATCGAGGGTGCGGAGAAGTACGTGCTGCGCCTCGACCGTATCCGACATCGGGTCGAAGGTCCGTTCAGGAGCCAGGAAGAAGCCATTGCGATGGCCGTGATGTACACGGCCAATCACCTGAAGGTGCGCGCCATCGTCGCGCTGACCGAGTCCGGGGCGACACCGCTGTGGATGTCGCGCATCCGCTCGGATATCCCGATTTACGCCTTCACGCGGCATGAGTTCACGCGCCGTCGCGTGACACTCTATCGCGGCGTCTATCCGGTGTTTTACGACGTGCCGGACGCCCGATCGAACGAAGAGCTGTATCGCACGATCTTCTCGCGGCTGCTCGAGCTGTCGCTCGTGGAGCGGGGCGACTTCGTGATCCTGACGAAGGGTGAGCTCTCCGGCATCGAAGGCGGCACGAACTCGATGCAGATCCTGAAAGTCGCCCTGGATTAAGGGCGGCCCACATGACGCGCACGCCTCCAGCGATTCCGCCCGGCGTGCGCCGCCCACCCCTCAGGCGCGTGACGATCGTGAAGATCGTCGTCGCGCTCGTGCTGGTGTTCCTCGTCGTTCCCTTTGCATTTGTCTACGTGTTGCTGCTCGGCTCTGAGCCGAAGCTGGATGGCGCGGTGTCGGCGGCCGGTCTCGACGCGCCGGTGAGCATCACCCGGGACTCGCTGGGCATCCCGACGATACTGGCAAGCTCGCGCACCGATCTTGCGTATGGGCTCGGCTTTGCGCACGGGCAGGATCGCTTCTTCCAGATGGATCTGTCGCGCCGGCTCGCGTCCGGTGAGCTCTCCGGGATGTTCGGCGAGATTGCGCTTGCGCAGGATCGGCAGGCGCGGCTGTTCCGCTTCCGCCACGTTGCGCGGCAGGTGCTGGAAGAGGCCTCGCCGGAACAGCGTGCGCAGATCGAGGCGTACGCGCGCGGCGTGAATGCGGGGCTCACGAGCCTGCGCAGCCGGCCGTGGGAGTACTTCGCACTTCAAGTAACCCCGGCGGAATGGAAGCCGGAAGACACCGTGCTCGTTCCCTATGCCATGTGGTGGGATCTGCAGGCCAACAGCCTTCGTCGCGAGCAACTCCGCCGCGGCATCAACTTGAAGCTCGGTGGCGCGGAGTGCGAGGGCGGGTGGAAGTGCGCGCTCCCGTTTTTCTACCCGCGCGGCACGAGCTGGGATAGCCCGAATACCGCCGGTGAAGCCAGGCCCGCTGACCCCATCCGCATGCTCACGCCGGAAGAGCTGGACCTTCGTGCCTCCCATACCCGAACGCCCGACCTCAGCCCCGAGCGCGAAGCGATGGTCGGCAGCAATGGCTGGGCGATCGGCGGTGCGAATACGGATGGTGGCGGCTCGCTCGTCGCCAGCGACATGCATCTTGGCCTTCGTGTGCCAACGGTGTGGTATCGCGCGCGGCTGCAATTGCAGCCTGCCGGCGTCACCACGCCAACGCTCGATCTGAATGGCGTGACGCTGCCTGGCGCGCACGTGATCGTGGCCGGTTCGAATGGGCATATCGCGTGGGGTTTCACGAACTCGTATGGGGACTGGGTCGATCTCACGTTCGTGCCTTGTATCGCGGCCGACGCCAGCTCGGTGCGCACAGCGACAGAGAGCATCGAGCTGACCACGGTGACAGAGAAGATTGCCGTCAAAGGGCGGAACGTCGACGACATGCTCGCCGTGAGCACGGGTCCGGACGGCATTCTCATCGAGGCCCAGCCTTCGATCGGGCGCTGCTGGTTCGCCCGCTGGCTCGCCACGGTGCCGGAGGCCACCAACTTCAACATCGCTGCGCTCGAGACGGCGACCACCGTTGCGCAGGCCGTTGAGCTGGCGCCGACCATCGGCATTCCCCACCAGAACATGATGATTGGCGATCGGGAAGGGCACATCGCGTGGACGGTCGCCGGGCGCATTCCGGATACGACGGATGCGAAGCTGCGGCTCACAGGGCAGGCGCCGTGGACAACCTCGGCGAATCATCCCCGGCTGGTGGATCCGCCGGGAGGCCGCGTGTGGACGGCTAACGCGCGGCCCATCGACCACGCGACAGCGGAAGCGCAAATCGGTGGTGATGAAGCGGCGTTCGGCTCCGAATACGACCTTGGCGCGCGTGCGAAGCAGATTCGTGACGATCTCTTCGCAATCCCGCATGCGACTCCGCTCGATATGCTGAAGGTGCAGACGGATGACAATGCCGTTTTCCTGACGCGCTGGCGCGAATTGCTCCTGGAGCTGCTCGATGACCCGGCAGTGCATGATCATCCGCGCCGCGCGGAGTTGAAGAAGCTTGTTACCGAATGGAACGCGCGCGCGACGCCGGATGCGGTGGGCTATCGCTTTGTGCGCGTGTTTCGGGATCAGACAGAGCGTTCTGTCTGGCGCATGCTGCTTGCGGGCCTGGATATCGATGCGCCGACTGCGCCGCCGCCGGCGCAATTCGAAGGTGCGTTGTGGGAGCTCGTGACCCAGCGCCCCGCGCATCTGCTGAGCGCAGGCCACGACAACTGGAAGAGCTTTCTGCTCGAACAGGTGGATCAGATCGTCAGCGAGAGCGTGTGTCCGCGGCTGGATCGGTGCACGTGGGGTGAGCTGCGCCCGGTGCGGGTGCGCCATCCGATGTCCGGGAGCATTCCGCTGCTGGGCTCACTGCTGAACATGCCGGAGATGGCGATTCCCGGCGATCACGACATGCCGCGCGTGCAGGACGGCGCGTTTGGCGCGTCGGAGCGCTTCGCGGTTTCGCCGGGTCGCGAGTCCGAGGGTTATCTGCACATCGCGGGCGGGCAGAGCGGGCATCCGCTGTCGCCGTATTACAAGGCCGGCTATCGCGAATGGGCTGAGGGTAAACCGCTGCCGTTTCTCCCAGGCGCTGCGGTACACACACTGACGCTCGAGCCGACTGGCGCGTCGCGCGCGCATTGATACGCTCGCTGCGGCCTTGACGTCACGGTCACGGCGCGTACGCAGACTGATTTCGCCACCGGCTGTCCCCCGTATCCTCGATCGATCGCTCGGCGCGCATCGGGTGCTCCCTGCGTTCGCGAGCAGCGGTGCCCAAGCGAACCAGTTACCTCAGTGGTCCGCGGTGAGATGAGCATGACGACGACGCCTGCGGATTCGCGTGCAATCATCGCCTACTCGATGATCCCTACGATGCCGTAAAAACAAGCCTTTCGACGACGCCTCCATCACGAACATACGAGATGACAAGCGCGTCCAAGTCGATACACTCCACTTCATCTCAGCTTCGCGCGCTCATGGAGCGGCATGGATGACCTCAATGCGCAGAGCCGTTCAATTGGCCCATTCACACGACGAAGAGGTTCAGATGGAAGGTCGCATCGCAAGACTCGAGTCGGACGTCGCGCACATCCAGAAAGATGTCGCGGAGATGAAGGTCGATCTGAAAAGCCTGGACAAAAAGATCGACGGCGTGCGCGACAGAATGGACGGCTTGCGTGACAGGATCGACGGCGTGCGCGACAAGATGGATGGCTTGCGCGACAAGATGGAAGCGGGCTTCACCGACGTACGTCGAGCCATCGCGCAGCTCAACGTGACGATGGAGCGGGCCTACGGCAAGGCGAGGTTCGCCACACTCGAGACGCGGGTGTGGGGCCTCAGCACGCTCGGCGCAGTGCTCCTGCTCATGGCGCGGGCGTTCAAGTGGATCTGAGGCTTCCGGCCAGCGGGCGAGTCTAGCTGAAGGCTCGACGTCGATGAGGCATCGTTCTTCCACTAGCCCTGCAAGCAAGCGGCTCAGAGGGCAGAGCGACGTATGGCAACTTCCGAATCTGTTGGCTGTAGAATGAGTTTGTAGCCTCATCGGTATAGCCGTGTCATGACCGAGAGCTTGTCGAAATCCCAAGTCGACCAACTGGGCGAGCGTATCCGTGCGGGTGAGATGTCGGAGACGGACCTTCAGCTTCTCGACTCGTATCGCCGATCGTTCGCGCAGGCGTACGAATATGTCGTGAGCTCCATACGAGACGATCTCGGTGTGGAACCGACCGGACGGCCAACGAAATCGACGACGTCCATCCTGGACAAGCTCGCGCGGGAAAGTATCCGACTCAGTCAGATGCAGGATATCGCCGGCTGCAGAATCATCGTCCCGGATCTGCTCGCGCAAGATGCGCTCGTCACGAAGCTGACACTCCGGTTCGAAGCGAGGTCTGTCTTCGATCGTCGCGAGTTTCCTAGTTCGGGGTATCGTGCCGTGCACGTGGTCGTGCGTTACATGGAACGACCGATTGAGATTCAGGTGCGGACTGCACTTCAGCACGTGTGGGCCGAACTGTCGGAAAAACTCTCGGATCTGGTGGACCCCTCGATCAAGTACGGCGGTGGCAGGAAAGAGCTGACCGAGATCCTGCTCTCCATTTCAAACACCGGCGCGATCGTCGAAGGTCTCGAAAGGAAGCTGGAAGGCATGAAAGACCGCGGGCGCGGAGACGGTGAAATCGCTGAGCTTGTCAAATCCGTCTCGGAAACCAAGGCAGACCTTGCTGAAATGCTCAGGGACATGATAGGAGACGCTCACATTTGGATGGATGTCTGACATGCTTTTCCTGATCCAGTACGACCGCAAGGCGGGTCGAATCGTCACGATTCAGCGTTTCGCTGACGACCAGCAGGCGCAGGCAGACAGGGTTCGCCTGGAGCTGGAGCTCGATTTGATGCGCCGGCGGCAGCGGCATGAAGTCGTCCTTCTCGAGGCCGCTACCGAGGAGGCGCTTCGCAAGACCCACCGACGCTACTTTGAAGACCTGACGGCACTCGCCGAGGTTTCTTAGATTCACGGGAATCAAGCCCGCCAGAATCGACCGCCGAGCCCCGATGACCTCCCGTTTCACCAGCACCGACCGCTACATCGCCACCGACGACCTCATGATGGCGGTCAACGCAGCCGTGACGCTTGCGCGTCCGTTGCTCATCAAGGGTGAGCCTGGCACGGGCAAGACGCAGTTGGCGCAGGAGATCGCGCGCGCCCTGGGCAAGCCGCTGCATGAGTGGCACATCAAATCCACGAGCAAGGCTCAGCAGGGGCTTTACGAATACGACGCCGTTTCGCGTCTGCGGGACTCGCAGCTGGGCGACTCGCGCGTGCACGACATCGCCAACTACATCGTGAAGGGCAAGCTGTGGGAAGCGTTCGAGTCTGAAACGCAGCCCGTGCTGCTCATCGACGAGATCGACAAGGCCGACATCGAGTTTCCGAACGACCTGCTGCGCGAGCTCGATCGCATGGAGTTCTACGTCTACGAGACGCGCGAGCTCGTGAAGGCGAAACACCGCCCGATCATCGTGATCACGAGCAACAACGAGAAGGAGCTGCCGGATGCGTTCCTGCGCCGCTGCTTCTTCCACTACATCCGCTTTCCCGACGAAGAGACGATGACGCGCATCGTCGACGTGCACTATCCCGGTCTGCGGCGGGATCTGCTCGCTGAAGCGCTCACGTCGTTCTTCCGCCTGCGCGAGACGCCCGGCCTGAGGAAGAAGCCCTCCACCTCCGAGCTGCTCGACTGGATCAAGCTGCTCGTGGCCGAACAGGTGCCGCCGGAGGCCCTGCGCTCGAACGATCCCAGGAAATCCCTGCCACCGCTCTACGGCGCGCTGTTGAAAAACGAGCAGGACGTGCATCTCTTCGAGCAGCTCGTTTTCCTGAATCGCGGCGGCCGCTGAAAGCGCGGGCGGCGGCGAGCGCGAGATGCTCACAAAGTTCTTCTTCGACCTGCGGGCAGCGGGCGTGCCCGTGGCCATTCCGGAGTTCCTCACGTTGCTCGAAGGGCTGAAGCAGCACGTGACTGGCCACTCCGCGGAAGACTTCTACTACTTCGCGCGCACGTGCCTCGTGAAAGACGAAGCGCACTATGACCGCTACGACCGCGTGTTCGCGCAAACCTTCCAGGGCGCCGAAGCGCGCTTCGACAAGATCGTGGCGGAGCTTCCGGGCGAGTGGCTGAAGGCATTCACCGAGCGCGTGCTGACGGAGGAGGAGAAGCAGAAAGTCCACTCCCTCGGCGGTTGGGAAAAGCTGATGCAGACGCTACGCGAGCGCCTGAAGGAGCAGAAGGAACGCCACGAGGGCGGCAACAAATGGATCGGCACGGCCGGCACCTCACCGTTCGGCGCCCACGGCGACAACCCGGAAGGCGTTCGCATCGGCCAGTCCCGCTCCCGCAATCGAAGCGCCGTGAAAGTGTGGGACGCGCGTGAATACCGGAACCTCGATGACCGTGTGGAGCTCGGCACGCGCAACCTGAAACTGGCATTGCGACGATTACGCCGCTTCGCGCGCGAAGGCGCCGCCGATCAGCTCGACCTCGATGGCACCATCTCGGCGACCGCCCGCAACGCGGGCCTGCTCGACCTGAAACTCGTGCCCGAGCGGCGCAACGCCGTGAAGGTGCTGCTGTTCGTCGATGTGGGCGGCTCGATGGACGCGCACGTCCAGGCGTGCGATGAGCTCTTTTCCGCCGCGCGCAGCGAGTTCCGGCATCTGGTGCACTTCTACTTCCACAATTTCCCGTACGAGCGGCTGTGGAAGGACAACACCCGTCGTTATTCCGAGACCACGCTCACCCAAACCGTGCTGCGGACCTACGGGCGGGACTACCGCGTGATTTTCCTGGGCGATGCCACGATGAGCCCCTACGAAATCACGTTGGAAGGCGGCAGTGTGGAGCATTGGAACAAGGAGAGCGGCGCGACCTGGATGCGGCGAATCACCGCTGCCTTCCCGCGGCTCGTGTGGCTCAATCCGGAGCCGCAGGATCACTGGGTGTACACGCCTTCCGTGCAGATCACCCGCGAGCTGATCGGGGAACGGATGTTTCCGCTGACACTCGCGGGTCTCGACGCCGCGATACGGGAACTGAAGCGGCCGGTCGCGCGTTCAGCACCGCGCGTCCCGGCGCCGCTCAATGGGCCGCCGGATGAGAGTCCTTCGCCGGGGCCTGCAGCGCCCTGAGGTCGGCCAGCACCTGCGTCGAATGACTTCCCGGATCGACTTCCCGATAATGCTTCGCGACCCGCCCTTCGGGGTCCACGATAAAGGTCTCGCGTCTTGCCAGCTCGATCAGGCCCAGCATCCTGTGCAGAACCCCGTAGCGTCGCGCGACTTTCTTTTCGCTGTCGGCGAGAAGCGTGAACGGGAGTCGATGGTCGGCTGCAAACTTCTTATGAGACGCCACATCATCCACGCTGATGCCGAGAATGGTTGCACCCGCCGCGCGGAACGCGAACACGTTGTCGCGGAACTCGCAGGCTTCGGTCGTGCACCCCGGCGTGCCATCCTTGGGGTAGAAGTAGAGCACCACCCACTTGCCCCGGAAGTCCGCGAGACTCACCGGCTTGCCCGTCTGGTCGGGCAGGGTGAAAGCGGGCGCGATGTCACCGAGCGCCGGCGGGCCCTCCGCGGCGCAGGCAAGCTGCGGCAACAGGGCCAATGTCGCGCACACCAGCGTCTGCAGCAGATTCGACCGGACGAAACGGCTCACAACACCTCCACGCCCGCACGCCAGGTGGGCGATGGATCTTAGCGCAATGACCGAGAGCCCGACCCACACTCAAAGCCGGCTCGACCGCCGCCCGTGTCTCGGGCTCGTGCTCACCGGCGGCGGCGCGCGCTCGGCCTACCAGGTGGGGGTGCTCCGGGCGCTGGCGGAAATCTTTCCGCGCGGCCGCAGCCCGTTCCAGGTGATCGTCGGCACGTCCGCGGGCGCCGTCGCCGCGAGTGTGCTCGCCGCCGAAGCCGTGCACTGGCGCCGCGCGGTCGCCGGGCTCGAGGAGGTGTGGGCGAACTTCCGCGCCGAGCAGGTGTTTCGCGTGGACCCGGTGTACATGCTGCGGTCGGGGTTGCATTGGGTTCTGGCGCTGATGTCGGGCGGCTTCCTGCTGTCGCCGCCGAAGTCCTTGCTGAACAACTCCCCGTTACGCGACCTGCTCGCGAAGCGCGTGGACTGGCGCGGCATCCGCACCAGCATCGCGCGCGGGCATCTGCGCGCGCTCGCGCTCTGTGCAACCAGCTACGTCACCGGGCAGTCGGTCGCGTTCTACGACGCCACGGAAAACGTGAAGGACTGGGCGCGCTTCCAGCGCATCGGGCGGCGCACGACCTTGACGCTCGATCATCTGATGGCGAGCGTGGCGATCCCGTTGCTCTTCCCCGCGATGCGGCTCGGCGAGGAGTACTACGGCGACGGCGCCATGCGCCAGACCAATCCGCTGAGTCCCGCGATTCATCTCGGCGCGGACCGCTTGCTGGTGATCGGCGTGCGCGCGCGCCGGCAGGCGGGCGTCGCCGTGGCGCACATGCCGATCGAGCCGCCGACACCGGGCCAGATCTTCGGCTACATGCTCGACACGCTGTTCACCGACACCATCTACGGGGACCTCGAGCAGCTCGAGCGCATCAACGAGATCGTGCGTGCCTCGCCGGAGCACGCGCACGGCGCCCGCATCGTCCACACGCTGATGCTCGCGCCGAGTGTGGATCCACGCGAATCCGCCGCGCGGCACATCGAAGCCATGCCCAATAGCCTGCGCGCGCTCCTGCGCGTGCTAGGTGCGCGTGATGTGGAAGGCAGCCAGCTCGCGAGCTACCTGATGTTCGAAGCGGACTACACGCGCGAGCTCATCGAGCTTGGCTACAGGGATGCCATGGAGGCTCGCACGGCCCTGCTCGCCTTCATCGAAGGCGAGTCGCTGCCAAACGTGATGACCTCACCGGGGCTCGCGCAGGCGACCTGACCCACGCCCGCGCATCTCTTTCCTCAGGTGAGGAAGATCGTCCCCAGCCCGAGCAGCGTCGCGAACCCGATGCAATCCGTGAATGTGGTGAGGATCACGCCTGCGGAGAGGGCCGGGTCGATCTTCATCCGGCGCAGGGCGAGCGGCACCAAAACGCCCACCAATGCCGCGGCGATCAGGTTCACGAACATGGCGGCCGCGATGATGGCGGCGATCTTCCACGTGCCAAACCAGACCTTGGTGATCACGCCGATGATGCCGGCCCAGATGATGCCGTTCAGCCCGCCGACGGCAATTTCCTTGAAGAGGAGCCAGCGGGCGTTCCCCCACTCGATCTGGCCCAATGCGAGGCCGCGGATGATCAGCGTCACCGTTTGCGTTCCCGCGATGCCGCCCATGCTCGCGACGATGGGCATGAGCGCCGCAAGGGCCGCCACCTTCTCGATCGTGCCCTCGAAACGGCCTACCACCAGCCCGGCCAGGATCGCTGTCACAAGGTTGATGCCGAGCCACAAGAGCCGCCGCCGGGTGGAGAGCACCACGCCGGCGAAAACGTCCTCCTCATCGTGCAGGCCGACCATGCTCAGCACGGAATGCGCGGCTTCTTCGCGGATGACATCGACCACGTCATCGATCGTGATGCGCCCGAGCAGGCGGCCGTCCTTGCTGACCACCGCGGCGGAGATGAGGTCGCGATCCTGGAAGAGCTGCGACACGTCGTGCGCGGGCGTTTCCGGATCGATGCGCGGCGCCTCGGTTTCCACCAGTTCCCCGACCGGAAGGTCGAGATCGCTCGTCAGCAGGCGCGTGAGCGGCACGGTGCCGAGGTACATGTCCCGACGGTCGACGACGAAGAGCCGGTCGGTCTTGGCCGGCACTTCGCCGCGCATGCGCAGGTAGCGGAGCACCACTTCCACCGTCACGTCGGGGCGCAGGCTGACGGTGTCCATGTTCATGAGGCCACCGGCGCTGTCCTCGGGGAAGCTGAGCACGGTGCTCAGGCGCTCGCGGTCCTGCTGATCCAGGGATTTCAGCAGCTGCAGGGTGACGGTTTCGGGCAGATCGGCGACGAGGTGCGCGAGGTCGTCGAGCTCCATCCCTTCGGCGACGGCGAGCAGTTGCTCGTCGTCCATGCCTTCGATCAGCCGGCCGCGGATGGTCTCGTTGAGCTCGACGAGCACTTCGCCTTCGAGCTCGGGATCCACCATGTCCCAGACGAGCTCACGCTGCGCGGGGGGCAGCGATTCGATGAGGAGCGCGATCTCCGCGGGATGCAGCGCGTTCACCATTCGATGCGCGGAACGCAGCGTGCCCTGGCCCAGCGCCGCGCGGAGTGCGGACAGGCGGCTTTCCTTCTCGGGCTGGAGTTCGGCGTTCATGCAGACACGTGGCGCGCCGCGCGGGGGCGGCGCGAGTGTATCTGCGCAGTCCGGCCTTGTCCCCGAGGAGATCGGGGGACTTGCTGGCTAGCGGGTCGCCCTGGCTAGCGGGTCGCCGCCGCCGGTGAAGCCGGCACGGGGGTAAGTTGCGGCAGATGCGCCAGCGCACTATGCCGCGTCGTCACGTTGGCGAACTGCCTGGCGAAGCGTTCGGCCAGCCGATCGACGATATAGACCGACCGATGCTGCCCACCCGTGCAGCCGACCGCGACCGTGAGGTACCCGCGGTTGTTCGCCTGATATTCCGGCACGCGCGCATCGATGAAGCGCGCGATATCTTCGATCAGCCGTCCCGCCGCCTCCTGCGACTCCAGGAACTTCACGACGTCGGCGTCGCGGCCCGTGAGCTTGCGCAGTGACGGCTCCCAATACGGGTTCGCAATGGAGCGCGCGTCGAACACGAAATCCGCGTCCCCGGGGATCCCGTGCTTGAAGCCGAACGACTCGAAGGTGATCGCGAGTCGCCCGTCGCTGCGCTGTTCGAGCCGCTGATGCACGATCTCCCGCAGCTCGTGCACCCCCATGCGCGAGGTGTCGATCACGAGGTCCGCGGCATACACGATGGGCTCGAGGATCTCGCGCTCGCGTGCCATCGCCTCGCGCAGGTCGAGATTGTCGCGGCTCATCGGATGCTTGCGGCGGGTTTCGGAAAACCGGCGCAGCAGCTCCTCTTCGCTTGCGACCAGGAACAGCACCTCGATCTGGATGCCGCTTCTCTTCAGCTCGTCGATGAGCCGCGGCACCGACGCGATCTCGGCAGCAGTGTTGCGCGCATCGAGGCCGATGGCCGTGCGCTCGTAGGTGCGCTCGGGCGAGCGCACCGTATGCGAAATGAAAGACTTCAGCAGCGCGGCGGGGATGTTGTCGATGCAGTAAAAGCCCAGGTCCTCGAGCATGTGGAGTGCCACGCTCTTCCCCGAACCGGACAGGCCGCTGACGATGAGGATACGCACGCGGGCGACGTTAGCGAGCGCGCAGGACCGAAGCAAGCGGCGACGGATTAAGTCAGCACGCTGCCGCGGTGACCGACGTTGCCGCGTCGACCGTGGCCGTGTCAGTGCGGGGATTGACCTTCAGCCACCCGGCGCCGCCAGGGCCAGCAGGCACCGGGTTGGCGAGGCAAGGCGAGCTACAGCGTCGCGCGGGCGCTCTTCTGCGCTTCGGCGGCGTGGTGGTCGCTTCTCTTTTCCTTGTGTTTCTTCACGCAACGATCGAGCTTGTCGGTCAGTGAGTCGATCGCGGCGTACATGTTGGGATCGGTGCAGGCGGCGTGGATGGAGTTGCCGCGGACATGCAGGGTAGCCTCGGCTTTGTGGTCGAGCTTTTCCACGGTCAGGACACAATGCACATCGAGCACGTGGTCGAAGTGCCGGGTTATGCGCTCAAGTTTCTTCTCCACGTAATAGCGCAGAGAGTCAGTGACCTCGA
>JBDZVF010000607.1:0-3062 GCA_040255575.1 Pseudomonadota bacterium | reverse complement strand
TCCACGCCGGTGCGTAACAGCTCCTCGGGATACAACTATCAGGAATGGAACCGCACCAGCCGCTTCAACGCCGCCAAGCAGATTGGCGTGGATACGCGAGAACAGCCGCGCGCCCTCGAGCCCGTCGAACAGCAGCCGGACCTGCGGCTGTTGCCTGAACCGGGCGGTGTCATCCTGTTCTCCGCTGCACATCTGCACTCGACTGTGCCGAACACCTCCGGGAGAACCCGGTTCAGCATCGATTTTCGGGTGGTGAACCGGGACGATGCCGCCGCAATGAAGGGCGCCCGGAACATCGACTCGTACTGCACCGGCACCACGATGGGTGACTATCTGTGCGGCACGAGTCTCGAGCCGCTGCCGCGCGAGGTGACGGCCCCTTATGATGCCGGCCCACCGCAGCGCGTGGCCGCGCCGCTGGAGGCGGTCGGCTGACGGCTCCTCAGGCGAACCGGCGGAACACCGGTTTGACCGGCCGACCCTCCAGATACTTCTCGCACCCTTCCGCCAGCGCGCGCTTGTACACATCGAGGGCTTCGCCCACGATTTCCAGGGTGCGCGCGATGTCCGCGTCCGAGTGCGAGAAGCTGACGACGAACGAAGGCGCGAGGACGCCGCGCCGAATCAGTTCCTGCATGAACAACGTCCTGAATGGCTGACTCGGCTTGCCTTCGTTGTCCCGCGTGAAAAACAACAGGTTGACGTCGCGACTCACGACCCCGAAATGCTTCTGCAAACCGAGTTCTGCGGTGAGCTTCTCGATGCCGCTACGCAGTTTCGCACCTCGTGCATAGAGCCCCTCCACCACTCCAAGCTCCTTGTAGCACTTGAGTGTTGCGAGACCTGCTGCCAGGGAGTGCGTCTCCGCTCCGTGAGTGGTGGAAAGAAGGAATACGCGCTCCCGGGAATGATTGAGCCCGCCGAGCTCCATGATCTCCCGCTTGCCAGCGAGCGCCGAGATGGCAAAACCATTTGCCATGGCCTTGCCCCAGGTCGAGAGGTCCGGTGTCACGCCATAGACCTTCTGTGCGCCACTGAGATCCCAGCGAAAGCCGGTGATCATTTCGTCGAACACGAGCAGGGCGCCGTTCTTCCGGCACTCTTTCTGAAGATCCTGCAGGAACTGCCCTTCCGGCTCTTCCGTGCGGGCCGCTTCGAGCACCACGCAGGCAATCTCGCCAGCGTTCTGCGCGAAAGCAGTGCGGACGCTCTCCATGTTGTTGTATCTGAACTTGACGGTGTGCGACCTGATCCACTCCGGGATACCACCCGGCATGTCGGTCGTGCCGATGAACCAGTCGCTCGTGGAGAAAAAAGGCTGATCGCCGCAGATGAGGACCTTGGTGCGACCGGTATGGGCGCGCGCCAGACGAACCGCGGCGTCAAGCGTATCCGATCCGTCTTTCGCGAACTTCACCATGTCAGCGCCTGGAATCACGGACAGCAGCGCCTCGGCGTACTCGACCTCCAGAGGCGACGGCCGCATGAAATTCGTGCCATGAGCCAGGTGCTCACGCACGGCGTCGACTACCGGCCGAAAGCCATGACCGAGTGTCACAGCCCTGAGGCCCATGCCGTACTCGATGTATTCGTTGCCCTCGCGATCCCAGGAATGGCAGCCCGAGCCGCGAACGATGAACGGTGGTGCGTTCACCGGGAACTGATCGTCACCCTTCGCATAGGTGTGCGCGCCGCCCGGAATGAGAGCATGCGCCTTCTGCCGCAACTGCTCGGTTGCAGCGGAAACAGGCTTAGAGAACGATTTTTCGGACATAGAAAGCCTCGGCTTCACCGCTCGGCGAGTTGCATTCGATGCCGCGGATTCGCAGCATCGCCTTGAAAGTGTCCTCCGTGAACCAGCGTTTCGCACGCTGCGTGCCAAAGCACTTCATCAGGTGCGCGATCTTGCGCCGCGAGCTCGACGGCTGCAGCGGCACGAAACAATTCGGCGAGCCAAGCCCGCCATCATATTTCACGATCTCGTACTCGAGGATCAGCTGATCCCGGAACGTGTTCCAGGTGAGCTCGGACACGATGCGGTGATCCTGGTGCAGATCGGCCCCGTAATGGGTGAAGACGAGGTCCGGCTTCGGTGCGCTCTTCAGCGATTCGAAGAAATCCTTGATGGCCGCATGCTCGCTCGGGAAGTAGCCGTCACGAAATTTCGCGACACGGATATCCGTGCTCTTCGCAGCCTTCAACAGCCGCTTCGCACTCACCTTCGCCTCGCGCTCACGCGAGCCGAGGCCACACAGCACGACCCACGTGACATGGCTGCCCGGGTAACGTTCGAGCAGCTCGAGTAATGTGCCGCCACAGCCGATCTCGATGTCATCGGAATGCGCACCGAGGCACAGGATCTGCAGCCGGCGCAGATTGGGCTGGAGGGTCAACACCGTATGACTACTTCTTCCAGACCATCCACGGGCAGTTGCCCTGTGCTTCCATTCGGTCGTAGGCGATCTTGTCCTTGAGGGTGTCCATGGACTGCCAGAAGCCAGGATAGCGGTAGGTCGCCAGCAGCCTGCGGTCGATGAGTCTCTTGAAGGGCTCCTGCACGAGCTCGTCACCCTCCTCGATGTAGTCGAAGATTTCACGGCGCAACACGAAAAAGCCGCCGTTGATCCAGATCTCGCCTTCCTGCATGGCGCCGATCCCGGAGACGAGACCATCCTCATGTGTGCGGACCGTGTGAAAACTGTGGCCGCTGCGCACGGAGGCGAAGCTCGCTACGACCTTGCGCCGGTTGAAGTCCGCAATCAGCTCATCGAGCGGGAGGTCTGACAGCCCGTCTGCATAGTTCGCCAGAAAGACCTCGTCCGAAGCCACGTATTTTTTGACACGCAGCAGGCGCTGACCGATGTTACTGTGCATGCCGGTGTCGACGAAGGTGATACGCCAGTCGTCGAAATCGCGCGTCATCAGTTCTACCTTGGTGCCGCCCGCCGACAAGACGAAGTCGTTCGTGAGCTCCTCCCTGTAATTGAGGAAGTACTCGCGAACCATGTCGCCCCGATAACCCAGACAGAGAATGAAGTCCTTGTGCCCGAAATGCGCGTAGT
>JBDZVF010000606.1:0-3074 GCA_040255575.1 Pseudomonadota bacterium | reverse complement strand
TCAATGGCAGAGCCAATAGCCTCGCGCGCTACTTGAGACAATGCGGACTCCAGCCAGGGGAATACGTTCCCATCGTCATGACGAGATGCGGGTTGATGGTGATCGCGCAGCTTGCTGTGATCAAGTGCGGTTGCGCATATGTGCCAATAGACCCGGCGCTACCCCTCGATCGGCAGGCGTTCATGATCAACGACTGCAACGCGCGGCGCGCATTGTTTGCCGAACGGGAGGACGTGAAAGATCTCGAGAATGTACAGTGGATCGACTGCCGCGCCGCTCCGAGCGAATCCGAAGCGCTCTCTGCGCAGAATCTGGGTCTGGCGGTGGATGCGTGCTCTCCGGTCTATGTGATGTACACCTCGGGATCCACTGGCACACCGAAAGGCGTAGTGGTTCCGCATCGGGCGATCAATCGCCTGGTGATCAACAACGGCTATGCGCAGATCGAGGAACGCGATCGCGTCGCGTATTGCAGTAATCCGGCATTCGACGCTTCGACCTTCGAGATATGGGGCGCGCTGCTGAATGGCGCCAGCGTGCTCGTGCTATCCCAGCACGTGGTTCTCGACGGCGAGCGCTTCGCATCAGAGCTGAAGCGAAAGGGAGTAACCGTCTTATGGATCACCGTCGGCCTGCTCACACAGTATGTGGAGCTTCTTTCGCCCGTCTTCAATCAGCTGCGTTACGTGATAACCGGAGGCGATGTCGTTCCACCGCGGCTGTTCCGCAAGATCTTGCAACGAACCCCTCCGGCAAATCTGCTGAATGCGTATGGCCCGACCGAGTGCACGACGTTTTCCACAACCTACCTTGCAAGCGCCGTCGCCGATGACGAATCGAGCCTGCCCATCGGCCGACCGATTTCGAATGCGCAGATCTATATCCTGGATGCACTCCAGCGACCCGTTCCGATCGGCGTGGCCGGTGAGATCTATATCGGTGGCGCCGGTGTGGCTCTCGGGTACTTGAATCGCCCCACGCTCACTGCAGAACGATTCATCTCCGATCCCTTCGACTCCCGGCCGGGCAGCCTGTTGTACAGGAGCGGCGATCTGGGGAAGTGGAGAGCGGATGGAAATGTCGAGTTCCTCATAAGAAACGACCGACAGGTCAAACTGCGTGGGTTTCGCGTCGAGCTCGGCGAGATCGAGTCCCGTCTCACGTCTCATCCGCAGGTACGGGAAGCCGTTGTCCTTAGCCGCGAGGATGTTCCAGGCGACAAGTACCTGGTCGCATACATCACTCATGACGAGACAGACGAGCCGTTGACTGCAGAGGGTCTCCGCGCGCATCTGTCGAAGTCGTTGCCGGAATACATGGTCCCCGGGGCCTTTGTGCTCCTCGACGCTTGGCCGCTGAACGTGAATGGAAAAGTGGATCGGCGAGCCCTTCCGGCGCCCGGCACGGGCTCATATGCGAACCGGGTGTACGAAGCGCCGCTGAACGAAACCGAAGCAACGCTGGCGAGAATCTGGAGCGAGCTGCTGCGTGTCGAACGTGTGGGGCGTCACGATAACTTCTTCGCGCTCGGTGGCCACTCGCTCATCCTGATGCAGATGACGGGAAAATTACGGGAGGCGAAGCTATACGCCAGTATTCCGACGATTTTCGAGAGTTCTTCATTGGCGGAGCTGGCACGCGCGCTCACACACAAAGCGGGCGGCCGCGTCGAGCTGCCGCTCGCTGCGATCCCGCCAGATTGCGACGCGATTTCGCCAGAGATGCTTCCCCTCGTTCGGCTCGAGCATAGGCACATCCAGCAAGTCGAGAGGGCAGTGCCCGGAGGGGCGCGCACCATCCAGGATATCTACCCGTTGGCTCCTCTGCAGGAGGGGCTTCTCTTCCATCATCTGGTGGGGCGACAGCGCGAGGATGCTTACGTCTTGCCGATGCTCTTTCGCCTATCTTCTCGCGATGGATTGGAGCGGTTCATCGGCGCCCTGCAGAGTGTCATAGACCGGCACGACATTCTTCGCACCTCTATTTTCTGGGAGAAGCTGCCTCAGCCTGTTCAGGTGGTGCACAGGAAGGCGACTCTGAATGTGGAGGAGATCTCTCTCGATGGGGCACGCCCCGCGTTGGAGCAACTGAAGGAGCGTTTGAAGCCCGATGCCGCGAAATTGGATTTGCAGCGTGCGCCACTACTGCGACTGGAGATCGCAGCCGACGAAAAGAGCGGGACGTGCTATGCGATTCTCTATCTGCACCTTCTGATTTGCGATCACGAGGCTCTGGAAGTGGTGCTGTCCGAGGTGATTTCATGCTTCCGCGGAGGCGGATCGGATCTCGATGAAGCAGTGCCGTATCGGAATCACATCGCACAGGTGCTGGAGAATGGCCGGACGCGTGATGACGAAGACTATTTCCGCCAGAAGCTCGGTGACGTAGCCGAGGCAACCGCGCCATTCGGCATTCTCGACGTGCATCGCAAGGGAACGGGAGTCACCGAGGCGCGTCAAGATGTCGACTCAGCGCTCGCGGAGCGGCTGCGTGCTCGAGCAAGGCGAGCAGGCGTTAGTGTAGCCACGCTGTTTCACGCCGCGTGGGCCTTGGTGGTATCTCGTACCAGCGGGCGTGACGATGTTGTTTTTGGCACCGTCCTTCTCGGGCGGCTGCAAAACGGGGCAGCAGGGCGTCCGGCAGTTGGGGTGTTCATCAATACGCTGCCCCTGCGGCTGCAGCTCCGCGATTGCTCGGCCAAGGAGCTTCTGGAACGGACTCAGAAAGAGCTCGTAGAGCTCTTGAGTCATGAAGGCGCTTCGCTGGCGGCAGCACAGCGCTGCAGCGGAGTCGACGGATCGACGCCTCTCTTCACCGCGTTGTTCAACTATCGGCATAGCATTCCAAGCGAGGAAACGGCGTGGGCTCATCAAGACGAGCTGCGCTTGCTAGAAGCAAAGGGATGGACGAATTACCCCATAACGTTCTCTGTCGATGACGTCGGAGACAAATTCTCTCTGATAGCGCAAACGGACCGGCGTATTCGGCCGCGGCAACTGATCAGCTGTCTGCAGGAAGCCTTGCGCTCTTTGGTCGAGGCGCTGGAAGAAGCACCCGAGAAACTGGCGCTGTCA
>JBDZVF010000605.1:0-3088 GCA_040255575.1 Pseudomonadota bacterium | reverse complement strand
CCTCACCTTGTCCATCGCCTCGTTCAGGTGGCGCAGGACATGGAACTTGTCGTAGAGGATCGCTGCATGGGGGGCATGGGCTTCGGTAGCGTTCCGGAACGGCTTCCACATGTCCATGACCGCGAGGCGAATGTGCTTCGCTTGCTCCGGGCCCAGGAAGTCGTAGAACATGCGCATGCTCTCCTCCGAACGGTCCACGCCACCGAACCAGATCGGCTGGTGGCGCTCCAGATCGCTCACCACTATTCGGTAGACGTGTCCTTTGCGGATCGAGATCTCATCGATTCCGATCGCTCGAGGACTGGGATCGCCCTCCAGCGCGAGCTGCTCACGCATGTAGAGCTTGTCCATCTCCTTGACGGTGCGCCAGTCGAGCCCGAGGTCATCGGCCACCTCCTTGATCGGTGCATTCCGGCACTGCTTGCCGACGTAGAGGGCAAAGCGCCTGGTGTAGTGCGGATTGGCCGCGAGCCAGTCGAGCCGCTCCTGCTTCACACGCTTGCAGCGCCGGCACCTGAGCCGGCGTACCTCGAGATCGAGATAGATGCGCAGATCCCCACAGGGGAGATCGCGAACCCGGCGGAGCTTTCGATCGTACCAGGTACGTTGCGTTCGGCCGCACGTGCCGCACGTCGTTTTTTTTGGCGCCGGCTGAGGGTGATGAGCCGGGCGTACGGATCACCGACGAGGCCACTGACCGTGCGGCTGGGAGTGAAACCGGGGAAGCGGTAAGTGTCACGCAGCTCGCCGAGCTCGCGCTGAGTGGCAAGTCGAGTGGTACGTCGGGGAAGGGATCGAGAAGGCATGCACGAACTTCAGCCTTCACTGACCAGGCCGCAAGCGGCCCTTCCCCCTATGAAACCGAACCGCGACTAGACATCAAAACCCGCCGATTCCACCCACACATTCTGCAGAAGACCCTCTTTTAGAGGTCGGTCCCGCACATCTCGTCAGACGCACGGGGATGGCGGGGGTGCGTCTCACGTATAAAACGCGAACTGCGGCATCGGGTCCCGCCCCTGCGGGATCTCACGCATGATGTTGCCGACCTGACGGCTGAACCGGATGGTGATGGGTAGCGCGCCGGCGAACGTAGTCGAGTTCCAGTTCATCTTGGTCAGCACTAGGATCTCATCCACGATCGCATCGAGCGATGAATCGCCGTGGCGGTCGGCGATCTGTAGCGGCGCCGGCACGTGGCCGTGCGGGTACGCCTTGATCGCCGGGATGTAGCCCGTTGTGTAGAGATATGACAGATCGCCAATCGAGAAGAGCGTCCCACGCAACGGCGGATACTCGCCAGCGCGGATGAGCCGAATCTCACTCGTCGGCGTGACGGCGACAAGATCGAACTCCTTGATTGCAGAAAGCGCCGCTTGAAACCCGTCGCGCTCGGCGTCCCAAAATCTGCTCGTCTTGTGAACGACCACGCGCATCGGGAGGTGACCGGCCTCGTCCTTATACCGCTTCAGCACGAGATCGAGCAGAGCCTTTGCCTGATCGGCGCTCAGATGCGGCGACGGTCCATCCTTCCTCCTGTCCCACTGAAAATCTGGTCCCCGGAGAATCAATCCCGTTCCCGATTCGTCGAATGCCTGCGCCACGGAGCTCCGTAACGTGGTGTCCGTCGTCCCCATAGGCCGGTGAAAGCTGATGCCGACGTAGCATGTATCGGGACGAAGACCGACCGGCTTCCACGGAATGCCGCCACCCTTAAAGAACATGCTCGTCAGAAGATTCCATGCGATGCGATGCGGCGGATCGACCTTCTTGGAATCCGCCGCGGCTTCACTCACGCGTTGCAACATGATCTGCGTCGGGATCTTGTGCCGCATGACCTCTGCCTTGAGCGCGCGGCGGAAGTCGCGGTGTACGCGTCCACTAACATCGTCGGTGTAGTCCACCGTCTTCACCAGCGTTAACAACTCGTTGGGAATGGCGAGCACGATCAGGCGCAGAGCGTCATCGCGTTGCGCTAGTAGCCGGACCTTATCGCTAACGAGTTGAACCGCTTGAGCGAAGCGCTCCTGCTTCGACTTCACGTTCTTCAGCGTGGCGATCTCATTCGTCGTGATGGTGGCCGTCGCGCCATCCGGTTCGACGATCTCCGAGTAGAAGCCACGATCCGGGAGAAAGCCCGGAAAGCGCGGCGCCTTCTTCGGATCGCCGTCGAGGCCTTCCGCCGCCCGCTCAACGAAGGCGTGGGCGGACTGGATACTCTGACCGCTGCCGACATAACCGACGCGGATCTCGGCGGGATGGCGCTTGAGGCCAAGCGAGGCGGGGCCGAACCGCGCCAGGCCGATCTTCGCGTCCACATGCAACCGCCCGCCCGCGAAACCGAGCACTGGTTCACGATGCCAGGACGCCTTGATCGCGGCGAGCGCGCCGTGGTGATCGCGGTACGGACTGTCATTCTGCTCATCGACGGCCGGTGCGCGGCCGATGTCGATATCGCTCCGATTCATATCGGTTCCCAGGCTGCCGAGCGTTGCGTCCTGACCTCGCGCTGATCGTTGAGCCGTAACGATAACGCGTCAGTCATCAATGCCGTCATCGTCATCATCGGTGCCCTCCATCGCGAGAAGATCATTGACCTCCTGAAAGGGGAGCTCGGCGTCGGGGTGTGCCGTCCCTTCGATCGCCTTGTGGTATTCGTAGGCGGTGAAAAGATTCCACTCACGCGTCCGGTTCTTGAACTCCTTGCGATCGCCGGCGACACCGGGCCACGTAGCATTCCCGCTCATCAGCGTGGCGTCGATCGAGATCCCTTGGCCGCCGAAATCGAGGTAGATCGCCGGCTGCGCGTTCGACAGGTACTCTTTCCAGAACTGGAGTTCCGCCAGCACTTGGTAGTTGTACATGTGTGACTTCATGCTGGTCGATCGACGGCCCGTGTTCTTTCCGTCGAGGGGTTCTGTCCCGTTACGCGTGTAACGCCGCTCGGGCCGAATCGACAACACCCAATCGCGATTCGTCACGCGGTGAAAGCGCAACGCGACAGCGAGATGAATCCAGTAGTTGCGAATTTCACCCGTTTTCTTGCGCCGCGGTTGCCAGACTACCCTCTTCGTGGTCTCGTCCCGAA
>JBDZVF010000604.1:0-3089 GCA_040255575.1 Pseudomonadota bacterium | reverse complement strand
CTCAAGATGCTCGAGCCCGGAAGTCGCGTCTTGGACCCAATGTGTGGGTCGGGGACCGTCGTCCGCCAAGGTGTCGAAGCGGGACACGACTGTGTCGGAAGGGACATCGATCCGTTGGCGGTCATGATGGCGCGCGCATGGACCACGGATACCCCGGCATACCGCCTGCTTAGTGATGCGCACGACATCGTCACACGTGCTCAAACGCTGCCGGCTTCCAAGCTAGTGGTTCCGTGGAAAGATGAGCAGACCGACCGGTTTGCGCGCTTTTGGTTTGCAGAGCAGCAGCTCGACGGACTCGCGCGCCTCGCACAGATTCTCAAGCTGAGTCGCCTTCGTAGCCGGAACCTACTGCAGGTCTGCTTCAGCCGGCTGATCATCACAAAGGAGCGTGGAGCGTCACTCGCGAGAGACGTTTCCCACAGTCGTCCGCATCGGGTCGCGACGGAGAGCGACTACGATGTCTACGACGGGTTCATCCGTGCCGCGCGGTACGTCAGCCAGCGCCTTCGGCCTGAATCCTTGGCCGGACGTGCCGACGTCCAGATCGGTGATGCGCGGCGGTTGCGGTCACACGTCAGCGGCGGATTTCATGCGGTCATCACCTCCCCGCCGTATTTGAACGCGATTGACTACCTTCGTGGTCACCGACTGAGCCTGATCTGGTTTGGGTACCCGATTGCCGTTCTGCAGGGTGTGCGCGCTTCCAGTGCTGGCGCCGAGCGAGCTCTTGCCGATAGTCCGTTTGACGTAGTTCCGTTTGTGCGCGAGTCGACCGAGCTGCCGTTGGGAGACCGGTACTACGGTTGGATTCGTCGGTATGCCCGCGACATGGCCGAATTGTTTCAAGGCCTCAAAGCGGTTCTTCGGCCTAACGGGCTTGTAATGCTTGTGGTCGGCAATTCAATGCTGCGCGGTACGTCGATCGACAACGCTGGCATCCTTGTGCGGTCAGCTGAGCGAATCGGGTTCGACCTGATCGAGGTCCGCGAACGGGAGATCCCGGCGCGACGTCGATATCTTCCGCCACCTAGTACTGGTTCCGCGCTCGCCCAAAGAATGCGAGCCGAGAGCGTTGTGAAGCTTCGCGCTCCGTCACGCGCTTAGCACGCGGCCTACGGCGGGTTGCGACCACACATCGAGCCAGGAGGGGGACCCGGGCCGCAGTCGTGACCCTCGGGCACTGATCCGACTGGATCGGCTACCACATCGATATTGCCCCGGATTCCAAGACTCGGGCACGAAACTCTTCGATCAGCGCCGATGCTAATAGGGTCCGCGACTCGCGGGCAAGTTCGTCAAGCAGATCGAGTGCGTCGATCCCGCTGGCCGACGCGAGCAGCATTAGCGCTGGGCGAGCGGCCGCCTCATCTGCTTCGAGTACCACTTTCGCAAGAGCACGTTCGATGCGAGATCCCCAGTCGACAGAAAGGAGCGCAGCCACGTCCTGGCCTAAACCACCTCGATCCCACTCGACCGGGTCGGGGGGTGTCAGCAGGAAGCACAACTCGTCGTGGGTCCAGTCGAGATGCCGCCGCAACTCGGCTCGGATCTCCTCCGCTATCCAGTTGATAGGTCGCCAGAAGACATCCATATGTCCACCGATGGAGACGCTCAGGAGATGAATCGCCAGCCCATACACAGCTCGCTGGCGAAAGCAGAGCAATGTTCGCCGTAGCAGGATGAGTGCGCGGACGTCCGAGCGTCCGAGCGCAAAGGCGTCGTACACGGCCGAACGCTGACGCTCAACGTTCGAATCGACGAGCCCGAGCAGTGCAGGTGGGCCGGAAGCAACGAGGTAGGCGTGTGCCTCCCGAACGAAATCCTGAATGGTCCGTTGATTCAGAGACCAAAGACTCTCCACTCGGGCGCTCGATGGAACCGCGCCAGATGGCTGTGCGCGCGCCCACGATGTGAGGTTGATCCACACAACCCGCTCGAGTTCAAGGTCAAAGACGGTTCCAAAGATCGGCACGGGGCTGCCGGCCCAAAGTGCGTGCAAGTCCGAGGTACAAGGAATGCGATAGCCCCCGCGTGCCCGGTACGAGTTCCCGCTCTTAACCTGAACTGCGATCATCTCGCCCGAAAAGACGCCCTCGATCGCTAGGTCCACGTAGAGGTCCTTGCCGATGTCGTTGCCGCCGTCGACCGGCTGAACAATCATTCCGGCGTTCTCGAATATGCCGGTGACGACGCGCACGCCCGCCCTCTCGGTGGACCGATTGGACGAAGTGCGCCGGCCGGCTGGCCTCTTCGCATCGCTTCGGTTATCAGCGCCAGCCATCGTCCTCAGGACCGACGGCTATAACGAGCGATCGAACAAGCATCTCGTGCAGAGATCGCTGTGCGGATGCAGGTGGTGGGCGGCACTACAGGCCCTCGATCGAGGCAAACACCTTCGCGGGATACTCGCTGTTACCGACCTTCAGGGCTTGGCGCCTTTTCGACCCGGTCACGGAGTACTTCTGCCGAGCCCGCCGCGTAACTTTGATCCACTCAACTGATGCGTCATCGCTACTGACGAGCTGTCGATACTGCTTCAGATCGAGACACGCGACGCCGTCCAAGCCGCACACGAGCGTCACGAACGTTTCGTCGAACTCGCCTGTCAGGTCTTCGACCGCATTTCGGTGCGCCCGAGCGAACTGGAAGCTCCAAGGGCTCAATCTGCTCGTTGAGTATTTGACGTACAGCGCGACCGTTTCGTCGAGTGCATAAGCAGAGCGATGGTTACCATGTGCACGGACGGTAACCGGGACCGCGGAGCCAGCCCGGATCAGTCGAGCTAGCGCAGCACCGTGATACTGCTCGAGTTCGCCAATCACGTGAGCGACGTGCGACGACCCAGGTTCTTCAGGAAGCGGATGCTTCCCATCTCCGGAGTGTACTTGTAGAACACGCGCGCCTTGTCTGCCTGATTGCGAAAGACCTTGATGTGGTGAATTGCTTCAGGAAAGCGGTCCTTCTCCAACGCGTTGGTAGAGATGAAGCCCCTACGGCGCCTGATCTCCGCTCGTTCCTCAGGTGTCCCGTAGCTCGCCCCGAGCAAAGTGGTCATATGGATCGCGATCGACTCTGCACCGAGATTG
>JBDZVF010000081.1:0-16901 GCA_040255575.1 Pseudomonadota bacterium | reverse complement strand
AGGTCGCGCTACGTCGAAGTCCGGCTGAAGCGCATCGATCTCGAACGCGGTGGGTGGCCGGTGCTGCACGACATCGCGTGGACGGTGAAGCCCGGCGAACGCTGGGTGCTCTGTGGCGGCAACGGCGCGGGCAAAACTCAGCTTCTGAAGCTCATCTCCGGTGCTGTTTGGCCGACGCCAACCGGCCGCGAATCTCGTCAGTACGTGTGGGCCGGTGAAACCTGGCCGACCCCGGCAGACGTGAAGGACGAGATCGCCTACGTCGGCCCGGAGCGCCAGGACAAATACGAACGCTACGGCTGGAATCACACGGTCACTCAGATTGTCGGCACCGGGCTTTATCGCACAGACATTCCGCTGAACCCGCTCACCGCGCCGGACGAGCGCAGGATCGCGGCATTGCTGAAGCGCATCGGCATCTCGCATCTGAGCGGTCGCGAGTTCCTCACGCTTTCCTATGGTCAGCGGCGGCTGGCGCTACTTGCTCGCGCGCTCGCAAGCAATCCAAAGCTGCTGCTGCTGGATGAGCTGCTCGCCGGTCTCGATGAGACGCATCGCCAGCGCGCGGTGAAGTGGCTCGAATCTACTGCACGCTCGCAGATGCCCTGGGTGCTCGCCACCCATCGCGACGAAGACGTCCCCCACAGCGCCACGCACGCCCTCATCCTCGACCGCGGCAGAATCGTCTACCGCGGCAAACTATCCCGCGCCCCCCTCGCCAAATGGCTGGACCACGCCAACGGCGTTCGTCGCGGAGCGGGAAGGTTTCCCACAGCCCAAGCAGCCGACACTGCTGTCCGGGGCGGAGCAGCCAACGCTGTTGTCCGTGGCAGAGCAGCCGATGCTGTTATCCGTGGCAGAGCCGATGCTGTTGTCCGTGGCAGGGCCGATGCTGTTGTCCGTGGCAGGGCCGATGCTGTTGTCCGTGGCAGAGCAGCCGACGCTGCTCCCAAGGGCCCGCGCTCACGCAAGCATCCCGCCAGCCGAGAATCCGCCCGCCCAACCCACGCCACGAGAGCGCACTCCGAACCTCTCATCCGCCTCAGCAACGCCGACGTCTACCTCGACGAACACAAAGCCCTTGAGGCCGTGACATTCGAAGTGAGACAAGGCGACTGCTGGGTCATCCACGGCGCCAACGGCTCCGGCAAAACCACCCTCCTGCGCACCCTCTACGGCGACCACGGCGTCGCGAGCCACGGCTCCATCCAGCGCGCCGGCATCGCCCCCGGTGTCCCGCTGCAGGAGTTCAAAGTGCGCGCCGGCTTCGTCGCCGCCCACCTCCAGACGATCCACCCACATCATCTGACCGTGGAAGAAATCGTCGTCTCCGGCCGCCACGCCAGCATCGGCCTCAACGACCCGCCCACCGCCGCAGACCGCAAAGCCGCCTCCAAAGCGCTCGAGTTCTTCGGCCTGAAAGGCTTCGGAAAGCGAACCCGCGAAGAGCTCTCCTACGGTCAGATGCGCCGCGTGCTGTTCGCGCGCGCCTGGGTCACCCATCCGCGCCTGCTGCTGCTCGACGAGCCCCTGGCCGGCATCGACGCGCCCACCCGCAGCGTTCTGCTCGACCGCATCGGTCAACTCGTCGCAAAGGGCACGGCGGTCGTCATGACGACGCACCATCGCGATGAATGGCCGCCCTATGCGACCCATGAGCTCGAGCTGAATGCGGGCCGAATGCAATACGCAGGCCCCATGCGCCACTCATCAATGCACGCGCATGAGCCCCGCGAGCGCCCGAGGCGCCGGGCATGAAACGCGTCGCCGCCGCGAGCGTTCTGCTCATCATTGCCGCCATGCTGTTCTCCGAATACCGGGACGACCCCCTGTATTGGAAAAGGCGCGTGCTCTCATCGGTCTTCGCGCCGATGAACCGCCCCGCCGCGTACTACGAGCCGAGCGAGGTCATCGCCGGCTCCAGCGGCCCTTCCTCACCGCGCGTCGCGCCGGAGCTCGAACGCCTGAGCGCAAAGTCGCTCGAAACGGCAGCGGGCTACGCGGCCGAGCAGGGCGCAAAGGCGCTCATCGTCGGCCGCCACGGGCACATCGCCTATGAGAAATACTGGGACGGCACCACCTTCGATACGGTGATCGACGCCGGAAGATTCAACGCCGCGCTCACCGCGATGATGGTCGGCATGGCGATGGACGACCGCAAGATCGCCCTGACGCGCGAGCCGCTCGCGAACTACATCGAATCCTTCCGCGAGCGCGGGCGCGAGAATGTGACCATCGAAGACCTGCTGCACATGACGAGCGGCCTCGGCCCAAACGTGCCCGATGCTGAAGGTGCACGCGCGGGCGCGCGCGCCCGCGACGAGATCGCGCGCGACATCCGCGGCAAGTGCCTCGAGCAGGAGCGTATAGCTGCGCCGGGTGCGCGCTGGCAGCCACAAGCCTGTGATCCGCAGCTTCTCGCGCACATCATCGAGCGCGTGTCGGGCATGCAGTATTCGCAGTACGTCTCTTCGCGGCTCTGGAAGCCAATCGGCGCCGGTGATGCGTGGCTCATGCTCGATCACGAAGGCGGCACCGCTCACGCGAGCTGCTGCCTGCGCGCCCGCATCGGCGACTGGGTGCGCATCGGCCAGCTGCTCGTCAACGATGGCAAATACGAGGGTGAGCAGGTGCTGCCGCCGGGTTGGGTGCGCGCGATGCTCACGCCCTCCAAGGCGAACCCGCGCTTTGGCTATCAGGTGTGGCGCGGCGAGCCGTTCGAACCGGGGCAGGGCGCCTCCGAGCCCTACGTGCTCGAGGACACCTTCGTCCTGAAGGGCCCGGGCATCACGCGTCTGTGGCTCATGCCCGCCATGAATCTGCGCATCCTGCTGGTCGGCGGGGCCGACCAAACCGGCAGCGACTGGGACGATTCGCGCATCCCGAATCTGATCGTGCGCGGCGCCAGCGACTACGTGCCGAAGGCGGCGACGAGCGGTGCGGATGTTTCCAACCTGGTCCCCAATCACTGATGCGCGCACTCTTCATCGTCTGTGTCATCGACATTCTCGGTTTCGGCATTCTCATCCCCCTGGTGCCGTACATGGCCGACCGCTTCGGCGCGCCGCCGAGCGTGATCACTCCCATTCTCGGCGCGTATTCCCTGTGCCAGCTGATCGCGGCGCCGTTCTGGGGGCGCATGAGCGATCGCTTCGGCCGTCGTCCGATTCTCATGACGAGTCTCTCGGGCGCCTGCGTGTCGTACGTGATTCTCGGCATGGCGGACAATCTCTGGTGGCTCCTCATCTCGCGCATGCTCGCGGGCTTCATGGCCGGCAATCTCTCCGCGGCGTTTGCGTATGCCTCGGACATCAGCACGCCCGAGAACCGGGCCAAGGCGCTGGGCACGGTCGGCGCGGCCATCGGCGTCGGCTTCATGTTCGGCCCCGCCATCGGCGGGCTGCTGGCAGGCAATAACGAGCACACGGCGAACTTCGCCGTGCCGGCACTGGTGTCCGCTTCGCTCAGCCTGTTCGCGATCGCGCTCGTGCACTTCATGCTTCCGGAAAGTCACACCGCCGAGCACCGCGTGCATCATCCGCACGCGCGCCGGCAGCATCCGTTTCGATTGCTGGTCGAGCGGCCGAGCTTGCGATTCATCGTCTCCGCTTCATTTCTCGTGACCTGCTCGCAGGCCATTCTCGAGTCGATCTTCGCCATCTGGGCGAACGATCTCTTCGGCTTCGGGCCACGCGATGTCGGGGTCGTGCTCTTCTGCATGGCGCTGATCCCGGTCGGCATGCAGGGCGGGCTGATTCGCGTGCTGGCGCCGCGCCTGGGTGAGGTGCGGCTCGCGGTGTTTGCCGCGCTGGCCTATGTGTCCGGGCTCGTGCTCGTGGGGCTCGCCGGCCATCTGACGCTCGCGCTCGTGGGCCTTGCGTTTTGCGGAGTGGGGGCGGGGCTCTTCAATCCCAGCGCGTCGGCGCTGGCCTCGAAGCAGGCCACCTCGCGGGATCGCGGGGTCGTGATGGGGACGTATCAATCTGGCGGCAGCCTCGCGCGCGCGGTCATCCCGTTCGCGTCGGGCGCGATCTATTCGGCCTTCGGGCACGGCGCGCCGTACCTCACCGGAGCCATCCTCACACTGCCGGCCGCATGGCTCATCTGGACGTCGCAACGTGCCGCGCGCACGATTGCGCCTCAATGAAAGAGCGCTCGACGCTGCAGCCATTCGCCCCCGGGGACGTTTTCGTCGGCTCAACGGTGCTCGACGGCGGGGCTGACGACCACGCGGGCCGCGGCCGCATCCTGCAATACGACTCGCAGCTTCGGAAAAAGGGCGTGCTGTGGCTGTCACACACCACGCATCTCGTGGGCGGGCTGCGGTTCGACCGGCAGGGGCAGCTGTGGGCGTTCGATTCGCAGGCGTTTGTCGTGCTCACGGTGAGCCGCAACGGCGAAGTGCAGAAGCGGGATTTCGGCACCCGGCCCTTTTCCAACGTGAATTTCTGCTCGGATGGCTCGCTGTATCTGGCCGAGCACGTTAACGGGCACGGCATCAAGATGGAGATCCAGGCGCGCATGGGCACGCGCCTGCAGCGCATGCCGGGGACGGATCGGCTCGGCGACGGGCACGTGTGGCATTACCGGGCGGATGGCACGTTGCTGCGGGAGCTCGCGACGCAGGTGCACGGCGGCATCGGCGGATTCATGGGCGTCACCATGTCCGCGTTGTCGCCGGACGAATCGACGCTCGTGTATTGCTCCGAGACGGGCACGCGGCTCATGCGGTATGACCTCGAGAACGCGCGACAGCTCCCCGACCTTCAATGCCTGCCCGAGGGCGAACGGGAGATGTTCTTCGCGATGGATTACGGGCCGCAGGGCCGGCTGTATGTATCGCGAGGCACCCGGGTAGATCTCGTTTCACCCGAGGGCCGCACGATGTGCTGCTACCCCCTCGATGGCCACGGCTGGGCCACGCTCAAGGCCGCGGCCGATGGCAGGCACCTTTATATCGGCAACTACTTCAGCGGCCAGCTCGTGAAGCTCGAGTTGGAATCAGGCGAGCACGTCGCCATAGCGGATACCGGCGTGCCCCGATCACTCGCTGGCATAGCGGAATACGTTGGTGACGCCGGCACCCACCGCGCACCCGCGGGGTCTCGCAAAGCGTCCTCGCGTCAGGGCAAATCCGCCGTGCGCAAGCGCCCGCGCAAACTCAAACGCAAGAAGTTGAAAGCTCGCTATCGCCGGCGTTGAGGCGCCAAGTCGGGTCTGAGCGATGCCACCGTGGCTGGCCCGGTCTGGCCGCGAAAGCCGTTCGCTGAGCCGGTGCGTCAGCCATCGATGAGCCGCGCGTCACTCCGCGCCCGGTTCGGGAGGCAGCGCGACTTCCACCATCCCGTCCACGACTCTTGTTTGATACGTGGCAAGGGGTATCGTCGCGGGCCCGCGGAGCACCGCCCCGGTGCGCACGTCAAACCTTGCCCCATGCAACGGACAAGTCAGGCGTGTTCCCTTGAGGTCCCCCTCACTCATGCGAGCGAAAGCATGGGTGCAAATGTTATCCACCGCGAATATGCCATCCCGCGTATGGCAGACCACGAGCTCCCGCTCCCCCACACGGCAGGAGCGCATGCGGCCGCGAGAAACCTCGCTGAGCGCGAGCACCGGTTGGAATGTGTGTTCGATCATCGCCGCACTTGTATCATGCGCGCGGGTTGTGGAGCGAATGCGCATGGTCGGTGACACTCAGCGAGGAAGAAACAGCAACGTACCCGCGGTAGACGCGGGCCCGCCGGACGCGAAATCCGACACCCTCGGCGGTGCCGTCATGCTTTCCGCTGCCGCAGTAGCGCTGATCTGGGCCAACTCGCCCTGGGCGGCGGCATACAGTGAAGCGCTTTCCTTCACGTTTGGCCCCACGACGCTCGGCATGCACAAGTCGCTGGGTCTGTGGATCAGCGATGGGCTGATGGCCATCTTCTTCCTGTACGTGGGCCTCGAGATCAAGCGCGAGATCGTCGAGGGCCGGCTTTCCAGCCGTGACCGCATCGCGCTGCCCGCCATCGCGGCGCTCGGCGGAATGATCGTGCCGGCGCTGTTCTTTCTTGCGTTCAACCGAGGCGATGCGATCGCCGTGCGCGGGTGGGCCGTGCCGTGTGCCACAGACATCGCCTTCTCGCTCGCGGTGCTGCGAGTGGTGGGCAATCGCGTGCCAATATCCTTGCGCGTGTTCCTCACCGCGGTCGCGATTCTCGATGACATCGGTGCCATCGCGATCATCGCGGTCTTCTACACCGAGCAGCTCTCCGGCACGATGCTGCTGCTCGCACTCCTGCCCATCGCCGGACTCATCGCGCTGAGCCGGGCACGCGTCGCGAGCATCGTCCCCTACGCGCTGCTCGGAATCCTGCTGTGGTATTGCGTGCTGAAGAGCGGCATTCACCCAACGCTTGCCGGCGTGGTGGTCGCCGCCGCCATTCCCATGCGGACCGCTCGCGGTCGCACGCTCGAGTCGCTGGAGCACGTGCTCAAGCCGTGGGTCGTGTTCCTCATCCTGCCCGTGTTCGCGCTCGCGAATGCCGGCGTGTCCGTGCTCGGGCTCGGTTTCGGGGGACTCGCCGAGCCGGTCGCGCTGGGCATCATCCTCGGCCTCGTGTTCGGCAAGACGATCGGCGTGACGCTGGGAATCGTGACCGCGAAAGTGCTGAACATCTCCAGACCGCCGGAAGGCGCCAACTGGTTCCAGTTGCTGGGGATCGCGCACCTCTGCGGAATCGGCTTCACCATGAGCCTGCTGGTGGCCGTGCTCGCATACGAAACGAATGCGCCGCATCTGTTCGAGGAAGCGAAGCTCGGCGTGCTGGTCGGCTCGACGCTCGGCGCGATTGCCGGCGTCGTCGTGCTGCTGCTGGCGCCGCGCTCGAGGGCGGCGGTGGTGAGCGCTATAGAGTGATTTCAGTCTCGAAGATCATGACGGCCTGGCCGATGATCCAGACGGCGTTGATCTGGCCATCCTCGAACTCCAGCTCCACCTCCACGCGCCCCGGCCGATGCAGGTGATGGCCCTGCGAGCCGGTGAAGGCCGCGCGCCGTCCATCGTGCTCCAGCAGCTTGACTTCCGCGAGATACGCGCCCAGGAGGCCGTGAGCGTTGCCACTGACCGGATCTTCCGGGATGCCGAGCGCAGGGCAGAACATGCGCGACTCGGTGAAGCACGAGGTGTCCGTCGGTGCGAGCGTGAAGATGAAGTACCCGGCCGCACCGAGCTGCGCGGACAGCGTGGTGAGGCGCGCCGAATCGGGCTTCAGCGCCTTCAGCTGATCCGGCCCGCGCACACCCACCATCAGGCGTGTGCTGCTCGAGCCGGCAACGCGAATGGGGCAACGCAGATCGATATCGTCCGTCGCGAGCGCGAGCGCATCGAGCACCGCGAGCCGTTCGCGATCGTTCAGCTCGCGCCCGATCGGCGGCCGCCCCTGGCGGATGGCGATGCGCCGCTCGTCACCGGAGCCGCGCACGTCAATATCCACGATGCCGGCCTTCGATTTCTGGCGCAGCCGTTCGGGGTGCGAGCGCCGGCGCGACAGCACGTAATGCGCGGCGACCGTCGCGTGGCCGACGAAGCCCGCTTCCACGCGCGGCGTGAAGAACTTCGCGCGCACCTCGTGATCCGTGCCGTCGGGCGAGAGGATGAACGCGGTATCGGCGTTGTTGAGCTCGCGGGCGATCGCGAGCATTTCGGCATCGGTGAGCGCGTCTGCATTGAGCACGACGCCCGCGGGGTTGCCGGTGAAGGGCGTGCGTGTGAAGGCATCGACCTGGTAAACCTGGATCTTGCGCGTCATCGGCCTCATTCCTGACGTCCCCGGCGCCGCCCCAGTCGACGGCACCGGCAAGGGCGCGATTCTAGCCTACTCAGGGGCCATGCCCCGGACGTAAAACGGTCGAAGCGACATCGGGCACGATCATCGCAGCTTCATGAGGGTCGTGGCTTGCATTGTTGGCGCGCGCGCCTAACATACGCGGGCGCAAACCTCGGGGAGGCTCTGTTGCGAGCCTGAGATACCGCCGCCATCGGTGAACCCGTCGAACGTGATCCGGTTAGTACCGGCGAACGGACAGGTCCTCACCTCGCTCCTTCCCGCACGGCTCCACCCGGGTCGACACTGATTCTCGCGGGGAGATCGGCAGATGCGTTTCTTTCAAGTACTTGCGTCGGGCGCCTGCCTGTTGGGCATGAGCGCGGCCACGCTGTCCTGGGCAGCCTCGCCCGCGGATGAGGAAGGCCCGCTGCAGGAAGTGGTCGTGAGCGCCGGGTTGCTGCGCGATCAGGCTCTGCAGCAAGTTCCTGCAAGTGTCACGGTCCTGAATCAGGACGCGCTGGTGGGCGGCGGCCAGCAGCATTTCGAGGATGTGCTGGCGCAAGTGCCGAACCTCAACTGGGCCGGCGGCACCTCGCGACCGCGGTTCTTCCAGATCCGGGGCATTGGCGAGCGCGAGCAGTACGAAGGCGCGCCGAATCCTTCGGTCGGATTCCTGATCGATGATGTGGATTTCAGCGGCATCGGCATGGCGGCGACGCTGTTCGATGTCTCGCAGGTCGAGGTGCTGCGCGGCCCGCAGGGCACGCGCCTCGGCGCCAACGCCCTCGCCGGCATGATCTCGATTCGCACCGCGGATCCCTCGATGACACCGGGCCTCTCGATCGATGCGACGGGCGCGGATTACGGCACCGGCTCCGTGGGCCTCATCGCAACTGGCCCCGTCGAGAGCCTGCGCTCCGCATGGCGCCTGTCGGTGCAGCAGTTCAAGAGCGATGGCTTTCGCGACGACAGCTATCTCGGCCGCGACGACACCAATGATCGTGATGAGCTGACCGCGCGCTTCAAATGGCGCATGGACCTCTCGCCCGACTCGCGGCTCGACTTCACGCTGCTGCACGCGAACATCGACAATGGCTACGACGCCTGGTCCATCGACAACTCGTGGCGCTCGCAGTCCGATCGGCCGGGGGTCGATACCCAGAGAGCCACGGCGGCATCGGCGCGGTTCACCTCCCGGGTGCGCGACGCGGGCACACTCACGGTGATTGGTGCCTTCGCGGATTCGCGCAGCGTGAACAGTTTCGATGGTGATTGGGGTAACCCCATTTTGTGGGCGCCCTACACGTACGACTACTTCGCGCGCTCCAGCCGCGATCGCGACACGAGCAGCCTGGAAGTGCGGTTTGCCTCGAATGAGGCCGTGAATCCGGGAGAGCTCGCCTGGCTCGTCGGCGCGTATGGGCAGCGCTTGCATGAGAGAGGGCACGACACGAGCGTCGGCGAATACGTCGATCCCTTCGACCCGAACAACGACGGCACGCTCGACGAGTTCCTTGGCAGCCGTTATCGCGCGGACACGACCGCTGTCTTCGCCCAGCTGGATGGCGTGGTCACGTCGAAACTGCGCTGGTCCTTCGGGCTGCGCGGTGAACGGCGCGACGCGGATTACCGCGACGCGGGTTTCTGGCAGGACGAGGATCGCGTCACCGACCTCAGCGCGAAGAACAGCATGGTGGGCGGGCAGGTTTCCGGTACATACGCCATCACTCCTGCGCTGACGACTTACGCCTCGATCTCCCGCGGCTACAAGGCCGGCGGGTTCAACCTCGGCGCGGTGCCCGAGGATCGGCTGCGTTTCCGCCCGGAGTATCTCTGGAATTACGAGTACGGCTTCAAATACGCCGCGCCCGATCATCGCTGGTATGCGGACATTTCCGCGTTCTACTCGCGGCGACGTGACGTGCAGGTGCGCACGGGCGATCAGCTCGACCCTTCAGATCCGAACAGCTACGTGTTCTTCACGGACAACGCCTCACGCGGCTACAACTACGGCGTCGAATCGAGCCTGCGCGTGCAGCTGACGGACCAGTGGCAGGTAGACGGTTCAGTCGGCCTCCTGCGCACGCGCTATCAGGACTATGACCAGGGCGGCTCGATGCTGCCGGACCGCGAGCAGGCGCACGCGCCGAAATATCAGGCGGCGCTCAACCTCAACTGGCGCCATCCAACCGGTTGGACCGGGCGCGTCGGCGTGACGGCGCTCGACAAGTTCTATTTCGACGTGCCGCCCAACAACACGCAGTCTGGCGCATACGTGCTGACCAACGTGCAGTTCGGCTATGAGACGCCGCGCTGGTCCGCGACGCTCTGGGGGCGCAACGTCTTCGACCGGGAATACGCCATTCGCGGTTTCTTCTTCGGCAACGAACCGCCGAACTTCGAGAACAAGCTGTACATCCAGCGGGGCGATCCGCGCCAGGTGGGCGTCTCGTTCCGCTACTCCTTCCGTTAACGATCAGGTGTTCCGATGGAAATTGGTGTCGAGATCAGTCTTTATCCGCTCAACGCGAGCTACATTCCGCCGATCCAGGATTTCATCGACCGGCTCAATGCTGGCGCGCGCTTCAAGGTCATCACCAACAGCATGAGCACGCAGGTGTTCGGCTCATACGACGATATCTTCAACGTGCTGGTGCGCGAGATCCGCAAGACGTTCGAAGCCAACGAGAAGGCCGTGTTCGTCATGAAGGTGCTCGGCCCGCTCGCGGCCGCATGACCGCGTGGAGCTGATCGAGTCCATTCTCACCGGCCTGCGCAACACGTCGGCGCCCGAGGCGGTGTCGGTTGTGCTCGGCCTGTTGTACTCGATTCTTGCCGTTCGCCGCACGCGCTGGTGCTGGGTGGCGGGCGGCATCAGCTCCGGCATTCTGGTGGCGCTGGCCTGGCAGGCAAAGTTGCCGATGCAGGCGTGCCTTCAGGGTTATTACGTCGGTATGGCGGTGTACGGTTTCTGGCACTGGTCGCGGAATGAAGGCGCGACGCGGCCCGTGACCACGTGGCCGCTTCGGGCGCACGTGATCTCCTGGGTCGTTATCCTCGGTCTCAGCGCGCTCACTTCGCGCTATCTCGCGAGAGAAACGGAGGCGGCCTGGCCGTTTCTCGATTCGCTCACGACGTGGGGCAGCCTGCTCGCCACGTGGCTCACCGCGCAGGTGAAGCTGGAAAACTGGTTGTACTGGATCGTATTCGATGCGATCGCGGTGTTTCTGTTCGTCGCGCAGGAGCTCATGTTCGTGGCGCTCCTGATGCTCGTCTATCTCGTCATCGCCACCTTCGGGTTTATCGCATGGTCCAGGAGCCGACGCGCGCCAGCGCCCTCGAGCTGATTCCCGAAGAAGTGTTGGCGTACGTGCCGGGCTTCACCGCCGCGGGCGCGGCGTCGGCCGAACGTCTTCCGGGCGGCACGGTGAACAGGAGCTTCCGCGTTCAGACGGGCGCGGGGCTCTTCGTCGCGCGCATCCACGATGAGGCAGCGGCCACGCTGGGCGCCGATCATGAGCGGGAGGCGAAGCTGCATGCAGTGGCCGCCGCCGCGGGGCTTGCGCCGGCGCTCCTACATGTTGATCCACATTATCGCTTCATGATCATGGAGCACGTGCCCGGCCCCACCTGGACGCAAGCCGTCATGAGCCAGCCGGACCGGCTGCAGCAGCTCGGTTCGACGCTGCGCACGTTGCACTCGGTGGCGCCCCCGGATGTCGCGCCGTTTGAGATCGGCGCATCCATCGAGCGGCTCCATGGAAGCCTGTGCGCGGCGTTGCCTGACGAGGGGGCGGAGCTGTCGCATTTCATCGATCGCGCCCGGGCGGCTCTGCTCCTCAGCGACAGCGCACGCCGGCCCCGCGTGGTGGTTCACAACGATCTTCACCACACCAATCTCATGGGCACGCGCAGCCGGCTGCTGCTGCTCGATTGGGAGTACGCCGCGGTCACCGACCCGGTTATCGACCTCGCTTGCCTGCTCGCCTACTACCCGCAGGCTGTGCCTCATGCGGGCACGCTGCTCGAAGCGAGCGGGCTGTCCGACCATGTTTCGCCCGCGATGCTCGCCGCCGCGACGTGGTTGAGCGTGCTGGTGAGTTATTTCTGGTATCGGGTGCGGCGCCTGGCGGGAGCCGTCTCCGCGCAGGATCTGGCAGCCGAACAGGGCCTCCTCGCCCGCCTTTCGCAGCCCGGCTGGGTCTGACAAACGTCAGCAAGGCTGGCGCCGGATGCCCCGTCCCGGCAGACTATCGCGCTCGGCCGTTCCGGCCGGTTACCACGATATTGCGGGAAGGGCGAGCGAATGGCGTTGCTGAAGGTTGTTGACCGTGACGGTGTCGAGCACGAAGTGGAGGCCCGCACCGGATTGAAGGTCATGGAGACGCTGCGCGAGCTCGAATACGGCGTGGCCGCTATCTGCGGGGGCATGTGCTCCTGCGCCACGTGCCACGTCTATGTGGACCCGGAATGGGCCGACAAGCTTCCGCCGCCGCAGTCGGACGAACGGGAGCTGCTGCAGGAGCTGTCCCACTTTACGGAGCAGTCCCGCCTCTCGTGCCAGATCGAGTTCACGCCGGCCCTCGAGGGGCTGCGCGTGACCATTGCGCCAGACGAATAACTCACTCACCAGGACATCCCCCATGTCTGCCGAGACCGTCGAAGTCGAAAGCCGCGGAGCCGTGGCCATCGTCACGATCAACCGGCCGGACGCGTCGAACACGCTGAACCTGCAGACGGCCATGGATCTCCTGGCCGCGGCGATGACCTGCGGGCGCAACTCCGCCGTGCGCGCGGTGGTGCTGACGGGCGCGGGGCGCAACTTCTGCTTCGGGGGCGACCTGCGCGGCATGCTCAACAGGGGCAAGGCGGCGGATGCCTATTTGCGCGAGCTCACCACTTATTTGCACGAGGCGATCTCTCACTTCGCGCGCATGGATGCGCCGCTCATCGCGGCGGTGAATGGCACGGCGGCGGGTGCCGGCGTGGGGCTTGCGACGATGGCTGATCTCACGCTCTGCGGTGAGACATCGAAGTTCAATCTTGCGTACACCGGAGTGGGGCTTACGCCGGATGCAGGCACCTCTTTCCTGCTGCCGCGGATCGTCGGTACGAAGCGCGCGATGGAGCTGTTCCTGCTGAATCGCTCGCTCACGTCGGCCGAAGCGTTGAGCTGGGGGCTCGTGAACGCGGTGGTCAGCGACGATCAGCTCATGAGTGAGGCACTGAAGCTGGCGGACCGGCTCGCCGCCGGCGCCACGCATGCGTTCGGGCGCACCAAGCGCCTGGTGCTGGCGTCCCTGGGGGCACTCGAATCGCAGATGGCGCTCGAAGCCGAGACGATCGCGACTTCCGCGGCCAGTGCGGAAGGGCTGGAGGGCATCAGTGCGTTCCTCGAGAAACGCCCGCCGTCGTTCAACGGGAGCGGGGGGAACGCTCGATGATGCAGTGGCTGCTGGTGGCGCTCCTGGTGCTCGCGGGCATTGCCGTGATCTTCAGGTTCTACTCGACCATGAAGCGCGGCAGGGAAGTGCACAACGTGGACTGGGACGCGAAGCTCGTCGCCGAGCTGCGCAAGCGCGGGCAGGACCCGTTCCAGTCCCACGAGGTGAACTTCTTCTTCGCGCTACCGAATGAGCCGGCGTGCACGGCCATCAACAAGGAGCTGGAGAGGGAGGGGTTCATCGTCGATGTGAAGGCGGTGCCCGGCAACGAGTTTCCCTTCAGCCTCAGCGCGACGCGCACCATGCGCATTCACGTTGCGGACATGCAAGCGCTGAGCCGTCGCTTCAACGAGCTCGCCAAGAGCCACCACGGGCGCTACGACGGGTGGGGCAGTGGCGTGAGAAGCGCTCCAGCGCCGGGCTGAGAGCTACTTCTTCTCGGTCTGCCGCCGAACAGCCTCTGCCGCAGCGGCAATCGCAGCGGGATCGCCCAGATAGCGGTGCGACACCGGCTGAAGATCCTGATCCAGCTCATACAGCAGCGGCACACCCGTCGGAATATTCAGCTCCGTGATTTCCGACTCCGACACGTTGTCGAGCATCTTCACCATCGCCCGCAGGCTATTGCCATGCGCGACGACCATCACATTGCGACCGGACCGCAGTTCCGGCCCGATGCGGCTCGTCCAGTAAGGCTGCACGCGCGCCAGCGTATCCTTCAGCGACTCGGCCGCCGGCAGCAGCTTCACATCGATGCCCGCGTATCGCGCATCGAACCGCGGATGCCGCGGATCATCGAGCGCGAGCGCCGGCGGCGGAATGTCGTAGCTGCGGCGCCAGATCTTCACCTGCGCCTCGCCGTGCTTCTCCACCGTCTGTGCCTTGTTGAGGCCCTGGAGCGCGCCATAGTGGCGCTCATTCAGCCGCCACGAGCGTTCCACCGGCACCCACATGCGATCCATCCCATCCATGATGATCCACAGCGTGCGGATGGCGCGCTTCAGCACAGAAGTAAAGGCCAGGTCGATGCTGATGTTCTCGGCCAGCAACTGCTTCGCGGCGTCCGCCGCTTCGCGACGACCCTGCTCGGACAAATCTACGTCGTGCCACCCCGTGAAGAGATTCTCGACGTTCCATACGCTCTGTCCGTGACGGACGAGAATGAGTTTTCCAGGCACGCGTTCTACCTCCGCCGCGGTTTATAGCACAGCGGGGAGGTCGAAACGCCGGCGAGATTCCATATGTCGATGGCGGTGAGGGCATTCCGTTGCCGATGTCCGCGCGATGCATCGACCGGCAGCGCTCGCTATGCAAGCTTGCGCACGGTTTCAACACCAACGGTAAGCGTTGCAAAGTCCGCCGGCCCCGCCGTGCGCATCTCATCAAGCGTGCGTTGCCAATGGGCGAGCTCTTCTCCCAATGACTCGACCCATGACGCGACCCGCACCTCAGCAGTGCCGCGCTCTTCTCGATCCAGCACGCATTGCGCGAGCCGCCGATGAATGCGCAGCACGTTGTCGCGCAGCCCGGTGCGCGCCACCGCTTGCCACGGCCCATCGACAGACAGTTGCTCGACCTGTTGACGCATCCAGTCGAGACCGGTGCGTGCACCCACCTCGAAATAAATGCGCGCCGCCTCGGCCACGCGGGTGCCGTGCGCATTCGCGAGCTCGACGATATCGAGCGCGGCGTTGTTGGCATCCAGGCATGCCACGCGCGCCGCGAGCTCCGCCGCCACGCCGGCGTCGACGTGCTCCTTGAGCACCCTGTCGTAGCGTTCCCGATCCGTGCCCACCAAGACCTGAGCGATATCCGCCTCGAGCGCCCGCACGCCGCGACGAAACTCCGCAACGGCGCGATCGATATGCAGCTCGCGGCGCCGATGCGCCAGCAGCCAGTACGTCACGTGCCGCAGGAGCCGGCTCGCCTGATACATCATCCCGTACTGCACGCGCGCCGGAACCTTGTTGTCGAGCGCCTCGATGCGCGCCCACAACTTGCGCATGTCGAAGATCTCGCGCGCGGCCGTGTAGGCGCGCGCGATGTCCGCGGGCTCGGCGCCAGTTTCTTCCTGCGTGCGCGCGACGAACGTCGGGCCCATGCGATTGATGAGGCTGTTCGTGGTCGCGGTGGTGATGATCTCCCGCTTCAGGCGGTGCCGCGGAATCGCGCGTGGAAACCGTTCCTGCACGGGCGCCGGGAAATATCGCGCGAGCTCGTTCGAGAGGTACGGATCTTCCGGCACGTCGGAGGCGAGCAGGTGGTTGCTGAGCCAGATCTTGCTGTACGAAAGCACCACCGACAGCTCCGGCCGGGAGAGTCCGGCGCCACGCTTGCGCCGCTCATTGAGCTCCTCATCCAAGGGCAGGAACTCGAGGGTTCGGTTCAGGTCGCCCGTGCGTTCCAGAAAGCGAATGAGGTGCTGATATTCCGCCAGCCGCGCCGCGGACTGCATTTCGAGCGTGCTGATCGCCTGGCTCTGCAGATAGTTGTTGCGCAGGACGAGTGCCGCCACTTCGTCCGTCATGCGCGCGAGCAGCTTGTCGCGATCCTTCTGGCTGAGCTTGCCCGCCTGCATCAGCGGGTTCAGCAGGATCTTGATGTTCACTTCGACGTCGGAGGTGTTCACGCCCGCCGAGTTGTCGATGAAGTCCGTGTTGATGCGACCGCCCGCGAGCGCGTACTCCACGCGTCCCCGCTGCGAGAAGCCGAGGTTGCCGCCTTCGCCCACCACCTTCGCGCGAAGCTCCGAGCCATTGACGCGCACAGCGTCGTTCGCACGGTCACCCACCTGGTTGTTCGGCTCGTCGGAGGCTTTCACGTAGGTGCCGATGCCGCCGTTCCACAGCAGATCGACCGGCATGCGCAGGATCGCGCGGATGACCTCGCTGGGCGTCGCCGTCGGGCTTTCGAGCCCCAGCATCGACTGCGCGGCCGGCGAGAGCGAGATGGATTTCGCCGAACGTGAGTACACCCCACCGCCGCGCGAAATCTTCTTGCGGTCGTAGTCCTCCCACGTGGAGCGCGGCAGGTTGAAGAGCCGCTGCCGCTCCGCGAAGCTCGCTGCGGCATCCGGAGACGGATCGAGAAAAATGTGCTGGTGGTTGAACGCCGCCTGCAGCCGCATGTGCTTCGAACGCAGCATGCCGTTGCCGAAGACGTCGCCCGACATGTCCCCGATGCCGGCGGCCGTGAAATCGTGCGATTGGATGTCCACGCCGAGCTCGCGGAAGTGCCGTTTCACGCACTCCCACGCGCCACGCGCGGTGATGCCCATGCCCTTGTGGTCGTAGCCTGCGGAGCCGCCGGAGGCGAACGCATCCCCGAGCCAGAAGCCGTATTCGATGGACAGGGCGTTCGCGATGTCAGAGAAACTGGCCGTGCCTTTATCCGCAGCGACCACGAGGTAAGGGTCGTCCCCATCGCGCCGTACCACCCGCGCCGGCGGCACGACGCGGCCGTTCACGATGTTGTCCGTCACATCGAGCAGCGCGCGAATGAAGGTCTGATAGCACGCAATGCCTTCGGCCTGGATGGCATCCCGCGATCCGGAGGGCAGGCGCTTGGGGAAGAAGCCGCCCTTGGCGCCCACCGGCACGATGACCGTGTTCTTCACGTTCTGCGCCTTCATGAGGCCCAGCACTTC
>JBDZVF010000603.1:0-3110 GCA_040255575.1 Pseudomonadota bacterium | reverse complement strand
GGTCGGCATCGCCGACGACGCTCGCTTCGTCCTGGCCGAAAATCTTCTGGCCGTTGAAGCTGGTGGTGCGGCCGACGCGATCCATTTCCGCCGTCAGCTGCGAGACTTCGAGTTGCAGCGCCTTGCGGTCGGAATCGCTGTTGGTCGCATTGGCCGCCTGCACGGCGAGCTCGCGAATGCGCTGCAGGGCCTGCGAGACGGTGCTGAGCGCGCCATCCGCCGTCTGCAGCATCGAAATGCCGTCGTTGGCGTTGCGAACGGCCTGATTCAGGCCGCTGATCTGCGTGGTGAACCGATCGGAAATCGCGAGTCCCGCGGCGTCATCGGCGGCACTGTTGATGCGCAGGCCGGACGACAGGCGCTGGATGGCCTTGCCCAGAGCGGTCTGGGAGCCATTCAGGTTGCGCTGTGCGTTCAGCGAGGCAACGTTGGTGTTGACGCTCAATGACATAATCTATGGGCCGGCTACGCCGGATATGCTGTTTCCATGTAGTCCATCCGAGGTGACTATCGGCGCGCGCCTCCGGGGCTTGAAGCGGATGAGCGACATTGAGAGGTCAGTCGCACTATCACTACCTCACGGCGCCGGCTCGACGACCACCGCCGTGCCATACGCCAGCACTTCCGTGACGCCTGCCATCACTTCATTGGCGTCATAGCGCATGCCGATGATGGCGCTCGCGCCGCGCTCGGCGGCGTGCTGGACCATCAGCTTGTAAGCGTCGGCCCTCGCCTGCTCGCACAACGTGGTGAACAGCGTGATGTTGCCGCCCACCAGCGTCTGCAAAGACGCGCCGATGCTCCCCACTACGCTACGCGAGCGAACGACGACGCCGCGAACCACGCCGACGTTCCGCACTACCCGGTACCCAGGCAACTCGAACGCGGTGGTGACGAATGCGGGATCGATAGCTTTCATGTGTCATGCCTCCTATCGTGCCAAAACATGGAGCAAATGGGCCTGGCGACTGCACAGGACCAGTGCGCCGAGGATGCAGGCCATTCCGTTGAGCTGCGCGTCCAACCGATCGAGGGTATGGAGCCAGCGGTTGACCGAATCGAGGGCGTGCGCACCGATTTGCGGCACGCCGCGCGTGATCGGAATAAGGGTGCAGCCTTCCACGAAGCGGCGAACGGCCAGCTCGGCTGCCATGCGCCCGCCTTTCGCGCCACGCATGCCATAGGCAACCAGGGCAATCACATCGATTGCCGGTCGAGTGGTTGAGCGCCGACATGCCACGCGGCGAAACCCTCGTTTCGCTGTCGGCCACCTTCGAAGGTATGCATGCCGAGCGCCACTTGCAGGCTCGCGTTTGGTGCAACGTGTGCTGCCCATCTCGCTTCTCCGCCTCGATAGAACGGCGATCTCTGGTCCGGCTCTTGCACCCGGTCCCTGCGTTTTTCCTGCGCATGAGGGATCGAGGAGGCGTTTTGATCAATCGGGCATTCCTGAAGGCAGGGCATCTTCCCACGCTCCTCGCCGCGTTCTTCTACTTTGACATGAGCTTCATGGTCTGGGTGTTGCTGGGCGCGCTCGCGGTGCAGATGTCGGGCGACCTCGGCCTGAGCCCGGCCCAGAAGGGCTTCATGGTAGCGCTGCCGGTGCTCGCGGGTGCATTGCTGCGAGTAGTGTTTGGCGTGCTCGTGGATCGGCTGCGGCCCCGGCGCGCCGGCATCATCGGGCAGGTGATCGTCATTGCAGGGCTCGCGTGCGCGTGGCTCATCGGCATTCACAGTTATGCGGGCACGCTCGGGCTGGGGCTGATTCTCGGTGTGGCTGGGGCATCGTTCGCGGTCGCGCTGCCGCTCGCGTCGCGCTGGTATCCGCCACAGTACCAGGGTCTCGCACTTGGCATTGCCGGCGCGGGCAACTCCGGCACGGTGTTCGCGTCGCTCTTCGCGCCGGGTATCGCGGTCGCGCTCGGCTGGAACAATGTGCTGGGGCTCGCGGTGATTCCGGTGGCGGTTGCGTTCGTCGTGTATCTTTTTGCCGCGAAGGACAGCCCGACCGCTCCACCGCCGAAGACGTGGTCCGGGTACCTCGCGGTGTTTCGCATCAGCGACTGCTGGTGGTTGATGTTTTTCTACTCGGTGACGTTCGGTGGATTCGTGGGGCTCGCCTCGTCACTGGCTATCTATTTCAATACGGAGTACGGGCTCGATGCGGTGAAGGCGGGTTACTTCACGGCGGGGTGCGTCTTCCTGGGGTCGCTTGTGCGGCCGATCGGCGGCGCGGTTGCGGATCGTGTCGGTGGCATCAAGACGCTCACGACGATTTACGCCATCGCTGCGGTGATCCTGGTGATCGTGAGCTTCCGGCCGCAGAGCGTGTACACGGCACTCATTCTGTTCGCGCTGTGCATGCTGGCGTTTGGGATGGGGAACGGCTCGGTGTTTCAGCTGGTGCCCCAACGGTTTCGGCATGAAATCGGCGTGATGACCGGGCTCGTGGGGATGACGGGCGGCGTGGGTGGGTTCTTTCTCGCGTCGAGCCTTGGGGTGTCGAAGCAGATGACGGGCAGTTACCAAGTGGGATTACTGGTGTTTGCGTCGCTGGCGGTGATGGCGCTCGGGGGGCTCACGAGCATCAAGCATCGGTGGCGCACGACGTGGAGGGCGGCCGGGATTGCGGATGCGAGGATCTGAGAGCAAGCGCGCCTCTCAGCCGCTGGGTGCCAGGCGCCTGATGGCCTCGCGAATACTCCGCTCACCCAGCATCGAGAACTCGATCAGATACTCGTTCGCCGGCGGCGTGCCGAGGTAGTACTGCCCCGCTCCCCGAAGCTCTACCTTGTTGCGCTCGGCCCGCGCGGCGAGGTCCGGCTCATCGAAGCGCACATACGCATGCGTGCCTGCGGCTTCGCCGAACACTTGCACGCGGTCGCCAAAGTGCCGCTGCAGCGACTCCACAAGCACGGCGCGACGCTGCGCATACGTTCTGCGCATGCGGCGAATGTGTCGCTCGAAATGCCCCTCGCTCATGAACCGACACAGAGTGGCCTGCTGGTGAATCGGCGTGTGCCGATCGGCCAGCCACTTTGCCCGCGTAAATGTCGCCACCAGCGAGCGCGGCACAACGAGGTATCCAATGCGCAGCCCCGGGAAGGTCA
>JBDZVF010000080.1:0-17140 GCA_040255575.1 Pseudomonadota bacterium | reverse complement strand
CACGGTTTACTACGCGCCGTATTTCTTCATCGGCAACGGCTACCTTGCCGGCTTGCCGTTCGCGCTGATCCTCGCGGCGGGGGTTGCCTTTGCCGTGCATCTCGTCCTTTCGAGAACCGCGATGGGGCTTTTCGTGCGCAGTATCGGCCTGAACCCTGTGGCCTCCCGCGTGGCCGGTGTGCGCTCACGGCTTATTACGGTGTGCCTGTACGTTTTCAGCGGCCTCACGGCCGGCATCGCCGGGCTGATCATCAGCTCCAATGTGAAGAGCGCGGACGCCAACAACGCCGGCCAGCTCATGGAGCTCGACGCGATTCTCGCGGTGGCGCTCGGCGGGACTTCGCTCACGGGCGGGCGGTTCAGCCTGGCGGGTTCCATCGTGGGGGCGCTGATCCTGCAGACGCTCACGTCGATCATCTATTCGAGCGGCGTGCCGCCCGAGGTGAACCTGGCGGTGAAGGCGGTGCTGGTGTTCGCGGTCATGCTGCTGCAGTCGCCCGAATTTCGCCGGATGGTGAAGCGCTCCCATGCGCACGCCTAGCCGCATCGACTCGCGTTTCGTGCCCCTGATCGTGACGATCAGCCTCTTCGTCGCGATGGGCACGGCCGGCTCCGTGCTGTACGAGGGCTTCTTCGCGCCGCAGGTGTTCCTGAATCTGCTCATCGACAACGCATTCCTGTGCATCGTCGCCGTGGGCATGACGTTCGTGATCCTGACCGGCGGCATCGATCTGTCGGTCGGTGCAGTGGTCGCACTCACCACGATGATCTCAGCGCAGCTCGTAACGCACAACGGCTTCAGCCCGTGGCTCGTGTTCCCGCTGGTGCTCGCCATCGGCGCGTTGTTCGGGATGGCACAAGGGTATCTCGTGCAGCGATTCCGCCTGGAGCCCTTCATCGTGACGCTCGCCGGAATGTTCCTCGCGCGCGGGCTTTGTTATCTCATCAGCACGGAGTCGATCGGCATCACCGATCCGGTCTACAGCGCCATCGCTCAGGCGCGTGTTCCCCTGGGAGGGCGTGCGTCGCTGTCCGTGAGCGCGATCATCGCGCTCGCCGTTGTGCTCGCCGGTATGTGGATCGCACACAGGACGCAGTTCGGGCGCACGGTCTACGCCGTCGGCGGCAGTGAGTCCTCGGCGCGGCTCATGGGGTTACCCGTCGATGCGACGGTCGTGCGCGTCTACATGCTCAGCGGCTTCTGCGCGGCGCTCGGTGGTGTGACTGTTACTTTCTATATGCAGTCGGGCTACAGCCTGCATGCGGTGGGGCTGGAGCTCGACGCGATCGCGGCGGTGGTGATCGGCGGAACGCTGCTTCGTGGCGGCGTGGGTTACGTCGCCGGCACGCTGTTTGGAGTGCTGATCCTCGGCACGATCCAGACGCTGATCACGTTCGAAGGGACGTTGAGCTCGTGGTGGACCCGCATCGTCGTGGGCGGGTTGCTGTTCGCGTTCTGTCTCCTGCAGCGCCTCCTGGCTACTGAAGGGCGAGAACGACCACTGATTTCGACGGCAGGTCCACGCTCAGCTGGTTCCCCTTCAGTCGCGCACCGCTGAACGGCTGCGGCTTCACCGTATCCGGCTTCTCGAAGGTATTGATGGAGTTGATCGCCGGAGCGGTGAGTATCTGCCCGGCGACTTTGCTAAGCGCGGCGCCCGCGATCTTCACCTCGAGTCGCGCGGCGTTTTTCGCGTCGAGGTTCGCGAGCGCGACGTACACTTTGCCATCCTTGCCTCGTACCGCGGAGGAATGCACGGCCGGTACCTTGTATTCGCCGAGTTGATACGCGGGTGACGGAAGCTCGAGCGGGAGGTACGTAGCGTCCATGAACGGCTTGTACATCTCGAACGTGTAGTACGTGGGGGTGAGCACCATCTTCTCGTCACTCGTCAGGATCATCGCCTGCAGCACGTTCACCATCTGTGCGATGTTCGCCATCTTCACCCGGTCGGCGTGGTGGCTGAAGATGTTGAAGTGGATCGCTGCCACGAGCGCATCCCGCAGGCTGTTCTGCTGGTGCAGGAAGCCCGGATTGGAGCCGGGTAACCCCGTGTACCACGTGCCCCACTCATCGACCATGAGGCCGACCTTCTTCTGCGGATCGAAGCGATCCATGATCGCGCTGTGCTTCGTGACGAGCTCGTCCATGTAGAGCGCCTTGGAGAGCGTCTCGATCCATTGATCCTCGCCGAAGTCGGTGGAGGAGCGCTTGGTGTTCCAGTTCGGGCCGGGCGAGGTGTAGTAGTGGATGGAGAGGCCGTTCATGAGCTTGCCCGTCTCGCGCATGAAGACTTCGGTCCAGTGATAGTCGTCCACGTTGGCGCCCGCCGCGATCTTCTGCAACGGGTTGCCGGGCGGAACCTTCACGAAGGTCTGATAGCGGCGCACGAGATCGGCGGCGTACTCGGCGCGCATGTTGCCGCCGCAGCCCCACAGCTCGTTGCCGATGCCGAAGAAGGGCAGCTTCCATGGTTTCTCGCGACCGTTCCGGCGCCGCTCGTTGGCGAGCGTGGATGTGGTGTCAGAGGTGATGTACTCCACCCACTGCGCCATCTCCTCGGGTGTGCCGTCGCCGACATTGCCGGAGACGTAGGCGTCTGCACCGATCAGCTCGGCGAAATCCATGAACTCGTGCGTGCCGAATGAGTTCGGCTCTTCGACGCCGCCCCAGTGCGTGTTCACGCGCACCGGGCGCTTGTCCCGCGGGCCGACGCCTTCGCGCCAGTGGTATTCGTCTGCGAAGCAGCCGCCCGGCCAGCGAACGACCGGAACCTGCAGGCGCTTCAGGGCGGCAACGACGTCGTTGCGATAGCCATGGGTGTTGGGAATCTTCGAGCTCTCGCCGACCCAGATGCCGCCGTAGATCCCGAAGCCCAGGTGCTCGGCGAACTGGCCGAAGAGGTAACGACTGACGAGGGGGCCGGGTTGATCCGCGCGCAATGTGCCCTGCAGCTCGGCGGTCGCGCCATGCGCAGCGCTGCAGAGGCAAAGCGCGATCACCGTCGAAGCGAATGCCATCCAGCGGTTATACGTTGTCGTCCGCATCGCGCAGTTCCCCCCTTGGTTCTCGGCTAACGAAGCATAGAAAGGGCAGCGCGCGAGTTCCAATGAAAAGAAACCGGCAAGCCATACGCATTAGCGCATGGAGCAACCCGCTGGAACTCTTCTTGCCCCTCGGGCACGCGCTCGCTAGTATCGCCCAAAAAATGGTAACGGTAACAGTCTTGAGTGGAGGGGCGCCCCGATGAGACTCACTATCGTCCTGCTCTTGATCGGCGTGCCGTTCATGAGCAATGCCGCGGACGCCTCTTCCCGTGCAGAGGCCGACGAGCGGGCGGCTGCGCTGGTGGCGCAGCTCAATCTTCAGGAGAAAGTGGATCAGCTCATCAACACCGCGCCGGCCATTCCGCGGCTGGGTATTCCCGCCTACAACTGGTGGACCGAGTCCCTGCACGGTGCCATCGGCGAAGTGCTTACCACGAACTTTCCCGAGCCCATCGGGCTTGCGGCGACGTTCGATGCGCCGCTGATCCACGAGGTCGCCGGCGCCATCAGTCTCGAAGTCCGGGCGCTGCATGACCGCGGTCGCAGGACCGGGCGCCTCGGCTACATCGGCACGGGTCTCGATACCTGGTCGCCGAACATCAATATCTTCCGCGATCCGCGCTGGGGGCGCGGGCAGGAGACGTACGGGGAGGACCCGTTCCTGACCGCGCGCCTTGCCGTTGCGTATGTGCTCGGCATGCAGGGGCCCGATGCGGATCATCCGCGGGTCATTGCCTCCCCCAAGCACTTCGCCGTGCACAGCGGTCCGGAGTCGACGCGCCACGAAGCGAACGTGTACGCGACACCTCACGATCTCGAAGACACGTACCTGCCGGCATTCCGTGCGGCGATCGTCGAAGGGCACGCAGGCTCGATCATGTGCGCCTACAACCGCGTGAACGGTCAGCCGGCGTGCGCAAATGATCTGCTGTTGAAGGAGCGCTTGCGCGGCGCGTGGAAGTTCAAAGGCTATGTCGTGTCGGATTGCGACGCCGTTGCCGACATCCACAGGAATCACAAGTACGCGCCGGATCAGCCTGCAGCGGTCGCCGCGGCGCTCGAGACGGGCGTGGATAACGAGTGCCACACCGGCACCCTGCGAGGCCAGAAAGATCTCGGTAATCGCTACAAGGAAGCCTACGAGCAGGGCCTCATCAGCGTGCAGGACATCGATCGGGCGCTGATCCGCTTGTTCTCCGCGCGCTACCGCAATGGCGACTTGCCGTCATCCATTGCCCCCGATCCGCACGCGAAGCTGCCCTCGAGCCTCACCAGTCCCGAGCACGACGCACTTGCGCTGAAGGCGGCGGAGCGAAGCCTGGTGCTGCTCAAGAACGATGGTGTGCTTCCGTTGCACGGTGTGAAGCGAATCGCGGTTGTCGGCCCGCATGCAGACTCCACGCGCGTGCTGCGCGGGAACTACTCCTCCTCGCAATCGAGCCCGCCTGTATCGATCGTGGATGGTCTGCGCCGCGTGCTGAAGAACGTGACGATCACGCACGTGCCGTGGTCGCCTTCGGTGACCGATGGCGACCCGGTGCCGACCTCGGTGCTGCGTTCACCCGATGGCAAGGCGGGCTTGCACGCGGAGGAGTCGGGCGAAGCGCCGCGCCGGGTCACCTGGACCGGCTCGCTGGTGGCGCCCGCAACGGGCACGTATCGCCTCGGCGTCAGTGGCGCAGGAAGCGAGCTCACGTTCGACGGCAAGGTGCTGGTGCCCGCCGGCGCGCGGCCCGCGGCCGATCTTCCGAGTTTCGAGGTCGTTACCCTGACGAAAGGGCGCCGATACCCCGTGCGCATCACCAACGAGGTGCGCTTCGGGTCGCGCAGCCCGGGATTGTTCTGGAAACGCATTTCTCTGCAGCCCGAGAAGGACCTGGCGTTGGCCGCCGCGAACGCCGACATTGTGGTCGCGGCGGTGGGGCTCACCTCGGACCTCGAAGGCGAGGAGATGAAGATCAATCTCGAGGGCTTCTCCGGCGGAGACAAGACCTCGCTCGACCTGCCGGCGGATCAGCGGAAACTGCTCGAGGACGTGAAGGCGACGGGCAAGCCGCTGATCGTGGTGGCGCTGAACGGCAGCCCCCTCGACCTGTCCTGGGCGAAGGAAAACGCCGCCGCCATCATCGAAGCCTGGTATCCGGGCCAGGCAGGCGGCCTTGCCGTTGCCAATGTGATTTCGGGCAAGGTGAATCCCGCAGGGCGCCTGCCGCTGACTTTCTATCGAAGCGTCGCGGATCTGCCGCCGTTCAGCGATTACTCGATGAAGAATCGCACGTACCGATACTTCACCGGCACACCGGTCTACCCCTTCGGTTATGGCCTGAGTTACACGACCTTCGAGTACGGGCCGCTCAAATTCGAGGCCATCGAGGGAAACCTCGAGCGCGGGGCGCAGGTGACCACGGTCGTCACCAACACCGGAAAGCGCGCGGGTGAGGAAGTGGCGCAGCTCTATCTCGAACCACCGCCATTTGAAGGCGCCCCGCGCCGGGCGTTACGAGGATTTGAGCGCTTCGAGCTGCGGCCGGGCGAACGCAGGACGATCACACTGACGCTCTCACCCCGCGACATGAGTTTCGTCACGCGCGACGGGGTGCGTCAGGTGATGCAAGGAGCATATCGCGTCACTGTGGGCGGTGGTCAGCCCGGAACTGGTGTAGCGACGCAATCGGTTGGATTCTCCGTGCCACGCGTAATAGCAATTCCGGAGTAGCCCGACTCATGCCTGTCAAAAACTGACCCGGATCCGCCGTATTTACGGGCCGGGAATTGGCTGCACTATTTTTGCCGCACGGTTCCCCTCACACTTGCCCGGGGGTGGCATCGCGTGGCGGGGGAGCGAAGAATGGCAGGCAGGCGGGCAACGATCGTCATCGTCCATGGTGCATGGGTCGGAGGCGCACGGTGGCGAAACGTAGCGGATGATCTGACCGATCGCGGCCATCACGTGTTCACGCCGTCACTCACCGGGCTGGGCGACCGCGCCCATCTGAACAGCCCGGCGGTCAATCTGTCGCTGCACGCGCTCGATATCGCCAATCTCATCAAGTACGAACGACTGCGCAACGTTCTGCTCGTCGGCCATTCCTATGGCGGCATGCCGATCTCGGTGGCGGCAGAGCTGGTGCCCGAGGGTGTCATCCAATCGATCCTGTATCTGGATGCTTTCTTTCCTGAGGATGGCGAGAGCCTGAATGACCTGGTGCCGGGCCCGCCGCACTTGCCCGCAGATCCCAACGATTACCTGGTGCCACCACCGAGGGTCACTGCGGTGGGGTTCAATGCGCATCTGAGCCCGGAAGATCGGGCTGCGTACGAGGCCATCCGCTCGCCTCAATCCGTTCATTGCTTCACGGAGAAGGCACATCTGACGGGCGCGCGCGATCGCATCCCGATCAAGACCTACGTGCTCGCGACCGGCTACCAGAACGACACCTTCACGAAGGTGGCGCAGAAGCTGCGCAAGCACCAGGACTGGCGCGTGGAGGAAATGCCGTATACGCATGACCTCCAGCACGTCGCACCGAAGGAAACCGCCGACATGATCGAGTCCGCGGCGCCCTGACAGGATGCGACAGGTTGAGCATGGCTGACGGACAACTCGTCGAGTCGCTGAATCCCGCGGGCGAGGCCGGCCATCCGCTGCTCGGCCGACGCTACAAGGTCTGGCTCGTCCTGGTTCTTTTCCTGGTCAGCGTCTTCAACTACGCGGATCGGGCCATTCTTTCCGTGCTGGCACAGCCGATCAAGGAAGACCTGCATCTCACCGATACCGATCTCGGCATGTTGCAGGGTCTTGCCTTCGCCATCCTGTATTCGCTGCTCGGCGTTCCGCTCGGCTGGCTCGCGGAGCGTGTGAGTCGCAAGGGCGTGATCGCTGCCTGTATTGCCGCGTGGTCGTTCATGACGGCGGCGTGCGGGCTCGCCGGGAGCTTCTTCACCCTGTTGCTGGGGCGGATCGGCGTCGGGATCGGGGAGGCGGGCTTCCAGCCACCGGTCTCCTCCCTCATCTGCGATCACTTCAGGGCCGATCGACGCGGATCGATCCTGGCCCTCATCGCGCTGGGTTCGCCGTTTGGCTTCCTGGTCGGGCAGTCGGTCGGTGGCTGGATCGCCGCGGAGTGGAACTGGCGCGCGGCGTTCTTCGCGCTCGGGGTGCCCGGCCTGCTGACGGCGTTGCTCGTGTGGTTCACGTTACGTGAGCCACCGCGTGGCCTGGCAGATGGTTACGTTGCGAAAGCAGAAGCGCCGTCGCTGCCAGCCGTGCTGAGGCACCTGTGGGCGATGCGCACGTTTCGTCATCTGCTGCTCGCGTGGTGTATCACAGGCATTGCATTCAACGCGGTGGCGCAGTTCGTCGTGCCGTTTTACCTGCGCGGCTTCGAACTGCCCCTGGCGGTTGCGGGTGCTGCGTTCGGTCTGGTCGCGTTCACGTCGAACAGCCTCGGCATGTTGCTCGGGGGTTTCGGGTTCGACCGATTGTCGCGGCGGGATTCCCGATGGCTTCTCTGGGGGCCGGCTGTGGCGCTGGTGCTCGCGACGCCCCTCTATTTCGGCGCCTTCGTCGCTGCGCATGTGTGGATCTCGATGGGCTTCATCTGGGTCGCCAACCTCGTGCTCGCGAGCCACTTTGCGCCGACGCAGGCCACGTTCCAGAACCTGGTGGGGCCGAGGATGCGCGCGTCCACAACCGCGCTGGTGTATGTCGCGCTCGGACTCGTAGGTACGGGCGGCGGCCCGACGCTGCTCGGAGTCGCGAGCGACTTCTTTGCCGGTCGCGCGTTCGGCGCCGGGGATTTCATCGCGAGTTGTCCCGGTGGCCATGCTGTGGCGGGCGCCGCGGATGCGCTCGATCAGGCGTGCCGCGCGGCTTCGACCGAGGGTTTGCGCCACGCACTGCTTGCTGTGCTGGTCTTCTTCATCTGGGGGACGGTGCATTACCTGCTCGCCGCGCGCACGCTGCGACAAGAGCTCTATCGACCGCCGACAGACATCAGATCGGCCGGTGCTGGCTCATCTGCAGCATGAGCGCGGACGATTCGGCTTTCGCCCATTCGAGCTTGCCTGAATCACCGATCGGCAAATGATCCAGCAGTCGCCGCACGAGCTGGAAGTAGTGCGCCTGCGCGCGGCCCGGCAGCCGCTCGGACAGTGACGCACGGAAGCGTGCTTCGTAGGCCACGAGACATCGGGAGAAGAGGTCGATGATCGGACTATCCGCCAACCGTGACACGCAATGCACGAGGCCGAGCAGGTCATACCGATCGAAGGGATCGCTCGACTCCACTCGCGCGAGCGCCACTTGCAGCTCGGCTCGCCCCCTCGTGTCGGCGCGTGCGACCGCAAGGGCCGGAACGAAGCAGTTGAGCTGGAACAGGATCGTGCCAGCCGCCATCGGATCAACCTTTTCGCCGATGAGATACGCGAGCAGCAACCGGATGCTGCCGGCCGTGCGGCGATCGCGAACGATCAGGCCGTTGCCGCGGCCGCGACGGCATTCCACGAGGCCACTGTCTTCGAGCAGGCGGATCGCTTGCCTCAGGGTCAGCCGGCTGACGTTGAAGCGCTCGCACAGGTCCCATTCGGAGCCGAGGCGTGCGCCGGCGGTCTTGCGCTGAGCGATATCGGCCGCAAGCTGGCGCGCGATTGTGCTCGAGAGCCGGCCCGCTGGCGGCGGTGTCTGGCCCGCGCGGCAACCTTGCGACGAGCCCCGAGCAGGGGAAGCAACGGCTGTTTCCTCGCGCGAAGGGGAGAGCATGCCTGCGCCGCTTTCGGCCAGCCAAGCCGCAAGTTCGTGGTGGGCTCGCGCCGCTGCGACCGCTGTCGCCTCGACATCGCCCGCCAGCAGCGCACGGGCGAGCGCCGCTTCGGCGCGACGCACGTTGCCAGGCGTCGATTCCCCGAGAGGGTGGAAGTCCGCCGTCAACGCGTTGAGACACTCCACGAAAGCCAGCAGCACAGGTTCGCGGGCCACGCGTGCGATGCCGAGCCGCGCGGAGAGCAGGCCCGACAGATCGGTGTTCGGCACGGCCAGGCGCTGCGGCGCCAAGTCGGCTTGGGAGTGCCCATTGGCAGGCAACCCACCATGCGTCACGGCTACCCGCGCGCTCGCAAGCCTGGCCGCCATCAGGTCCACGGCCTCGCGCGCATCCATCACCTGAGACAGCGTGACGCCGATCGCGCGAAAGTAATCGGCGAGCTGCGCGCCGATGATTTCCGGCTTCGGCTTGGAAAGGATGAACCCGCCACAGGGTCCCGGTCGCATGCGGCCCAGTCCCCGCCGCTCGAGCAGCCCCAGCGCCTCGCGCACGACGGAGCGTCCTGCCGAGTAACGCGCGGACAGCTCGCGAAGCCCGCCGAGTGCCACGCCCGCGGCGTAATCGCCAGAGGCGATGTCGTCTTCGATGCGCCGGGCGAGCTCTTCGGCCAGCCGCGACGATGTGTCGCCTTCGCTGGTCGAAGCGACGTAGATTCGCTCTGCCCCGTTCATCGCGTTCCCCCTCGAGGTCCGGCGGGAATTATGCACACTATTTTCGAAGCGGGTCGCCCGCCACAATGCTTCCATGAGCGCAGAGCCTGCTTATGTCGATACCGTCATCCGCTATTCGGACCGAACCGCGGAAGGCGGATGCATCAGGGCCAACGGCGAATACACGTTTGGCATGGAAGACCACGCGCGGCGAGTGCATAACGCCCGGCGGGAGAAGATCGAGTTCGCAAAGCACGGCTTCGCGCTCCTGCGGCACTCGACCGACGTGAATTTCAGCGATCCGGCCGACGTGACGGCTCGCTACCCCGCGCAGGCGTGCCAGCTCGTGCGCGAGCTGACCGGCGCATCCGAGGTCTTCGCGTTCCTCGGCATCCTGAGAGGTGGCGAGGCCAAGGCGGGCGGCGGACCGGCCCTGAGCGCGCACGTCGATTTCAACGCGGTGAGCCTGCGCGGCTGGGTGCAGCGCCTGGCGCCGGAGCGCGCCGAGCAGCTCCTCACCAAGCGACTCGTCAACATCAACCTGTGGCGCGGCACGCGGCCCGTCGAAAACATGCCGCTCGCCGTCTGCGATGCGCGCTCCGTCGAGAAGACGGACTTCATGAACGTGCGGTTCGGCGAAGGCGAGACCGCTTCCATGGCGCAGGCCGCCGGCGGCTTCAATCTCGCCTTCAATCCCAGGCATCGCTGGTACTACTACCCGCACATGCAGCCCGACGAAGTGCTCGCGTTCAGGCTCTTCGACACCGGCGACCCGGACTGGCGCATGACCGCGCACACGAGTTTCGTGGATCCGAGCGCCGTGCCCGGATCGCCACCGCGCGAGAGCTTCGAAATTCGCACCCTTGCGGTATTCGACACATGAAACGTTATTTCGCCGCCATCGTTCAACGCACCGAGCTGTGGGATCCGTCGAAGCCCGCGCACGAGCAGTCCGGTTTCGAGGGCCATGCCCGTTTCATGGGTGGCCTCGAAGCGGAAGGCTTCATCGTGCTCGCCGGCCTCATGCAGGCAAGCAGCGACGTGCTCTTCATCTTCCATGCGGAGAGCGAGGAGCAGGTGCGCAACCGCCTGAGCCAGGACCCATGGCAGCAGGACGGCCACGCCCGTCTCGTGAGACTCGAAGAGATCGCCATTCGCACCGGCGCGCCACAGCCGCGCGCGGACGCGCACACTGACTGACCGGCCGGAGCCCGATCCCATGCAGGTATTCGTTTTCGACTGGCTGCCGTACGGCGCGAATCTCGACAAGTTTCGCGTCAACGGCGAAATGCCGCGTCTCGGCCGCAAGCACTTCGACGCGCAGGTGGCCGTCGACACGTATTCGGAGCATCTGGATGCCTGGGCGGAGCTCGAGCGCTACGGTTTCGATGGCGTCGGCATCAACGAGCATCACGGCACGCCCTTCGGTCTCGGCAATTCGCCCAACCTGATCGCGGCCGCCATCGCGAGGATGACGCGCAAGCTCAAGATCCTCGTGTATGCGAACCTGCTGCCGATCCACGAGCCGCTGCGTCTGGCCGAAGAGCTGGCCATGCTCGACTGTCTCTCGAACGGGCGGCTGATCGCGGGTGTCGCGCGCGGCGCGCCGCGCGAGTACCGCATCTTCAACGTGCCCATGTCCGAGTCGCGCGGCCGATTCGAGGAAGCTTTCGAAGTCATCCGCCGCGCCTGGGTGGAGGAGAGCTTCTCGTTCGAGGGCCAGTTCTACCAGTACAAGGACGTCTCCATCTGGCCGCGTCCGGTGCAACAGCCGCATCCGCCGCTGTGGGTGCCGATCACGAGCTCGCGCGAGACCATCGAGTGGGCGGCGGCGAACGACATCGCGATTACGCCGGGCGTGTTCCCCGGGCAGGTGCGCGAAGATACGATCCGGCACTACGCGCGCTGCCAGGCCCGGCATGGACGCAAGGTGACGCCGCGCCACCTGAACGTGATGATCGACTGCTACGTCGCCGATTCGAAAGCGAAGGCCGTCGAAGAGTACGGCCCCTACATCCTGTACCTGTTCAACACGCTCCTGAAGTACGACCAGGTTCGCCAGAAGGACACGAAGGGTTACTACAGCTCCACCGCGTTCGAGCACCTGCGACAGGGCTCGAAAGGCACGCTCGCCGAGGACGACACATTCTTCACGCAATGGACGATGGATACGCTGCGCGCCGCCGCTGAGAACATGCCCCTGGGAACGCCCGATGAAGTGGTGGAACGGATCATCGCCGAATGCGACCAGGCGGGCGCCGAGTCCGTGCTGCTGGTCTGCAATCGCGGCCACATGCCGCAGGAGATGTTCCTGAATCAGATCCGGCGCATTGGCACGGAGGTGTTGCCGCGGCTCAAGGCCCACAAGGTGACGGCGGTGCCGTTCGCCGAAGACGCGGTTGCCGTGGCCTGATCGCCTTCGATGGCCATATCGGGGGAGGCGTACAGGCAGATTGGGCGCTCCGCAGCCGGTGCGGTGTCGATCGTCACGACCTTCGACGGCGATGCCCGGGGGGTGATCGGCCTCACCGTCACCTCTTTCGTCACGCTTTCATTCGAGCCCCCGCTCGTGATGTTTGCGATTCAACACAACGCCAGTTGCTACCCGGCGATGATCGCGAGCAAGTCATTCGGTGTCAGCCTGCTGAGCGCAGGGCAGGTGCAGGTCGCGCGGCGCTTCGCTACCCGTGGGGCAGACAAGAGCGCCGGTACTCACTTCGAAACAGGTCGCGTGCTCGACGTGCCGCTGATTGCCGAATCGCTCGTGCAGGTGGAATGCCTGACGAAGCAGACATTCACGAGCGGCGACCACGCCATCATCGTCGGGCTCGTCGAAGCAGCTCGCACGCGGGACGGGGAGCCGCTGCTGTATTTCGCGAGGCAGTTCGGGTCGTTCACTTCGCTTTCGGCTCGACCGTGAGCCCTCCTGGGCCTTGAACGGCGGGAGCTGCACGGAATAGCCTTGCTTTTTGCCACCCGAGGTTCACAGCATGCCGGCTCCACTCGTTTTGCCTCGTCTGCTTCGCTCGGCTTTCGCAAAGGTGTTGCTGGCCGTCGGCGCGATGCTGGCCCAGGCGGCGCTCGCCGCGCCGGGGCCGGGTGAGCTCGGCGCGCCCCCGCCGGCCTCCGCGGTTCCGCACCTCGAGTTCGCGTTCGAGTTCCGGGTGACGCTCGATCCCGCGGTGGTGGTGGGCGAAACGATGTTCGGCCGGCGCCAATACATCCCGATTACCGGCGGAACCATCGCGGGCCCGAAGTTCTCGGGAGAAGTGCTGCCCGGTGGATGGGACTATCAACTCGTGCTTTCCGCCGCCGGCTGCGCCAACCTGTCCGCGGATTATTTCGTGCGCGCCACCGACGGCACCGTGATCCATGTGCTGAATGAAGGGATGAGCTGTAGTGGCGGCAAGAGCGGCGAGCCCGGCTATTTCAGACCTCGTTTCGAGGCGCCGAAAGGGCCGCACGAATGGCTCACACGGAGCACGTTCATCGCGACGCTCGAACTCGAGCGGCCCGCTGCCGCGGAAGCAGGAGGCGCTGCGCAGCCGCTTCGAGCCATTCGCCTCAAGTTCTATCAGGTGAAGTCCGGCTGAGATCCGGTGCGAGCATAACTGCCGCGTCGGCGAAATCGATCTAGGAAGGCGGCTTGCCACTTCCGGCTTGTGTCGACACGGCTGCGGTGTTAGGCAGCGGATGAACAGCGAGCACCTCGGCGGCGACGTCCGTTTGCCCGAATGACGTCAGGGAGAGCAGGGCTTCGAACGAAGCGGGCGGCGGACTTCCAGCGCTCTGCAGGCGGTTCTGCAGAACCCGCAAGCCGGCAGGCGACGTGAACGTGCGCACCGTCAGCAGCATGCCGGAGTTGCGCGCGCCGGGAGTGAGAATCACGATGTTGTTGCCGCTGGGACCGACAAAACGCGCCGCCAGCGCGTACTCCGTGTGTTTCACCGTGAGCTCGCCTTCGGACAGGTACGTTTTCCCCGACACGATGTCGTGGATTGCGGCTGACTTCGCGTCGTACCGATACCGGGACTGCAACTCGTAGTGCCCAGCCAGCGGGCCGAGCCGCGAGAGCGGGCCGATGTAAATGATGTCGTATTTCTGCAGGTCATCCGTTTGCAGATCGTCACGTGGGCGCACTTCGATCTGCCGTCCGGGGTGGCTCACGAGCCGAAGCACCGAAGCCATGCCGATGGCCGTGCTCTTCTGAAGCATCGAGGTGTAGCGCTGGCCGCGGCCGGGTGCAATCGAGGGATTCTGCGCCAGGAACACCCGCAGCTCTTCGCTCGTGTTGATGGCGCGGTCCCGGATCAGCTGCACGCGACCCGTCAACGGATCGACGTTCGTGTACATGAACCCGTCACCGAGCACGAGCATGAGCGGTCGATTCGAGTCGATGATCCCCGACCACAACGGGCTGCGTGCGATCCTGGCCGCCGCCGGATCGATGCCCGCTGTCGTCGGGCGGTTGTGCCACAAGTAGCCATTGACGAGCAGCGATACGGCCAGCAGCACGGTGGCGGCGATGGCCCACCCGCGCAGCCATGGGGCTCGCGGCTGGCGAACCGGAAGCTCGGCGGCATTACCGCCTGGATCTGCAGTCGGTGAAGGATTCTCTGCCACCGGCGCGGGGGCAGCTTCGGTCTGTGCCGGCACCGGCTCACGCGCGCTCCAGACCAGCCGGTATCCGCCCTTCGGAATGTCGAAGCGCACTTCATCCCGCTGCCCGGTCCCCGCGTAGTAGTCCTGCAGGCGGCGGCGCAGGGCGCGCACGGCAACGCGCACCAGCGACTCTTCGGCGCTGTTGAAGGAGGCATCGCGGCCGAACACATCGATCGCGATCTCCGTTTCCTTCGGTGTATCTCCACGCAGTGCGCGCTCGGCGAGGTATCGCAGCAGTCTCTGGCTCGCCTCGGACTTTTCCATGTGCTCGGAGCTGAGCACTTTCTGCAGATGATGGTGGACAACTATGGTGTCTGCATCGGCCATAGCGCTATGAACAACCCCCCCAGGCAATCTTCTCGTCGGCGTCGGCGGCGCAAGATAACAGCGCGCGCGCATCAGCGTCGAATCCGTTCGCGTGCAAGCATGTTATCGGCGGGGGGCTAACACGAGCTAAGGCGATGATCTTGCGAGGCTAACAGGCCGCTAACCGTTTCTCTCTTACGGGCCGCGGACCCTCTGCTATCCATGCTGCCCGAAGGTGGGAGGGGGACTGCGGACGATGCATGAACGGGTCGGCGCTGCTCGGCGGCTGCGTGGCATGCGCTTCATCGTCCTCGCGTGCACCACGGCGCTCTTCGCCGGGTTGCCCTTTCTGTTCCGCTCAGGCGGTGGGGACGCGGGAGCCGGGTTGCAGACGGCCCGGGTGGATGCACCTCATCCGCTCATCGGCAAGTACTGCATGTCCTGTCACGACGCCGAGGAGCACGAGGCCGGCCTGTCCTTCGCGGGGCTCGACTTCGCGCAGGTCCCCGCCCACGCCGACACCTGGGAGAAAGTGGTCCGCAAGCTGAGCGCGGGCGTCATGCCTCCAGCCGGAAATCCGCGTCCGGCACGAGAGGAGGTCGAGAACTTCCTGGAGAGTCTCACCGCACGGCTCGATGCCGTGCCCCCTGTGGCGGCGCCCGTGATGTTGAGCCGGCTGAACCGCACCGAGTACGCCAACGCCATACGGGACCTGCTCGATCTGCGCATCGATGCCGCCACGCTTCTGCCGCCAGACGCCGCGAGCAAGGGATTCGACAATATCGCCGCCGTCCTCAGCACCTCGCCGGCATTGATCCAGGGCTACCTCGACGCGGGCATGAAGATCAGCCGCCTCGCCGTGGGCGACCTCTCGATCGAGCCGCAGCGAACGGTGTATCGCGCGCCGCCTGCCCTGAACCAGGAGTCGCAGCTCGAAGGCCTGCCGCTTGGCACGCGCGGCGGCCTGCGCGTGAGTCATTTCTTTCCACTCGATGCCGAATACGAGATCTCGGTGGAGGCGGGCCCCGGGACGTCAGGGTTCATGCGACGTGCGCCCGGCCCGATGCCGGCCGTCGACCTGGCCCTCGACGGTCGTGCGGTGCCGGTGGATCGCGCGGGGCCGGTGCGGGATACACCGACCCCTTATGGTCCTGCGCGCATTCACGTCGCGGCGGGCCAGCGCACGCTCACGGCTGCACTTCTCGATCCCACTCACGCGGCGGGTGTGAACGACCTGTATGCGGTGTTCCCGCGCAAGGGCGCGATCTTCAACATCGTCGTGAACGGTCCGTTCGAGCCGAGCGGTCCGGGCACCACGGCGAGCCGCCAGAAGATCTTTTTCTGCCGTCCGCATAGCGCGGCGGAAGAAGAGCCGTGTGCGCGCAAGATCGTCACGCGACTGGCGAGCGGTGCGTTTCGAATGCCGCTCGCGGCGGACGGGGAGGATGTTTCCGGCATCATGCGCTTCTACGAAGCGGGTCGAGCGCAGGGTGGATTCGAGACCGGGATACGTCAGGCGCTCGCCTATATCCTGATGGATCCGCGCTTTCTGTATCGGTTCGAGCACGAGCCCCGGCAGCTCGCGCCGGGTCAGCCATTCCGGATCAACGATATCGATCTGGCCTCGCGTCTTTCGTTCTTCATCTGGAGCAGCATTCCTGATGAGGCGCTGTTGCAGGCCGCCGCGAGCGCCCGGTTGAGTGAGCCGGGCGAGATCGAGCGCCAGGTGAAGCGCATGCTCGCCGACCCGAAGGCGAGTGCGCTCGTCGACAACTTCGCATCCCAATGGCTGCAGCTTCGGCAGCTCGCGTCCGCGCAGCCGCAGGGAAGAGAGTTTGACGACAACCTCCGCGAAGCCTTCGCGGAAGAAGCCCGACTTACGTTCGCCAGCATCCTGCGCCAGGATCGGAGCATTCTCGAGCTGCTGGATGCGGATTACACGTTCGTCAACGAACGGCTGGCGCGACACTACGGCATCGAAGGGGTGGTGGGCGATCACTTCCGCCGGGTCACGCTCCCGAAGGACAGCCCGCGGCGCGGGTTGCTGGGCAAGGGCGCCGTGCTGACCGTCACGTCCGTCGCCAACCGCACGTCGCCCGTGATACGCGGTGCGTGGGTGCTGGAGAACCTGCTCGGCGTTCCGCCATCGCCGCCGCCGCCCGGTGTCGAGAGCAATCTCGACGAGGTCGTGGCGAAGCCGGCGACGTTACGCGAGCGCCTGGTGCAGCACCGCGCAGAGAAACTCTGCGCCTCCTGCCACAACATGATGGATCCGATCGGGCTCGCGCTCGAGAACTACGATCACATCGGCAAGTGGCGCACGCTCGATGGCGGGCTGCCCATCGATACCTCGGGCGTGATGGTCGATGGCACCGCTCTCGCCGGCTCGACCGACCTGCGCCAGGCGCTTCTGTCGCGGTCGGACGATTTCGTCGAAACCTTCATCGGGAAGCTCATGACGTTCGCGCTCGGCCGTCACGTCGGGTATCGGGACATGCCTGCGATCCGGCGCATCGCGCGAGACGCGGCGCGTGAGGGTGACCGGCTCTCCGCGCTGTTACTCGGCATCGCCACGAGCGAGCCGTTCCTGATGCGCGCCACGTCCGGCACCGAGGCGCGCGAGCGCTATCCGCAGAGCACGACCAAGCTGCA
>JBDZVF010000602.1:0-3123 GCA_040255575.1 Pseudomonadota bacterium | reverse complement strand
ATAGACAGCGCCGCTCCAGGACCAGGCCCGCGGATCGCCCTCGTCGCCGATCTGGGCGACTTTGGCGAGGTCCACGGAGCCCACGAGGTCGGCGATGTCCGCCGTGGTCGGGTCGTGCGGCGCGTAGGTGCCGATACCCTGGCGCGAGGCTTCGGAGAGGAATGCCCGCTCCACCGGCACGCGCAGGAAGTCGCCCTCGAACTCGCGCTCCACGTAATCCCGCGCCCACGGGGACAGCTCACCGGCGATATCGACGCCGTACGTTTCGCGGAATTTGGGACGCAAGCTCATGGGCACGAGGTTCAGCGGGTTCTCGCGCATCGGCGAGCCTTTGATGCAGTAGAGCGCGCCCTCGTCGGTGCGGCTGTATTCCTCCAGCCCGCGTTTGAGCAGGATGGCGACGGTGCTCTTGCCGCCCGAGGGCGGCCCTAGCAGCAGCAGCAAGCGGCGGCCAACATCAGAACCCGCGGCGGCGGCCTTGAAATACTCGACGAGCCGCGTGAGCGCCCCCTCGATCCCAAACAATTCCTTGCGAAAGAGCTCGCGTGAGCGGGCGCCCTCACTCGTATCGCTGGGCAACTCGCGGCCATGCCATCGAAGCATGTCCCAGATGTACTCGTGACTCGAACGCACCATGGCGGCCGGGTTCGTGGGGAGTATCTGGTCGAGGAAGTCACTGAACGTGCCTTCCCAGCGTTGTCCGCGATGTTGCTTGCTGAAGGAGCTCAGCGAATCGATGAAGTCAGAAGAAGAAGACTGCGGCATCGTCCTTCCCTCCCGTGCAGCCGCAGGTGAGTGCGAAGCTGCTCGTATTCGGCGGTAGTCGCGGCTGTGGCATCCGCGATGCTCGACATTAACTTAAATCCATCCTTCGCCACAGGATGTGATGGTCCTCTATAAACACTTCGTGGTGAACGATATGACGTTCACAACGAACGAATGTTCACCAACTGTAAAAGCAAAATGCATTCCTGCTGAAAACAGGCTCGGATCGCGCGCGCGACGGCGCGCGCGCATCTTCAAGTGATTGATTTACGGCAACCGCATCGCTCCGGATGCGGGCAGGCGAGGGGCCCACTGCGCAACGCCAGTGCGTGCGCGCTGTGCGTGGCCGGTGCATGCACCGGCGTCGAATCGGAGAAATAATCGTCTCAGTGGCCCAGAATGCCCTTGAGTTTGTCTCCGAGCTTCTTGCGAAGTTCCTCTTTCTTCTCATCGAGCTTTTTGTCCACCTCCTTCTTCACGCGTGACTTGAGGTAACCCTCCACGTCGGGCCGCACTTTCATGTCGGCCAGCGTTCCGGTGATGGTGACCGGGATCTCCGCCGCCTTGAGGTCCTGCATGCTGGCGTCGCCTTCAGGCAGCTTGTAGATCTCGGTAATGAGCCGATAGTCGACCGCTTGCGTCTCGAGCGCAAGCGTTCCTTTGCCCTTCGCACGCAGGTACGACATGTCGACGAGCAGGTCATCGTTGCGCAGGACGCCCTTGTCGACGAGCGCGCTGCCCGAGAGCGCATTGAAGGCCGTCTTCGGTTCGCCTGCCGGACGCGTGGGCAGCTCCTGACGTTTGAAGAGCGCCACAGCGCGCCGCAGCTCGTACCACAGATCGAGCCCGGTGATCGCGCCGTCCTTGACGTCGAAATCGATCTTGCCCGCCAGGGTCTTGAACATCGCCTGGTCGGTGTTGCCGACCGCGTTGAGCTTCGCGGTGGCGTTGCCCTTGCCGGCCACGCGCGTGGTATCGAACCCCGCCTTCATGAGCGCACCGATATCGATGCTTCGAACGTGCTCGTCCAGGGACAGCACCGCCTGCGCGGGTTTCGCATCGAGCACGATATTGCCGTCGTACGTGCCGCCGAAGAGCTTCGCCTGCGTGGGCCCCAGATGCGTGCGCCCGTTCTTCGCTTCGAGCGGCAAGCGAATATCGGTGAACGGCAGGTCGGCGACCTTGGCGCGCCCCACTCGGAGCTTTCCCTGCAGATCGAGACTGCGGAGCATCTCCAGGGGCAGTGGCGTCGGCGGCACGGCCGCCGTCGCGGCTGCGGGGGCCGAGCCGCCCGCGGTCTTGGCTTCCTCTTTTTCCGGCGCCATGTAGCGGTCCAGGTCGATCGCGTCGACGTCCAGATCGAAACGCAGGGCCATGGCCTCCAGGTCTGCGATGCCCAGGGTGCCCTTCACGGCCGTCTCATCGAGGGCCATGTCGAGCGCGCTGAGCTGCAACTGCTTCTCGGTGAGCTGAAAGTGGCTCGACAGCGCGAAGGAGGACAGCGCCTTCGGATCGCGGGTGACAGGGGGCTCGATGTCGAAGGACTTCATCAGCTCGCGCGGCGAGCTCCTGGGCACCTGGATCTTTCCGCTGAGCACGTAGGTGCCGAACAACTTCTCCCCCTGCACATCGACCTTCACGGGCAGCTCACCCAATTTCAGGTCGAGTGTCGCGGGCGCGAGCGTTTCAGCCTTCGTGTCCAGCACGAGCGACGGCGCGCTCACGGTGATGGCGAGCGGCTTGCCGGCAGGCTTCGAAGCGCCTTCGTCCGGTGAGCCGAGCCAATCGGCCCGGGCGTCGAGCTTCTGCACTTCGATACGTGAGGTTTCCGGTGGCATCAGGATGCGGGCCTTCGTCTCGACGTGCGCCACTTTGGCGGTGCCGCCTTCGTCGTAGTCGAACTTCACTTGCGCATCGATGGGCGCGCTGCCTCCGAGCGCCCCGGTATGGATTTCGAGACCCGTCAGGCGTGCAACGGAGTTCTTCGCCTCGTCCCTGTATATAAGAGTCGCGTTGGAGACATCCACACCGGCAATCGAGGTTTGCGCGCTGCCACCGGCGGACTCGGGGGGCGCGGGCTCCTCGGTTTCGCTCAGGTCTTTCCAGTTGTTCTGCTCCGGGCTGCGGCTCACGAGCGTGACCGACAGACCGTCGATGGACACGCGGCGAACTTCCACCTGCTTGTGCAGGAGAGGAAGCAACTTCACGCCAACGCTCGCGCTCGTGACCGTCAGAAAGGGCTCGCTGCCGTAACCCGGTGGATTGCCGAGCTGCATGTCGTTGACCTCGAGCGCGATCCACGGAAAGAGCTTGAGGCCGAGCTGGCCGCGGATCTCGAGCGCGCGACCGGTCTTCTGC
>JBDZVF010000601.1:0-3127 GCA_040255575.1 Pseudomonadota bacterium | reverse complement strand
CAATGCGCGAAGGCGCGGCGGATTTCGTGGTGAAACCTTGGGACAACGCGAAACTCATCGCCACAGTGTCATCGGTCGCCAGGCTGGCGCGCGCGGACCAGGAGGTGGCGAGCCTGCGCCGCCGCCAGCGCTCGCTGAACGAATATGCCAGCCGCGGGTTCGACACGATCGTCGGCAATTCGCCGGGGCTGCGCCAGGTGCTGGCGAGCATCGACAAGGTGGCCGCGACGGATGCGAATGTGCTGGTTCTCGGCGAGAACGGCACGGGCAAGGAGCTCGTCGCGCGCGCCATCCACCGCCAGTCCCTGCGCCACGATCAGGTGTTCGCGAACGTGGACCTCGGGGCCATCGCCGAAACGCTCTTCGAATCGGAGCTCTTCGGCCATCGCAAGGGCGCGTTCACCGATGCGCGCGAGGATCGCGCCGGCCGTTTCGAAGTGGCCACGGGCGGAACGCTGTTCCTCGATGAAATCGGCAATCTCAGCCTGCAGATGCAGGCGAAGCTGCTGGGCGCGCTCGAAACGATGACGATCACGCGGGTGGGCTCGGACAAGCCGATCAAGGTGGATGCGCGCGTGATCTGCGCCACCAACCTCACCCCGGAAGCCCTGCGGGATCCGGGGCGTTTCCGGCAAGACCTGCTCTACCGCATCAACACCATCGAGATACGCGTGCCGCCGCTGCGCGAGCGCGTGGAAGACATTCCACCGATCGCCGCTCACTACTCGGCGCTCTATGCCCGCAAGTACAACAAGCCCGAGCTGCGGCTGGATGCGAAGGCGACAGAGCGACTCAAGACGTACCACTGGCCCGGCAACGTGCGCGAGCTGCGGCACGCGATCGAGCGGCTGGTCATCATGAGCGAGAACGGCGTCGCGCATGTGGATTCGCTCGTGATGCCGACCCATCCGGCGCCAGCGGAATCCTCCACGCTGAACCTCGAAGAGCTGGAAAAGCAGACCATTCAGAAGGCCATCGCCCAGCACCAGGGCAACCTCAGCAAGGCGGCCGAGTCCCTCGGCCTCGGCCGCACCACGCTGTATCGAAAGATGACTCGCTATGGGCTTGGATAACTTCCGGGCCAGCGTCACGGTGCGAGTGCTCCTGATCGTGGCGCTCGCCCTCGTGCTCGCGTGGGGTTGGCAGAACACCACGTGGAGCGCGACGCTGCTCGTGCTCGCCACGCTGATCGTGCTCGGCGTGATCGAGCTGATCCGCTATGTCGAGCGCACCTCACGCGAGCTCACGGGATTCCTGCGGTTCGTGAGCAATCAGGATTTCTCGACGCCGGTCGCGATACCCCGCAAGGGGCGCGTGTTCGAAGAGCTCCAGGAGGCCTACAAGGTGCTCGCCGAGGCGTTCCGCCGGCTGAATCGCCAGAAGGCGGCGAACTATCAATACCTCGAAGCGGTGGTCGAGCACGTGGGCGTCGCCCTCGTGTGCTTCGACGACAGGGGCACCGTCACGATGATGAACGAGCCGGCGCGGCAGCTCTTCGGCCTGCCTCATCTCAACAGCGTGCGCACGTTCGAGCGCATCGACCCGCGCCTGCCCGAGCTGCTGCGCGCGCTCGAGGATGGCGAGCGCGCGCTCTTCAACATGAAGCGCGGCGACGACACCCTGCAGCTCGTGCTTTACGCCACGCGGTTCGAGCTGCTGGAGGAGCACTACCGGCTCGTCTCGTTCCAGAACATTCGCCAGGAGCTCGAGCAACGCGAGATCGACTCCTGGCAGAAACTGATCCGCGTGCTGACCCACGAGATCATGAACTCCGTGACTCCGATCACCTCGCTCAGCCGCCTGATCCGGGAGACGATGATCGACGAGACCGGCCCAACGCCGGTGTTCCGCGCGCTCACGCCCCAGGAGCAGAGTGACATGCTCCGCAGCGTCACCGCCATTCACGCGCGCAGCCGCGGGCTGCTCGACTTCGTGGAGGCGTACCGCAGCTTCACGAAGGTGCCGACGCCGGTATTCTCCGAGTTCACGGCGCTCTCGCTGCTCGAGCGCGTCCACACGCTCATGGGCAGCGAGCTGGAGGATCGAAAAATCTCGCTCGCTCTGGAATGCGCGGATCCGGCACTCCTCATCCGCGCCGATGCGGGGCAGGCCGAGCAGGTTCTCATCAACCTGCTGCGGAACGCGGCGGAGGCTCTCTCGGAAGCTCCCGACGGACGCATCACGCTGCGCGCCTCACCGGACGAGCAGGGCAATGCATTGATCCAGGTCGAGGACAATGGCCCCGGCATTCCGCCTGCCCAGCTCGACGACATTTTCGTGCCCTTCTTCACCACCAAGCGCAACGGCACGGGTGTGGGCCTGAGCGTGTCCCGTCAGATCATGCAGGCGAACAACGGCGTCATCTCCGTGCGCTCGGCGCCCGGCGAGGGCAGCGTGTTTACGCTCAAATTCCAGTGATCAGCCGAACGGCCGGATCGGATCCTCGCCCTGCCACTCGACCGACGCCCGCCAGTAACGGGTGAACATGTCATCCATGCCCGGGGTCGCCGGGATCAGCTCCACGAAACCCGGCTCGTTGCGGCCATCATCGAGGTAATACACGGTTCCGCCGCTCGGCACCGGCGCCTGGAAGGCCACCTTGTAATTGCGACCCTCGTAGGCCGCGCGTTCGGCCTCCACATCCTCCACCGCGACGCCAACGTGGTGAAAGCCGTAACCGCGCCGATCCACAATCTCCTTGTAGACGGACGGATGAGTGTCCTTCGGTTGGATGAGCTCGATCTGCATGTGCCCGGCGAATGCCATGGCAATGCTCACATCGGCCTTCGATGGCCCGCCGCGATAGCGATGCCCCTCGCCGGTGAAGCTATCCAGCAGGAACCACGGGCCGACGCGCCCGTCACGCATCCACCACTCCATCGAGGCGCGAATGTCCTTCACGACATACGCCATCTGCACGATCTGACCTGTCTTCTGCCCGAAACCCAGCGTCTTCATCGTATGCCCCCCTGCCTGAGAGCCTCAGTGTATCGCGATACCATCGCGTGCGTTCTGGCGAGAGCGCCGCGCGTTACGCAACGGCGGTCGCTTCCACTTCGACAACAATGTCCGGGTGGAAGAGCGCGGCGACACCGAGCAGCGTCCCCGGCGGTTTCACGCCGCCCAT
>JBDZVF010000600.1:0-3139 GCA_040255575.1 Pseudomonadota bacterium | reverse complement strand
CCACCTCCATCGCCGCCGCCACCGCAGCCACCGCCACCACCGCCGCGCAAACGCCAGCCGCGAGCCCCGGCGCACCGACCTCAGCCCCCGCACACTCCAGTTCCTGCCCCCAGCCCTTCAAAATCACGCTCGACGTCGAATGGCGCGGCATGGGCGCGGGCACTTCCACGCTGGAGCTCACGCGGCAGAGCCCCACCGAATACACCTATCGTTCCAGCAACACCGCGCGCGGGCTCTTCCGCCTGGTCATTCCCGACACGATCACGCAGGTCAGCCATTTCACGATCATGGACGGCAAGGTGAGACCTTTGTCCTATGTCGGCGACGACGGCTCATCGAACACGGAAAAGGACGTGAAGCTCGACTTCGACTGGTCGGCCATGCGCGTCACCGGCGTCGCCGAAGACAAGCCCGTCGATGCCGCGCTCACGCCGGGCGTGCAGGACAGCCTCTCGGTGCAGGTGGCGCTCATGTGTGCCCTGGCGGCGGGCGAATCGCCCAAGAGCTTCCAGCTCATCGACAAGGACGAGGTGAAGGAATACCAATACACCCACGAGCGCAACGAGACCCTCGAGACGCCCGTGGGCAAGCTCGAAACCGTGGTCTACAAGAGCCAGCGCAAGGGCGCGAAGCGCCTCACCCGCCTGTGGATCGCCCCGAGCCTGGGTTACCTGCCGGTGCGCGCCGAGCAGGTGAACAAGGGCAAGCGCGAGCTGCAGTTGCAATTGAAGACGGTCGAGCGGGGCTGATTCGCTCCGTTCCAGCACCCGGCCGGATCGCTATACTTCCGCGCCCCACCACACGCGCCGCTCAGGGGAAGATCGTTTGGGTACTCCGGAAACCGCTACCTCCAGCATCGAGCTGATCCGCCCGACCGTCGGCACGGGCATCCTGCCCTGCCAGGCGATCAAGGCGATGATCGCCGATGAGGAGATCAAGCCCCGCGCGATCTTCGGGCAGATCGAAGCAGACCAGATTCAGCCGGCCAGCATCGACCTGCGGCTGGGCGAGGTGGCCTATCGGGTCGACACGAGCTTCCTGCCCGGCCGCGGCGTCAAGGTGCTCGACAAGATGCGCCAGCTCGACCCCGACTTCGATCGCTTCAAGATCGACCTCACGAGCGGTGCCGTTCTGGAAAAGGGGCAGGTGTACGTCGTGCCGCTCGCCGAGGTGCTTTCACTGAAGAGCGACGTGGCTGCGTTCGCGAACCCGAAGAGCTCCACCGGCCGCCTCGATATCCTCACGCGCCTCATCGCCGATGGCGCCACTCACTTCGACCAGGTGGAAGATGGCTACAAGGGCCAGCTCTACATCGAGATCGCGCCCCGCAGCTTCAGCGTCGTCGCCCGGACCGGTACCCGGCTGAATCAGTTACGCTTCAGCCGCTCGACGGGCGCGGCGCCCAAGGCGATCCCGGAACGCGAGTGGCGCAATCTCCTCGAAACGGGCGCCATCGCGAACTCCACCACGCATCCCGAAGACAAGACCGGCATGCTGCCGTTCACGATCGACCTCGTGGGCAGCGGTGAACCGACTTCGCTCATCGGCTGGCGCGCGAAGAAGAACACGAAGCGCATCGATCTCGAAAGGCGCGACTACGACCCGCGCGACTTCTGGGAGCCGATCCACTTCCACAAGGCTCGCTCCCTCACGCTCGTGCCGGACGAGTTCTACATCCTCATGACCAAGGAAGCGATCGCCGTCCCGCCCGAATATGCCGCGGAAATGCTTCCCTATGACACGCGCGCCGGCGAGTTCCGCGTGCACTACGCGGGGTTCTTCGATCCGGGCTTCGGCTGGAATGCCAAGACGGGCAAGGCGGGCAGCAGCCGCGGCGTGCTCGAAGTGCGCTCGCACGAGGTGCCCTTTCTGCTCGAGCACGGCCAGATCGTGGGGTGGCTGCGCTATGAGCGCATGGCCCAGGTGCCCGCCGTGCTCTACGGGCAGGAGATCCGCTCGAACTACCAGGGGCAGAGCCTGAAGCTCTCGAAGCAGTTCAAACCGATCCTGTAGCGGCGAGGTGAGCCATGGAGCTTCTGGCGAACATCGATGTGGATGATGTGACCGTCGCGTCAGATTTCTACTGCCGCGCACTGAATCTCACGATAGGACGACGCTTCGGGGACTCCGGCATCGAGCTGCTCGGCGCATCGAGCGCGATTTATCTGCTGGAGAAGCCCGCGGGCAGCACTGCCTGCCACGCGCCCGGCAGCTCGCGCCACTATTCACGGCACTGGACGCCGGTGCACCTCGATTTCATCGTGCCGGATATTCATCGGGCCGCCGAGCGCGCGCGCGCCGCGGGCGCAACGCCGGAAGGCCCGATGCGCACGCATCCCTGGGGGCACATCGCGATGTTCGCGGACCCGTTCGGCCACGGGTTCTGCCTGATCCAGTTCCTGAACCGCGGCTATGACGAGATTGCGAGCTGAAAGCCCGGGCGCCTCAGGTGTCTTCCACGACGATCTTCGGAAAGAGGGCGCTGCGATCGCGCGCGCGCCGGGCGAGCGCGCCGGCCGTGCGGCGGGCCGTGTCGAAGTAGGCCTTGGCGCGCGGTGAATCCGGCGCGGCGATGACGCTCGGCTTGCCGCCATCGGCCTCCTCACGGATCTTCGCATCGAGCGGCAGCTCGCCGAGGAGGTTGACGTCGTACTGCTCGGCCATGCGCTGGCCGCCGCCCGCACCGAAAATGTGCTCGACGTGGCCGCAGTTCGAGCAGACGTGCAGGCTCATGTTCTCGACGATGCCGAGCACGGGGACCGAGACCTTCTCGAACATCTTGAGACCCTTGCGCGCATCGGCGAGCGCGATGTCCTGCGGCGTGGTCACAATCACGGCGCCGGAGACAGGTACCCGTTGAGACAGGGTGAGCTGGATGTCCCCGGTTCCGGGCGGCATGTCCACGACCAGGTAATCGAGCTCGCCCCAGCGCGTTTCGGAGAGGAGCTGGGTGAGCGCCTGCGGGTGTGCCGGCGCGCGCACCACCTGCGCCGGGTCTGCCATGACATAGGTGTAGCGCGAATGAGCGGTGAGCGGTCCCGCGCTCTCGAGCAGGAGCGGATAAGGCAGATGGCGAACCGCTCCGAACGCCGTGAGCCGGTCCGGAGCGGGATCGAGCCGGGTTACCGACGGTGCGGCT
>JBDZVF010000599.1:0-3094 GCA_040255575.1 Pseudomonadota bacterium | reverse complement strand
AACTTCGGCACGAACAGGGCGAAACCGATGGTGGCGTAGTTGAAGAGCTTCAGGTCCGCGGCCCATTCCATGAGCGCCAGATGCCGCGCCGGATACTCGAGCAGCATCGCTTCGTGAATCATCGTCAGCTCGAGGTGGGTGGCGGGGTTGTCGATGGGGATGCGCGCATTCTCGGCGAGCAGCACCATCGTGAAGGCCACCGCTGTGAAGGCGAGACTCGGATAGATGGCGAAATCGCGCGTCGCCAGGCTCTCTGTGATCGCGGGCAGCGCGGTGGTCGTGGAGATGAGCGAGGCAACGAAGATCACCATGAGCAGCGCGGGCTCGGCGAGAAAGCCGATCATCATTTCGCGACGGGCGCCCAGCGAGCCGAACGCCGTGCCGATGTCCATCGCAGCGAGCGCCATGAAAACGCGGGCGGTGGCGAACAGCCCGACGAGCGCGATGGCGTCCGCCGCGGTCGTGAACGGCAGCCCGGTGCTCATCGAGGGGATGATGGTCGCGGCAAGACTCATGGCGCCGAAGACGACGTAAGGCGCCACACGAAACAGCGGCGAAGCCGTGTAGGCAATGGCCGCGTCCTTGTGGAACAGCTTGCGGATGCCTCGGTAGGGCAGCAGAAGACTGGGCGCGCTCCGGTTCTGCAGCCACGCGCGGCACTGGTTCACCCAGCCCATGAACAGGGGCGCGACCGCGATCGCGGCGACGATTTCAACCAGCTGGGCGAGCAGGTCCAGGGCTCTCATAGCACCAGCGCCAGCAGGCTGACCAGCGTGATGAAGCTGTACAGCAGATAGGTGGCGATACGACCCTGTTGCAACCAGGCGAGGGCATCCGCCGCGCGCTCCACGATCGACGCGAGAGGCAGGTACAACGCCCGCCAGAACTTATCCTCGACCTTTACGCGATAGCGCGGGGCCCTGTCGAAGGGCGAGGGCAAGTCGCGCTTCATCGCGAAGAAGCTGCCGAAGATGTGGCGGATGGGTTGGCCGAAGCCTTCGGCCGAATCCTGCATGCGTGCGGTCAGGCCGCCGATCCCGCAATCCCACGGCGGAACGCGGTTGACCCGGCGATGGTAGAAGCGGCTGACCGCGAGGATCGTGAGCGCCACCACCGCGGCGATCGCGACGAGGAAGATCACCGCGGAGTAGCTGGCTTCCCGTCCCGGCACGGGCGTGAGCAGCCACCACGGCGACGGTATGTATTCCGGCTCGGCGCCCGTGAGGCCGGCAGCGACGGTGTGCAGAACGTTGACTACGTAACTTGGGAACAAGCCCAACGCAACGCAGCCGAGCGCGAGCCACGCAAGGCCGATGCGCTCGAAGATACCGGCATCGTGCGCCTTCGACAGCGAGGGGTCGCGTTGCTGCCCGAGAAAAATGATGCCGTAGAACTTCACCATCACATACGCAGCGAGCGCGGCGGCGAGCACCAGAGCGGCAGCGCCGAGCGGCAACAGCATGTTGATGAAGCCCTTCGGAACCTCGTGAGCGAACAGGAAGGACTGAAGGAGCAGCCACTCGGACACGAAACCGTTCAGGGGTGGCAGCCCCGCCAGGGCGAGTGCGCCGACGAGGGTGAGCCACGCGACCCAGGGCATCTGCCGGATCAGGCCCCCGAGCCGACCCAGGCTCCGTTCGCCTGTGGCATGCAGCACAGCGCCCGTACCAATGAACAGCAGGCTTTTCATGAACGCGTGATTCAGGCTGTGGTACAGCAGCGCGATCAGCGCGAGCGCGGCGAGCGAGGGCATGCCGACGCCCGCGAACACGATCGCAAGGCCGAGGCCCGTGAAGATGATGCCGATGTTCTCCACCGAGGAATACGCGAGCAGCCGCTTCATGTCGGTTTGAGAGGCGGCAAAGATCACGCCGAACACCGCAGTGAAGAGCCCAATGCCGACGGGGATCAAACCCCACCACCAATCGGCATTACCCAGCAGGTCGAATGTGACGCGCAGGATTCCGTACACCGCCGTCTTCAACATCACGCCGCTCATGAGCGCCGAGACCGGTGACGGCGCAGCCGGATGCGCTTCTGGCAGCCACACGTGCAGCGGCACCAGGCCGGCTTTCGCGCCAAAGCCGAAGAGTGCCAGCAAAAAGGCAAGCGCTGCCCAGGAAGGCGGCAGCTGCGCGCCGCGCATCGCGTCGAAAGTGAAGAGCCAGCTTCCACCCTGCATGATGCCGAAGCTCAGGAGAAGGGCGATGGCACCGACGTGCGCGACGATGAGATAGAGAAAGCCCGCGCGCCGGATCTCGGGATCGCCGTGTTCTGTGGTGACGAGGAAATACGAGGCCAGCGCCATCGTTTCCCACGCCACCATGAACAGATACGCATCGTCGGCGAGCAGCACCAGACCCATGCTGGCGAGGAAGAGGTGGTACTGCACGCAGAGCAGGCCGAGCGATGTGCCATGCCCGTGCTCGAAGTAGCCCGCGCCAAATATGGAAATGCCCGCGGATGCCGCCCCCAGCAGAAAGAGGAACACGCAGCTCAGCGAATCCAGCCGCACATGAAACGGCAGGTCGGGTAAGCCAATGGGAAGGGTGATCGCCTCGGGCGGCAACGGAAGGCTGAGTGCTGCGAGCAGCGCGAGCGCCAGGCCGCACACCGCGCCCAGCGGGAAGAGCACTCTCGTAACAAAACGCACCGCGGATGGACGTACAAGTCCCGTGAGGCCGATGACGGCCCATGCTGTGATCAGCGCGAGAGCGCCGGCCAGCGGGGAATGCAGGTCTAGCATTTGCGGGGTGAGACTAAGATATGCGTTTTATTATAATCGAATGCACCGCAAATTGCCGCTGACGCCCGTACGGGCGCAGCTTGCGGCCGCGCTGCTCGCGGGTTGGACGAGCGGGAAGGCGATCTCGGCAGATTACGTAAACACGGCAGCGCTGCCGGCGGCGCGAAGCGGGCGGGTCGCGCCTTGCTGCTCCGTGCGGCCTGAATTATCCTGCGATTAGTCTTTGATGTGACTTGCATGTGAATGAAACGGACCACGGTCATTCCATTGGAAGAGCGCACCGCGCGCCTCACGATCCTGATCGATCCGCGCAAGAAGGCGGTGTTCGAGCAGTTGTGCGCGAGCGAG
>JBDZVF010000079.1:0-17312 GCA_040255575.1 Pseudomonadota bacterium | reverse complement strand
CTTTCGGCAGTGGCTACGCGCTGGTAGTCGCGCACTGCGCCGCGCGCGTTGGCGTCCGCGCCGTGAGAAAGCAGCAGTTCGACCATCTGGGGATGGCGACGGGCGGCAGCCCACATCAGCGGCGTCTGCTCGCCGAAGCGCTCGCGGGACTCCACTTTCGCGCCCGCCTTCAGGAGCAGCTTCGCGGCCTCCACATTGCCACTGCGCGCCACCAGGTGTAGCGCGGTTTCGCCATCGGCATTGGGCGATTCGGGATCCGCACCGGCCTTCAGCAGCAAGCGGATGAGTTCAGTGTTTGCTGTATCCGCCGCCAGCTGCATGGCCGTTACGCCGTAGCGGTTGGTGGCTTTGACGTCGGCGCCTTCCTTGAGCAGGCGCCCGGCTTCGGCAACATCACCTTCGAATGCCGCTTCCATCAGCGGCGTGCTGCCGTCCGGCTTGCGCGGCTCGTCGGCGTTGCCCGCCACGGCGCTGCCAGCGGCGGTGCAGAGCAGGGCGATTGCCACTGCAGCCGCCGCCTTTCCCCTCATTCGCATTCTTACGCCTCGCTGAAAGTGCCGGTGGCGTCGCCGAACTTCTCGAGCTTCACGTTCGCGCGCTGGGCGATTGTCAGCAGCACGTTGGCAAGCGGCGTGTCCTTCGGCGCAGAGATGTGCTGGCCCCCTTTGAGATTGCCGCCCTTGCCGAGCAGCACCACCGGCAGCTGCGAGCAGTTGTGGAGGTCGGAATTACCGAGGTTCGAGCCATACAGGATGATCGTGCTGTCCAGCAGGTTGTGGTCGCCTTCCTTGATGCTGGCCAGGCGCTTGGCGAAGCGCGCAAAGCGCTCCATCTGATAGGTCTGCACGCGGGCCAGTTTGTCCTGCTTGTCAGGATCCTCGCCATGGTGCGAGAGCGGGTGGAAGGCTTCGTCCACCTGCACCGAGGGGAACGTGCGCATGGAAGCCTCCTTGATCATGCGCATCGAGGCGACGCGCGTCTGCCCGGTCTGGAAGGCGAGCGCCATCATCTCGAACTGCACGTCCACGAGCTCGGTGAAGTCATCCGGAGTGCCCACTGGGGCGTCCGGCAGGTTGCCCAGGGAGTCGGCCTTCGCCATGAGCTTGGAGACGCGGCCCTCGACCTCACGCACCGACTCGAGATAGTTGCTGACCAGCGCTCGATCCGCCACGCCCAACTGGCGCTGCAGACTCTGCGTGGCCTCCATCGCGTAATCGAGCAGGCTGTCCGTCGCCTTGAGGCGCGCGATGCGATCGGCATTGGAGTCGCCGGGACCGAACATGCCGTAGAACACCTTGCGCGGGTTGCCCTCGAGCGGAAGGCTCTGGTTCGGGCCGCGATAGGACGTGGCACCGCCGGGCTCGCCGCACAACTCCAGCGAGGCGATCGGCGTGTCCTGCCCGATCTGTTTCGCGGCGATCTGGTCGATGGACGTGCCCGCGCCGGGACCCCACGGGGTCATCTGCGGGTCCTGGCAGGTGAGCCAGGCCTGTTCGGTGATTCCATGCGGGGGGTTCTGGCGCTCGCCGGCCTTGTTGCGGATGTTGGTGATCACCGTGACGTAATCACGCACGCTCTCCATCGGCTTCAGGATGCGCGAGAACTCGAAATCCTTGCCCGTTCCCTTGGGCACCCAGAACTTCTCCACCGCGCCGTGCGGGATGTAAACGAAGCCGAGGCGAGGCTGGATCGCCGCCGGGGTATTTGCCATGGCCGTGCCGGCCGGGATCATGGCGTCCAGCAACGGCAGCGAGATGGCAAAACCAGCCCCCTTCAGGACCGTGCGGCGGGAAAGATGCTTCTTGGTAATGAACATGGTCTAAGCCTCCAGCCTTCAACGAGCTGATGCATCGCTCTTCGCGGAAGAAACCTGCGCGGTGGTGGTGGTCGGCGGCGGTGCCGCCGGGGCACGACGACGGAACGCATCACTGTTCACGACGCCCATCACGATGGATTCGAAAGTGTAGTCGTGCGCCTTGGCCTCACGCACGATCCGGCGCACGGTCGGCATGTCGTGGTAGTCGATGTGCCGGCCTACCGCATAGGTCATCAGCTTCTCGGTGATGATCTGCGCAAACTGGTCGCCGCGTGCGGCCAGCGCCTTGTGCAGGTCCGCCGGTCCATTGAGGGCCGTGCCGTCCGGCATGGTTGCCCTCGAGTCGATGGGCAGGTGGTACTGCGGGTCGACGGTGCGGTAGGCGCCCACGGTGTTGAAGTTCTCCAGCGCGAAGCCCAGCGGATCCATCACGGCATGGCAGCTGGCGCAGGTGGGATTCTGGCGGTGCATTTCCGTTTGTTCGCGCACTGTGGCGGGCTTGCCCTTCGCGGTTTCGCTCAGGTCCGGCACGTTCGGCGGCGGCACCGCCGGCGGCGTGCCGAGGATGCGTTCCATGATCCAGGCACCACGCAGCACCGGGGCAGTACGGTTCGGATTCGCGGTGAGCATCAGCACGGCGCCCTTGCCGAGCAGACCGAAGCGGTTGGGGTCCTTCAGCGTCACCTTGTGGAAGCCGTTGCCGCGGATGTCTTCCCTGCCGTAGATCAGTGCGACTTGCTCGTTCAGGTAGGTGTGATCGGCGGTGAGCAGGTCCGTCACCGGGCGCTCGGAGCGCAGGATGCTGTCCATGAACAGCTCCAGTTCCTTCTTGAACGCCGGGCGCGGGTCGTAGACGCCGCTCGCGTAGTTGAAGAGCGCTGCCGAGGGAACGATGACGTCGAGCTTGGCGACGTTGAGCCACTGGAAGGCGAAGTCCCGCGTCAGCGAGATGGCCTTCGGGTCGGCCATCATGCGGCGGACCTGCGCCGTCAGCACGTCGGGTTTCGACAGCTCGTTCTTCTTCGCAAGGCTCAGCAACTCATCGTCCGGCAGGCTGCTCCAGAGGAAGAAGGACAGACGCGAGGCCAGTTCCAGGTCGTTGAGTGCGCGCGTGCCCTGCTCGACCGCCGCTTCGGCGCGAAACAGGAAGAGCGGACTCGCCAGGATCGCAGCCAGAGACTCACGCACACCGGCCTCGAAGCCGTCGGTCTTGCTCGCGCGGTCGTAGAAGCGCATCAGCGGGGTGAGGTCCTCTTCTTTCACCGGGCGGCGGAAGGCGTGCTCCGCGAGATTGCTGACGATCTTCTCGGCGCAGGGCCTCTCCTCGGCGGGGCTTGCCGGCTTGCAGATGAAGATCTTCTTGCGGGTGGGCGAATCGCTCATCCCGGTGATCTTCACCGGGCCCTTGATGTGGAACGCGTGCACGGCCTGCACGCGGTGCTGGCCACCCTCCAGCAGATTCGCGAAACGGCGGTCGTCGCTGGCCTGGTACTGCAGGGTGCGCGCGTCGTCTTCCGCATAGCTACGGCGCAGGAACGTGACAGCCACCGTGTGCTGGCCGGCCGTGGCCTGGAAGCGGATGTCCTTGAGGCGGCCGTTGATCCTGGAGACCGCGTCATCGAGCTTCTGGTCGATGGCCTTGTGGTCTTCCTCGCCACCGATCTCAGTGCGCCAGAACTCCTTGCCATCCAGCAGCGCGATCACGGTGTTCTCGAACTCCATGTTCGGCACCGTGCGGGCCAGGGCCATATCGCCGATGGTCAGCATGTATTCGCCATCGGCCGGGAAGTTGTGCTCCACGCTCATGCCGCCGCGGGTGCCGAAGGGCATGCCGTCCTTGTAGCGCTGCTGGTTGCCCGAGCCCATGGCGGGTGCGGCGGCCAACGACAGGATCATGTTTGCCGGGGTGCCATAGGTGGTCTCGAGCGGCACGGACTTCGGATCGCCCACCGCCTGCAGCGCCAGCGCGCGTGCCGCGGTGACTGCCTGGTCCATGAACGCCGGAGTCACCCGCAGCAGTTCAGCGTTGGTGTCGAAGTCGTCCTTCAACGGGTCCTGCGGCAGCCAGGTGGCGGCGTCGATGTGGAGGTCCAGCAGGTCACGCACGGCATTGGCGTATTCGCGGCGGTTCAGGCGGCGCAGCGGCACGTGGCCGGCGTAGGGTGTGGCCTGGGCTTTGTCCAGCGTGTTTTCCAGCCAGGAAATCATGCTCGCCACGGCGGCGCGCTCGGGCTGCTTGTTGCCCGGAGGGGGCATCATGCCGCTCCGGAGCTTCTTGATGGCGGTTTCCCAGACCTCGGCGTCCTCGGGGACGGCCTCTGCGGACATGGTGTCGAAGGCCACACCGCCGGCCCAATCCGTGGTGTTGTGGCACTTGAAGCAGTAGTTCTCGACCAGTTCCCAGTGGGTATGGCCCTCGGACGGTTGGGCGGAAGTCGGCAGGGCAGACGCCGGTGCCACAGAAGCCGGCGCGGCATCCGTCGCCGCACTCATCGTGCCAATAGTCCCGAGGCCCGCGACCGCGAGTGCCGTCAGGAACCTCCCAGTGCACTTCAATCTCATCGACATCCTCCGCACCGAAATTCCGGGCGCGTAATACGGCACGGAGCATATGCGGAATACGCGGTTGCACTCAGCAATCCGACGCACTTGTGTCCACTTGCGTGTCCACTTTTTTCTGCCAAGTCGGTCACATAGGTGCGGTGAGGCTTGACGCGCCGACGGCGGCCCATCCGGACGGCCGGCGGCGTGATCTAGGCAGAGGGATTGGAGGTAGGCGTGCGGCCCTCCGCGCAGCGCGGCGGTGGTGGGGCAGCAACCTTTCAACCCCCAATGTGCGCTCTCCCCGCAGCCCCCTACTGCGGTGCCCGTACGGTCAACGGAACGGCGCCCCGCGCGCGCCAGCATGGGAGGGGAGTTCGTCCTCGCCGGATGATTCGCGGCGCGTCTTTATCTGAGCAGTCTGGCAAAGGTGAACGCCAGGCCCGCGCAGCTCATCCCTGTTCCTATCACCCACTTGATGATCTTTGTTTCCAGGCCAGCAATGCGTGCGTCGATCTGTTTTCCGAGAATGCCCACCTCCGCTCGGAGCGCGCCCATCTCGGTTCGAATGCTGCACGTCTCTGCGCCTGTCTCAGTTCGAATGGTATCCATCTCACCGCGTATCTCGGCTCGGATGGTGGTCATCTCAGCGCGCATCTCGGCTCGCAGGGTGCCGATCTCAGCGCGCACCGTGGCGATAGCACCGCTCAACTGCGTTTGGCCGTTCGTCAGTTCCCCGAGGACAACGTTGACGGTCTTCATTCCCTCCTTCAGTTCATTGACGTCGCTTCTCAGATGCGCGATCTCGTTTCCGATTACCCCGATGCTGGGTTCCATGGGTTGGTTCTCGATGATCTGGTCTTCAAGGCACAGGGGCGTGGCCACATTCCCGTGCATGTTTCCACCTGGCTCAAAGAATTGTTGAGAGTCATTCAGAACGAGGACTCCGTTGGCGGCAGTATCCGCTCAACAAAAGCCAGCGTCTACGAGCACGTTTGTACGAATCGAGAGAGATGTATCGAGAAGAGAACATTGTGCGCAGTCGCTGCAGTGCTCAGCGCGCACGCGTGCGTTCCGCTCGACGATGAGATCGAAGAGCTGTTGTCGCGGCTAGTGACGTGCTCTAGGTGTGCCCGTCTGCAGGAGTTGGCAGCGTGGCGATGCACGAGAAAATGCACATTCACTGCCGCATGCGCTGCCGCGGCACAATCTGCAACCGTCCTGGCGCAGCGTATTGGTAGCGACGGGTAGGCGTCTCGACCGCACGGGCAAACGCGTCTGGCTCGCGAGACGGGCTTTCCAGCCGGGCCTTGCTCTTGAGCATACGCACGACGGCCGCAAGCGCGCACTCGCCGCGCGCCCCCGGTCTCCAGCAGTCTGGCCGGTACACTGCATGCTGGGGACCCGGGGGTCACAACGCCCGCCGCGCAAGGCGTGCGCCGGATGACCCGCGCGGAGGGCTTCTCGTGAGCGACAGATTCATTCCGGTGATCGAGTCCCTGCTCGACACGGATCTCTACAAGTTCACGATGTGGCAGCCGTTCCTCCACTCCTTTCCCGCCAACCAGGCCGAATACCGCTTCATCTGCCGCAACGAGCCGCAGTATCCCCTCGCACGTCTTGCCTCCGAGGTGGAGGCCCAGATCAACCACCTCTGCTCACTCTCCTTCGCAGAAGATGAGCTCGCGTATCTCGCCAGCAAGCGCTACATCAGGCCCGACTTCGTCGACTACCTGCGGATCTTCCGTTTCCAGCATCGCTACATCAGCGTGGAAACCAAGGCCGACGAGCTCATCATCGTGGCCCGGGGCCCGCAGATTCACGTGATGGGTTTCGAGATCTACGCGCTCGCCATCGTCAACGAGCTGTATTTCCGCCACTTCGCGCAGCAGCCGGCGCTCGCGGAAGCGCGGCGGCGTCTTGCCCGCAAGGTCGCCACCCTCGAATCGTTCGACGACATGCGCGCATTCCCCTTCGAGTTCTTCGACTTTGGCACTCGCCGCCGCTTCTCGCGAGTCTGGCACGACGAGGTGATCGGCACGCTCACGGCGCGGCTCCCGCAGTTCTTCAAGGGAACCTCCAACGTGCATCTGGCGCGCAAGCACGGTGTCGTGGCTATCGGCACCATGGCGCACGAGTATCTGCAAACCTTCCAGGCGGTGGGCGTGCAGCTGCGGCAGTTCCAGCGCGCGGCGCTGGAAAACTGGGTTCAGGAATATCGCGGCGACCTGGGCATCGCGCTGACGGATGTGGTCGGCATGAACGCGTTCCTGAAGGATTTCGACCTGTACTTCGCGAAGCTCTTCGAGGGGCTGCGCCACGATTCGGGCGACCCGGTGGAGTGGGGCGAGAAGGCGCTGGAGCACTATCGCAAGCTGCGAATCGAGGCGCGCACCAAGCGCCTCGTCTTCTCCGACAGCCTGGACGTGCAGAAAGCGCTCGCGCTCTACACGCATTTTGCCGACCGCGTGCCCTGCGGCTTCGGCATCGGCACGCATCTCACGAACGATGTGGGCATTCCCGCACTCAATATCGTGATGAAGCTCGTCTCTTGCAATGGACAGCCGGTGGCGAAGCTTTCCGACTCACCGGGGAAGGCTCTGTGCGCGGACCAGACCTTCCTCGCGTACCTGCGGCAGGTGTTCAATGTTCAAGATCTCGATGGCTCAGCTCAACCCGACAATCGGTGACATGGAGGGCAACGCCGCGCTCATGCGCGAAGCGGCGAAGGCGGCACTCGCACAGGGCGCAACGGTTGTCGCGTTCCCGGAGCTCTCGCTAACCGGCTACTACCCGGGCGATCTGCTGGATGACAGGGCGTTTCGCGAGCGCGTGGACGTGACGCTGCGGGGCCTGATCGCATCGTCGAATGAAACGCCCGGCCTTTACTGGGTGGTGGGTGCGCCCACGGCGAACGCCGGCGTCGGCAAACGCCTGCATAACAGCCTGCTCGTGCTCTACGGTGGTCGAGTGGCGCTCACCTGTCACAAGCAGCTTCTGGCAACGTACAACATCTTCGATGAGCATCGGCATTTCGAGCCCGGGCCGGACGTTTCCTGCGTGCTACGCATGGGCGGCGTGCAGGTCGGCTTCCTGATCTGCGAAGACGGCTGGAACGATGCGGAGCAGGACTATCGGGTGAACCCGTTCCAGCGGCTCGCGGACGCGGCGCCCGATCTCGTGATCTCGATCAACGCGAGCCCGTCGAACATCGGCAAGCGGGAGCAACGCCACGAGATCTTCTCGAAAGCGAGCGCGCGTCACGGCCTGCCACTCATCCATGTGAACCAGGTGGGCGGGCAGGACCAGCTGGTCTATGACGGCGGATCGTTCGCCGTGGAGCCCGCGCGCGGCGTGGTGTTCGAAGCCGAGCGCTTTGTCCCGACGATCGCGACGCTCGCATTCGACCCGCAGACACCGAAGTTCCAGGACGCGAATGGCGGAGCACTCCCGCCGGGCCCCTGCGGGGCGCTCTCACCCAGTGAGTTCTATCGGCGCCAGATCGTGCTGGGGCTCAGGGACTATGCGCGCCGCTGCGGATTTACCCAGGCGGTGGTGGGCTCCTCAGGCGGCATCGATTCAGCGCTCACGCTGGCCCTGGCCGTGGAGGCGCTTGGCCCCGACCACGTTACTGCGATCACCATGCCCTCCGAATACTCGACCGCGGGCAGCGTTTCCGATTCCGAGGTGCTGTGCCGGAATCTCGGCATCCAGCTCCTCACGCACCCGATCCGCGCGCTCGTGAGCGCTTACACGGCGCAGTTCGAGCAGACGACGGGCGATGCGCTCAAAGGGCTCGCGCTCGAGAATCTGCAGGCTCGCATTCGTGGTGTCGTGCTGATGGAGTATTCGAACAGCTACGGTCACCTCCTGCTCGCCACGGGAAACAAGAGCGAAATCTCGGTGGGATACTGCACGTTGTACGGTGACACGAACGGTGGTCTCGGGCTCATCGGGGATCTGTACAAGACCGAGGTGTTCGAGCTCGCGCGTCATCTCAACGATATGGCGGGGCGTCAGCTGATCCCGCGTACCATCATTGAAAAGGTACCCTCCGCCGAGCTCGCGCCGGGCCAGAAAGACACGGATAGCCTGCCTCCCTATGAGGTGCTGGATGAGATCCTGAAAGTGCTGATCGAGGGCGACCGGCTCGCCGATCGCGAGCGGGCGCGCGCCGAAGCTGAAGTGGCGCGCCTTTCAGCCAGTGCGGAAGGGCGCGCCCTCATCGAACGGGTGAAGAGGATGATCGGGCGCAGCGAATACAAGCGACGCCAGGCGCCGCCCATCTTGCGAGTGCGCGCGCGGGCGTTTGGCAGCGGTCGTCAGGTGCCGATCGCCGCGAAGTACTGAGGAAAGAAAATGAATGAAGCGATGACAGCAGACGTCGCGGTGCTGATTGGCCGATGGCAGATCCTGCAGCGAGGTCACAGCACTCTGCTTCGAGCTGCGTTTGCGGTTGCTCCGAAGGTCGTGGTCGTCATTGGCTCCGCATGGCGCGCGCGAGATCCACGCAATCCCTTCACCTGGCAGGAGCGTCAGCAGCAGTTCGAAGCGGCGCTGTCACCGGAGGAGCGGGCGCGCGTCGCATTTCTGCCAGTGCGCGACTATTTCGACGATGATCGCTGGGGCGAAGCCGTGCGCGAAGGTGTGAGCAAGCTTTCCTCGCATGGGGATCGAATCGCGATCGTGGGCTTCAAGAAGGACTACACGTCTTATTACCTGGACAACTTTCCCGGCTGGTCGCTGCTCGAGATCGAGCCGGAGTACGACATCAGCTCAAGGGACCTGCGTGAAATCTACTTCGGGGTGGAGGATCACGCAGCGGCGCTCGCCGCCATCGGCAGCTATGTCGAGCCTGGCGTGAAGGCGTACCTGGAGGCCTGGGTGCACCTGCCGGCGTATCGAAAGATGGCGGCCGAGCATAAGGCCGTCCTCGAGTACAAGAAGAAATGGACCGCGCCGGTGTCGCTGACGGCGGACGCGGTGTTGACCGCAAACGGGCACGTGCTCCTGATCCGGCGCGGCGGGGAGATTGGGCACGGGCTGTGGGCGCTGCCGGGTGGATTCCTCGATACCAACGAGCGGTTTTACTCGGCGGCATTGCGCGAGCTCGCCGAGGAGACGGGATTCAAGGCGATGCCGGTGCGCATGAAGAGCGCGCTTCGCGGGCAGGCGGTGTTCGATCATCCGTTGCGGAGCGTGCGCGGGCGCATCGTCACGCAGGCGTTCCACTTCGATCTGGGTGATACGCGCTTGCCGGAAGTGCAGGGAAGCGATGACGCGAAGGAAGCTCGCTGGGTGCCCATCGCGGAGTTACCGGCAATGGAGGAGCAGATGTTCGAGGATCACGCGACGATTCTCGATTGCTTCCTGCAGTTGTGGCCGCGGGGAGGCGGGTAGCGCGGCGGAGCCGGCCAAGAGGCCCTCAATCGCCGGGCGGCTGGGAGGACAACCGCGGGCTGTGCAAGGTCACCCGGTCGTAAGGTCCGTAAGGTCACCGGTCGTAAGGTCACCGGTCGTAAGGTCATCCGCTACGTAGGTCACCCTCTACGCAAGGTCACCCGCCCAGAGTGGAGCAGCGCCCGATCCGCGCTCGGCCCAACCAGAATCTCCACTTCTCCCGGCTCGAATACGGGCTTCAAATCCACCCCAGGGAATCGCAGTTCCGTCACGGGCAGCGCCATCTGCACCGTCCCGCGCTCGCCCGGCTGCAACGAGATCTTCCCAAACCCCTTCAACTCGAGCACCGGCCGCGCAACGCTCGCCACCTTGTCGCGGACGAAGAGAAACACCGTCTCCTCCGCCGCGCGCGCGCCCTCGTTGGTCACATCGACCGTCACTTCGAGGATCTCGTGCTCCGTCGCGCTCTCCGGCGTCACGCGCAGATTCGAAAGCGTGAACCGCCCGTACGTTAGCCCATGGCCAAAGGGAAAGAGTGGTGAGTTCGGCGAGTCGAGATACCTGCTCGTGAAATGGTCCGTCGCGCTCTCCGGCCGCCCGCAGTTGCGCTGGCCGTAGAAGATGGGCACCTGCCCGAGCGCGCGTGGCCACGTGATCGGCGTGCGCCCGCTCGGCGACACGCGGCCGGTGAGCACGTCCGCAATCGCGTTGCCTGCTTCCGTGCCCAGAAACCATGCCGCGAGCAGCGCTTGAACGCGCTCCGCGAGCCACGGCACGATCAACGGCCGGCCGGAGAACAGCACCGCGATCACTCGCGTTCCATCCTTCCGCGCACGGTCCAGAACCGCTTCCGCCAGGGCGCGTTGCTCGCCCGGCAGCTCGGGGAAAGCGCGAGAGGCGGCTTCACCACTCATCTCCGCAGCTTCGCCGAGGCACAGCACGATGGCATCCACACCGCTGCCGCAAACATCCACCGCGGCGGAGATGCCCGCCCGATCCGTTCCCGAGATCGTCACGCCTTCGGCGAACACCACCTCCGTGTGAGGCATCGCCGCGCGCAGGCCCGCCAGCACGGTAACGCTGGGCTCCTCGTAACCGGCAGCAGCCCAGGGGCCGCGCATCTCGCGCATGGCATCGCCCAGTGGGCCGATCACGCACACACGGCGCGTGGACTCCGGCAAGGGCAGCGTGTCATCCGCGTTCTTCATCATCACGATCGAACGAGTCGCAACATCGCGCGCGATGCGCCGCCGCTCCGTCACCGTCGATACCCGTTCCTGGATCGTGCCGCGCCGATACGGATCCTCGAAAAGCCCGAGCCGCTCCTTCAGGCGCAGCACTCGACGCACGCATTCGTCGATTTCTTCCATCGTCACGAGCCCGCGGTCGAGCGCAACCGGCAGGCCCTCGCGATAAGCGCCCGCCATCATGTCGATGTCGACACCAGCTTTCAGCGCCAGCACGGCAGCGTCCACGATGTCCCCGGCCACCCCGTGCAGAAGCAACTCGCGGATGGCGTTGTAGTCGCTCACCAGCACGCCATCGAACCCGAGCTCGCCGCGCAGATAGTCACGAAGCAATGCCTTGTGCGCCGTCATCGGAATGCCGGCGAGATCGGTGAACGCAGGCATGATCGCCACCGCTCCCGCTTCGATGGCTGCGACGAACGCAGGCAGATGCACTTCCCGCAGCGTGCGTTCGGAGATATCGACCGGCGCGTAATCGCGGCCCGCGGTCACCGGCCCGTAAGCCACGAAGTGCTTCGCCGTGGCCGCGATCGAATCGGCCGCCGCGAGATCTTCGCCCTGGAAACCGCGCACCTTCGCGCGCGCAAACTGAGCCGCGACCCAGGGGTCCTCCCCGGGCCCCTCGACCGTGCGGCCCCAGCGAGGGTCGCGCGAGACATCGAGCATCGGCGCGAAGGTCATCGCGAGCCCATCGGCCGAGGTTTCCCGCGCTGCTTCGCGCGCCGTCAGCTCCCACAGGCGCGGGTCGAATGTGCCGGCTTCGGCGAGCGGCACCGGAAACTGCGTGCGGTGCCCGTGTATGACATCGAGCCCGATGAGGAGCGGAATGCCGAGCCGCGACTCCTCGACCGCGATCCGCTGCATGTCGTGAATCGACTTTGCGCCCACGAGGTTGAGCAGATTGCCGAGCGTGCCGTTGCGGATCGACTCGGTGGAGTCGCCCGCGATGACGGGCCCCGTCACCGCGTAGCCGGCGGCCGTCATGGTGAGCTGCCCGAGCTTCTCGGCCAGCGTCATCTCGCTCATCAGCTTGTCGATTCTGCTCATCGAGGCTATCGGGCCCGCCACATCAAAAAGCGCTAGGATTATTCGCGATCCGCGAGAATAAAGGAGCGGTTTTGGCGAAGTCGAATGTGGCCCTCCGGGCGGGGCCGGCCAGCAGCAAACGTAGCCGTACGCGCATGAGCGCCGCGAGCCTGGCCGCACTCCCCGATGAGGCCCTGCTGGAAGTCGTGCAACGCCAGACGTTCCGCTATTTCTGGGAGGGGGCGCATCCGGTCAGCGGGCTTGCTTACGATCGTCGCGTCGGCGCGATGACGCCAGCCGACGACAAGGTCGCCATCGGGGGCTCGGGCTTCGGTGTCATGGCGCTGATCGTCGCGGCCGAGCGAGGCTGGGTCACGCGGGATGAAGCGCTCGCGCGTCTGCGGCAGATGCTGGACCTCCTGATGAAAGCCCGCTGCTACCACGGCGTGCTGCCGCATTTCATGGATGGCCGCACGGGCGAGACCATCCCCTTCTGGCGCAAGGATGATGCGGCGGATCTCGTGGAGACCTCGTTCCTGTTCATGGGCCTGCTCTGCGCGCGCCAGTATTTCGATCGGGACACGCCGGAGGAAGCCGCGGCGCGTTCGCTCATCAACATCCTGTGGCACGACGTCGAGTGGGACTGGTTCACCCAGGACGGCCAGAAAGTGCTCTATTGGCACTGGAGCCCGAACAACGGCTGGTCGATGAATCACCCGATTCACGGCTGGAACGAGTGCCTCATCACCTATGTGCTGGCGGCGTCATCGCCCCGCTATGCCATCGAGCCGGCGGTCTATCACAAGGGCTGGGCGCATGGCCGCTCGTTTCGCAACGGCAAGTCTTATTACGGCATCAAGTTGCCGCTGGGCATGCCTTACGGCGGCCCGTTGTTCTTCAGTCACTATTCGTTCTGCGGCCTCGATCCGCGCGGCCTGAAGGACCGGAACGCGGACTACTGGGAACAGAACGTGCGTCACGTGCGCATCAATCGGGCACATTGCGTGGCCAATCCGGGCAACTTCAAAGGGTACGGCGAACACTGCTGGGGGCTGACGGCGAGCGATGACCCGGCCGGCTACGCTGCACATGCGCCCGACAACGACGACGGCACCATCGCGCCGACCGCGGCGCTGTCGAGCCTGCCTTACCTGCCCGCGGAAGCGATGGCCGTGCTGCGCCACCTGCTCGAGCGGCATGGGGAATTGGTGTGGGGTCCGTTCGGCTTCGTCGATGCCTTTTGCGAAAGCCAGAACTGGTACGCAGATACTTTCCTGGCCATCGATCAGGGGCCCATCATTGTCATGATGGAGAACCATCGCACCGGCCTTTTGTGGAAGCTCTTCATGACCGTGCCGGAAGTGCAGGCGGGCCTGCGCCGCCTCGGCTTCCGAAGCCCGTATCTGGATCAGGCACGCTCCGGGGCACGCCGGCGGTGACGCGAGAGCTGGAGCAATGGCTCGATCGCGAGTACCGGCATGCCGCCGCCGCGATGATGACCAGCGTTTCCGCGGTGGACCTGGTGAAGGAGCGCCCTGGATTCGGGCAGAGCGTGCGCCCGGTGGCGGGCTCCATCATCGCCTCGCCGGTGCGCGCGGCCTACGACCCCGATCCGGATTATTTCTTTCATTGGTTTCGCGACTCCGCGGTCGTGATCGACGCCGTGCGGCTCCTTTTCGAGGCGGGCCGCATGGGGGAGGAAGCGCTTCGGCATTTCGCCGACTTCGTGCAGTTCAGCCTCTCGCTCGATCAGCTCGACGGTCGCTCCCTCGTCATGGCCCCGGCCTGGCGCGAGAAGGTATCGCCCGATTTCAAGAAGTACCTGCGCCCGGATGAAGAGCTGGCGAACGTGCGTGGGCATGCGGTGTCCGCCGACACGCGCGTGAACCCGAACGGCACGATCGACATCTCGAGGTGGGCGCGCCCCCAACACGACGGGCCGCCGCTGCGCGCGCTCGCGGTTCTGAAGTGGATGCGCAGGCACAAGGTGACGGCCGACGCGCTGAAACTGCTCCAGCGCGATCTGGACTTCACCGCGAAGCATTGGCGCGAGCCGTCGTTCGACATCTGGGAAGAAGAGTCGGGTCATCACTATTACACGCTGCGTGTCTCGGCCGCCGCGCTCACGGAGGGCGGCCAGGAGCTCGGGTCGGAGGCCATGCGTGCCGAAGCGCAGGCGATCTATCGCATGCTCGATGGATTCTGGCGTGAGGCGGCTGGCTATTACACCTCGCGCATCCTGCCCGAGGGCGCGAAGTCGACCAAGGAGCTCGATATCGCGGTGATCCTCAGCGCCGTGCATGCAGGCGGCGAGGGTGATGTTCACACCGCGCGGGATCCGCGGATGCACGCCACGCTCGAGCGGCTCGAAGCGCTCTTCGGCTCGGCGTACGCCATCAATCATCAGCGCCCGAAAGACCGCGCTCCCGCGATGGGCCGCTACCCGGGCGATGTGTATTACTCGGGCGGCGCTTACTATTTCTCCACGCTCGGCGCTTCCGAGTTCTGCTATCTCGCCGCGGCGGCGCATGCTCCCGGATGCGAGGAGCGTAGCAAGTGGATCGCGCACGGCGATGGCTTCCTCGAAACCACCCGCGCCTTCACGCCGCCGAGCGGCGACCTGTCCGAGCAGTTCGATCAGCGTACCGGCGAGCAGACTTCCGCCAAACACCTGGCGTGGAGCTACGCGGCCTTCATCTCCTGTGTGACGGCGCGCCGGGCGGTGGCGGAGCGATGACCGACAAGACGGACGTCTACGCCGCCTCGGAGTTCGAGCAGGCCGCGCGAGCCGGCGCGGTTCGCCAGACCGGCATGATCTTCCGCGCGATCTTCGGGTCGCCGGTGGGCAAGCAGATCATCTTCCTGGTCGCCATCCTGGTCGCGGCCATCCTCATCAACACGTACGGCCAGATCGTCCTGAACCGCTGGAACAAGCCGTTCTACGATGCGCTGTCCCGCCGCGATCTCAACGACTTCCTGTACCAGCTCGGCGTCTGGGCGGGGATCGTTAGCACGCTGCTGGTGCTCGATGTCGCCCAGCGCTGGCTCACCGAAACCACGAAGTACCGCCTGCGCGACGGACTGACGCGCGACTTGCTCGCGCTCTGGATGGTGCCCCGACGCGCCTTCTGGCTGGCGACCACCGGCGGCCCGATGGGCGTGAACCCGGATCAGCGCATGAGCGAGGACGCGCACAAGCTCTGCGACCTGTCCACGGACCTGTCCGTGGGATTGTTCCGTGCGTCGGTCCTGCTCGTGAGCTTTGCCGGCGTGTTGTGGAACATCTCGAACGACTTCGAGATCCGCATCGGCACCACCGATTATCGCGTGCCCGGCTTCATGCTGTGGGCCGCTATCTCGTATGCATTCATCGGCTCGCTGCTGAGCTACATCGTCGGGCGCAGTCTCATTCGCCGGAACGCGGATCGTTACGCGCGCGAGGCGGACCTGCGCTTCTCCCTGGTCCGCATCAACGAGCACGTCGACGGCATCGCGCTCGCGGAAGGCGAGGCCGACGAGCGCAGGCGAGTGGAGCAGCACCTCGGCAGCGTGATGACCGCGCTCAAGCGGCTCACCCGCGGCCTCACCAATCTCACCTGGGTGACGGCCGGTTTCGGCTGGATCACCGGCATCGCACCGATCCTCGTTGCCGCGCCGCTGTACTTCAGCGGCAAGACCACCTTCGGCGGCATGATGATGGCAGCGGCCGCGTTCACGCAGGCCCAGGGCTCGCTGCGATGGTTCGTCGACAATTTCAGCGCCATTGCCGACTGGCGCGCCACGCTCCTGCGCGTGGCGAACTTCCGCCAGGCGCTCGTCGCCACCGACATGCAGCGTGACTTCAAGAGCCGCATCAGCTACGAAGAAGGCCCGCCGGGCTCGATGACGCTCGAGGACGTGCAGGTGGATTCGCCGGTCGGGCGCGAGATGTTCCAGGATCGGAACGTGGTCCTCAAGGCGGGCGAGCATGTGCTCATCTGTGGCGCGCCGGGCGAGGGCAAGACGCCGATCTTCCGGGCGCTCGCGGGCCTTTGGCCCTGGGGCAGCGGCCGCATCATCCGCCCGAAGGGTGAGACCATTCTTTACGTGCCGCGCGGCACGCCCTATCTGCCCCGTGGCACGCTGCGCGAGGTCCTCGCGTACCCGCTCAAGACGGATCGTTTCGAAGAAAGCAATTACGTGCAGGCACTGGAACGCATAGGTCTCGGCCGGCTGGTTCCCAAGCTCAATGAAACCCATCGCTGGGACCGCGATCTCAGCCAGGACGAGCAGCTGGCTCTCGCGCTGGCGCGCGTGGTGTTGCAGGCTCCTCCCTGGGTTTTGCTCGACGACACGTTCGCCTCGCTGGATGATGCGACGCTCGAACGGGTCATCGACATCTTCACGCACGATTTTCAGCGCACCACGGTCGTGCACATCGGCCGGGCCGCGCACATGCATCTGCCGCTCTTCTCGCGGGTGCTGCAGTTGAGGAGGGCCGGGGGCGAGAACGGCTACAAGGAAGGGGCGCGGGACGCACGCGAGTCCGTCCGCGACACGCAATGAAGCTCTTCGTTTCGAAAATTCTCCTGCTGGTGGCGCTCGCCGTCGCGCCCTCATTTGCGTGCGCGCAGGATTTCGACTTCCGCCCGCCCGCGAGCGCGACCGATCCCGCGTTGCCGGCGGCGATGCGCGACCTCGCCCAGCGCATGCTGCCCGTCTATCAGGAGAACGATCAGGATCGCTATCTCTCCAATCTCTCCGCCTTGCAGATGGTCGCGGGCGATCCGGTCTCGGCTTACGCCACGCGTCAGTCCTTGCAGCAACGCCGGCGTACTGCGAACGCGGGCCGGCCGGCAGGCAGGGTGTTGGTGTACGACATCTACGCTCGTGCGCGCGCCATCGAGACTCAGGTTCGCACGCCCTTTCCCAATGCCTACGCGCAGGCGTTTCGCGACGCCGTGAATCGCATCGAGGACCTCGACGCCCATGTGCTCGAGCGGCAGCTGACCACGCCGCTTCAGCCGTTGCAGGAAGGCTTGCAGCGCGCCCTCGATCAGCGCCGGGGCAAGACCAGCATCGCGCTGAACGAGGCGATCGATCTCGTGTGGGCCTGGTTCGCGTTCGAGGCCTATCGCAGTTTCAGCGCCATCGTGCGTCCGCTCGTGGCCGCCGAGGACCGGCGGCGCTACATCACCGACGAGAATGGGGGAGTCCGCGTCTCGAAGACGGACAAGATCGCCGTGAGTGTGGTGCGGCCGCGGGTGACGGCCGGCAAGCTGTGCGCGATCCGCGCTGGTATC
>JBDZVF010000598.1:0-3155 GCA_040255575.1 Pseudomonadota bacterium | reverse complement strand
TGCTGATGGCGGCGCAGGCGTTCTTCTACAACGCCATCTTCTTCACGTTCGCGCTGGTGCTGGCGACGTTCTTCGGGGTTCCAGCGAGCGAGGCGGGGCTCTACATCGTGCCGTTCGCCATTTCGAACTTCATCGGGCCGCTCGCGCTCGGCTGGCTGTTCGATCACTGGGGGCGGCGGCGGATGATCGCCGGGACGTATGCCCTCTCGGGGTTGTTGCTGGGTGGAACGGCGCTGCTGTTTGTGAATGGCTCGCTCACCGCCATCACCCTCACGGCGGCGTTCTCCGTCGTGTTCTTTTTCGCCTCGTGCGCGGCGAGCTCCGCCTATCTGACCGTGAGCGAAAGCTTTCCGCTCGAGGTTCGGGCATTGGCGATCGCCGTTTTCTACGCGCTCGGAACAGGCCTGGGCGGGGTGGCCGCGCCCTGGGTGTTCGGCACGCTGATCGGCAGCGGCAACCCGGCATCCATTGCCGGGGGATACGCTTTCGGGGCGAGCCTGATGCTGCTGGCAGGGGTTCTGGCCTGGTGGCTGGCGGTGGCTGCCGAGCGCCGGCCGTTGGAGGAGGTGGCCGCACCGCTCTCGGGAGTCGAGTCCTAGCTGCCGCCGGGGACGGTCCTGGGGAGGCGCTGTGTCGCCGGGGGACCGGAGGGCGCTTACATAAATCAACAACGCTGCCAGTCACATAACCAAAAACAATGTGCTCAGGCGCAAATCATTGACGCGCCACTGGCTGCGACTCTAGACTCCCGCCCCACTCATCGAGACCGGCTGAGGGAAAGGCCCTTTGAAGCCGGGGCAACCGCCAGACCTAACCCGTCTGGAAAGGTGCCAACTCCTGCGACCCCCCTCGTCAATTCCGAGGGTCGGCAGATGAGCAGGTTGTGTAGCCTCCGCGCGAGCGCGGTCGATGGACACAACTCGAACCCGCCTCACCGCGGGTGCTCTGCGAGTCACGATGAGCCGATTGGATTGGCTGATGACTGCGGAGCATCCCATGAACGCCTCGCTGAAACCGGTTCCCAGCAAGTCGCGGTCTGGTTCACACCAGACGCACGCGCGTGCGCACGCTGCGGACATTCTCGCCCACGAGGGCGTGCTGGCGATGCCGGGTGCGATGTCGCTCTATCACGGCGGGAAGCTCGCGAACGTCCAGGTCGCCTGGCGCATCGTCGGCCCGCAGAACGCGCCGGTGGTCTGCGCCCTCGGCGGCATCTCGGCCAACCGCCGCGTCTGCACCACGGAGGATCCGAAGCAGGCCTGGTGGGGCCAGATTGCAGGCGCGGGATGCCCGCTCGACTCCAACCGCTTCCGCGTGCTGAGTTTTGATTTTCTCGGCGGCAGCGGCGAAACCACCGGCCCGCAGGAAGGCGAGGCGTTCCCCAGCATTTCGAGCTACGACCAGGCGGCGGTGCTCGTCGCGTTGCTCGACCATCTCGGCATCACGTCTCTCCGCGCGATCGCGGGCGGCTCCTACGGCGGCATGGTGGCGCTCGCGTTCGGAGAGCGCTATCCCGAACGCGTGTCGCAGTTGCTGGTGATCGGCGCGGCGGATCGCCCGCACCCGATGGCGACGGCCTGGCGCAGCGTCCAGCGGCGCATCATTCGTTTCGGGCTCGAGGTGGGCAAGTCGAAGGAAGGCGTGCAGCTCGCGCGTGCGCTCGCCATGTCCACCTATCGCAGCAGCGAGGAGTTCGCCGCGCGCTTCGCCGGTGTCGCCACGCCAGGCGAGCAGGGCTTCGTCTTCCCCGTCGAGGATTATCTCTTTGCGCGTGGCGCGGACTACGCGGCCCGCACCCGTCCCGAATCGTTTCTTTGTCTTTCCGAATCGATCGACCTGCATCGCGTGGATGCCTCGCGCGTCTTCGTGCCGACAGCGGCGGTCGCCATTCGGGAAGACCAGCTCGTGCCACTCAGCGACGTCCGTACGATGGTGGCGAGGCTGCCCACGGGCCGCCTGCACGAGATCTCTTCGATATACGGTCATGATGCTTTCCTGAAGGAGTGCGAACAGTTGCGTCCCATCTTCAACGCCGCGATTGGAGTCTCGATATGAGCGGCGGCCCCAAAGATAACGAGTCCAGTCACGACGCGAAGAGCGAACTGCACCAGCGCACGCAAGCCGTGCGCGCCGGCCTCGAGTGCGATGAGACGGGCGCGGTCGTTCCGCCCATCCACCTCACTTCCACGTTCGCCTTCCACGGCTTCGGCCAGAAGCGCACGTATGACTACACGCGCTCGGGCAATCCCACGCGCGACCTGCTGGCCTGCGCGCTGGCGGAGCTGGAAGAGGGAGTCGGCGCGGTCATCACGTCGACGGGCATGTCTGCGATTACGCTGGTCGGCTATCTCATTCCGGCCGGCTCGCGCATCGTCGCGCCTCACGACTGCTACGGCGGCACGTACCGGCTCTTCAACGCCTGGAGTCAGCGCGGCGAGCGCAAGGTCGACTTCGTCAACTTCAACGACGAGGCGGCGGTGCGCGCGGCGCTCTCGAAGCCGGCCGCGCTGCTGTGGATCGAAACGCCGAGCAATCCGCTCCTGCGCATCACGGATGTCGAGAAGATCGCCGCGTTGGGCAAGGCTGCTGGCGCGCTGGTTGTGGTGGACAACACCTTCCTCTCGCCGGCCTGGCAGCAGCCGCTGAAGCTCGGCGCGGATCTGGTGCTCCATTCGACGACCAAGTACCTCAACGGCCACAGCGACGTGGTCGGCGGTGCTGTCGTCGCGAAAGACAAGGCGCTGCATGACCAGCTCATCTGGTGGGCCAACTGCCTTGGCATCACGGGTGCACCGTTCGACAGCTTCCTCACCCTGCGTGGCCTGCGCACGTTGCACGTGCGGCTCGATGCACACGGCAAGAATGCGCTCGGCCTGGCGCAGTGGCTGCAGACGCAGCCCGTGGTGAAGAAGGTGTACTACCCGGGTCTGCCGACGCATCCCGGCCACGATATCGCGCGCCGTCAGCAAACGGGGTTCGGCGCGATCGTGACGCTGGAGATTGCCGGCGGGCACGATGGCGTTCGTGCCTTCGTGGATGGCTTGCAGTGCTTCTCGCTTGCCGAATCCCTCGGTGGCGTGGAGAGCCTCGTGGCGCATCCGGCGACGATGACTCACGCGGCGATGGATCCGGAGGCTCGTCAGCAGGCAGGCCTG